>JAZUHS010000232.1:0-21030 GCA_045641845.1 Bulleidia sp. | reverse complement strand
CATCCTGCGGATCCCCGGCCATGGCGACAAAGCCGCCGACGGGAATGGCACGGATGCAGTAATCGGTTTCCGCCTTTTTTCTTCCGAACAGCTTCGGACCCATGCCGAAGGAAAATTCGTAGCAGTAAACCTTAAAGAACTTCGCTGCTGCCAGATGACCGCCTTCATGAATGACAATGATCATCGACATCAGCAGAATAAACAGAATAATGGTCATTGATTGACTCCTTCGATCATCTTTTCGGCATATGCTCTGCCCCATGCATCTGCATCAATCAGATCCTGTACTGTCTCCAGTTCATGGAACTGTGCATCGTGAACAGCGCCGATGACAATGTCTTCAATCATCAGAAACGGAATCTTTCCCTGACGGAAGGCCAGATTGGCAGCTTCATTGGCTGCATTCATGACTGCGGAAAGATTGCCGCCTTTACGTCCTGCCTCATAAGCAAGCGCCAGCAGCGGAAAACGTTCATAGTCAGGTTCCGCAAAATGCAGAGTACCGACAGCCGCAAGATCCAGCGGCTTTTCCTGCGCCAGTTCATATCTGCGCGGCCATGTCAGTGCATACTGAATCGGCAGACGCATATCGGGGGAGCCCATCTGTGCCATGGTGCTGTGGTCAACAAACTCAACCATGGAATGCACAATGCTTTCCGGATGCATCAGAACATCGATGTGATCATAGTCAATATCAAACAGCCAATGTGCTTCGGTTACCTCAAAGCCTTTATTCATCATAGTCGCACTGTCGATGGTAATCTTGGCCCCCATCGCCCAGTTCGGATGAGCCAGAGCCTGTTCAACGGTGACATCCTGCAGCTGATCTCTGCTCAGACGACGGAAGGAACCGCCGGAAGCAGTGACGATCAGTCGCTTGATCTCACGATGTTCATTGCCCTGCAGACACTGGAAAATGGCACTGTGCTCGGAATCGATCGGATAGAGCTGCTGACCGTATTCATGGAGTGCTTCATAGATCAGCTTGCCGCCGCATACCAGCGTTTCCTTATTGGCCAGAGCAACATCATGATGATGCTGAATAGCAGTCAGCGTCGGCATGAAACCGGCAAAGCCGACAAGCGCATTGACCAGTACATCATAATCTTCCAGAGCAGCCAGCTGATTCAGACCGGCATCTCCGGAAACAAATTCAATATTCGGATAGAGCGGACGCAGTTCTTCTGCATCTTCTTCAATCTGTACGGAAACAAGATCAACACTGATCTTTGCAAGAATTTCCTTCAGCACCTTGATGTTTCTGCCTACACCAAGCGCACGGATGGAGAATTCATCAGGATGCTGCAGAACAACATCAATTGTCTGCACACCAATAGAGCCGCTGGCGCCCAGAAGTACAAGTCTTTTCATAAGCTCAGATACCCCATACCAGCATTAATGCATAGAAGACAATCAGGCAGAATGTCATACTGTCGATACGGTCAAGAACACCGCCATGACCGGGCAGAAGATTGCCGAAGTCCTTGATGCCGAAATGTCTCTTGATTGCCGAATAGCTCAGATCACCGATCTGGGCAACAACAGGAAGCAGAATGCTGCCGCAGATGATCATTGCCGCAGGTACAGCCTTCAGTACAGCAAGACCGAAAATCATGGAAACGACAAGACCTGAGAAATAACCTCCCACAGCACCTTCCCATGTCTTGTTGGGAGAAATACGGGGAATCATCTTATGCTTGCCGAAGAATACACCGAAGAAGTATGCACCTGTATCTGTTACAAATGTAGCCAGCAGTACATACAGCATTGCCTTCCAGCCAAGTACCCGTTCACCATAATACAGAGTATCTACTGTACGGACTGTCATACCGAGAATCACAGCCAGAGTGAAAGTCAGGCAGGCAAATTTCACAGTTCTCTTATCATCAAAGATGACAATCGCAAACAGAAGCACTGCCAGTAAGGTCAAAGCTGCAGGGAAATAAGCAGAACCGACAAGACCGATCAGCGCAACAGAGGCAATGTTCAGCACTGTCAGCGGAACATCGAGATGATCACTGAACAGACGGGACAGTTCATAGCCGCCCATTACTGCCACAAATACTTCCAGTGCACGCATCAGAAGACCGCCAAAGGCAATCGGCGGGAAAACCACTGCAATGACGCATACAGCAGTAATGATTCTTGTGAGCATTTTCTTAGACATTCTTGACACCTCCGAAACGACGGTCACGCTGTGAGAATTCTTCCAGACATCTCTTCAGCACTTCCGGTGTGAAATCCGGCCATGCTTCCGGAACAAATTCCAGTTCGGCATAGGCAATCTGCCACAGCAGATAATTGGAAATACGCTGTTCTCCGCTTGTACGGATCAGCAGATCTACCGGCGGGAAATCACTTGTCATCAGATACTTTTCAAAGCCGGCTTCGTCGATATTTTCATCCGCATTGCCAGCCTTGACATCCTGAGCATACTTCTTCGCAGCCAGCAGCAGTTCACGCTGTGAACCGTAATTGATACAGATGTTCAAAGACAGACCAGTATTGTTCTTAGACTGTTCTTCCGCTTCTCTCAGCACCTTTTCAGTTGCTTCAGGCAGTGCATCCAGTTCACCGATCATACGCATACGGAAACCCCTGTCGAGGAATTCCTGCATATACTTCTTAAAGAAAAATGACGGAAGCTTCATAATGTAATTCACTTCATCAGAGGCACGCTTCCAGTTCTCCGTTGAAAAAGCATATAACGTCAGGTATTCAATACCCATTTCACTTGCTGCAATCGCAATATCACGGACATTGTCACTGCCCTGCAGATGACCTGCTGTACGCGGCAATCCTTTTGCCTTCGCCCAGCGTCCGTTACCATCCATAATAATCGCTACATGACGGCATTCTTTCATAGATATCACTCTCCATTTCGCCGCTATTATACCTTTTTTCCTGTTTGTTTAACAGTATACCCATCTTAACAAGCCTAAAGCCGGACAGAACCCGTAAAGCATAATAAAAACGCAGTATCATGCAGACACTGCGCTTAATAACAGAATGAAGAATTAAACCTTGAGAACTTCCTTGCTCTTCTTGTCAGCCATTTCTTCCAAAGTCTTGATGTACTTGTCTGTCAGCTTCTGAATATCGTTTTCTGCATCCTTCTGTACATCTTCGTCCATTGTCTTGTCCTTCTTGATTGCCTGATTAGCATCTCTGCGGACATTACGGATCTGAACCTTGCATTCTTCAGCAAGCTTGGAAACCTTCTTTGTCATTTCCTTACGAACATCACCAGTCAACTGAGGAACAGTAATACGGATTACGCTGCCGTCATTCTGAGGAGCAATACCGAGGTCTGCCTTGTTGATTGCCTTTTCGATGTCCTTCAGGGAACTGCGGTCATAAGGCTTGATTACAAGAGTACGACCTTCCTGAACTGTGATACCTGCAATCTGATTTACAGGTGTGGGAGAACCGTAGTAGTCTACTTCTACACGGTTGAGCATTGCGGGGTTAGCTGCACCTGTGCGGATCTGAGCGAGTTCTTCACGCAGATGTTCAACTACCTTATCCATTTTTGCCTTGCTGGAATCTACTACTGCATATGCCATAATCATTTTTCCTCCTTGTTGATTGTTGTACCGATCTTTTCACCCTTCATGGCACGAACGATATTGCCTGTCTGGTTCATATTGAATACTACCAGTTCTGTGTTGTTGTCCATGCACATGGAAGTAGCAGTGGAATCCATTACCTGAAGACCTCTGCTGAGCAGATCCATATAAGTCAGATGTTCAAACTTTGTCGCATTCGGATCCTTCTTGGGATCTGCGGAATAAACACCATCTACACCGTTCTTAGCCATCAGGATTACATCAGCCTTGATTTCACTTGCTCTTAAAGCTGCTGTTGTATCTGTGGAGAAGTAAGGGCTGCCTGTGCCGCCGCCGAAGATAACAACACGGCCTCTTTCGAGATGATGCAGAGCTCTTCTGACAATGAAGGGTTCAGCAACCTCAGGCATATCGATGGATGTCATAACACGTGTATCGAGACCAGCGACTTCCAGAGAAGACTGAATTGCAAGGGCATTGATAATTGTCGCAAGCATTCCCATGTAGTCACCCTGAACACGGTCCATACCAATTTCAGAAACTGTCTTGCCGCGGATGAAGTTGCCGCCGCCGACAACAATAGCGATTTCGAAGCCAAGTTCTGAAGCTTCCTTGATTTCTGCTGCAAGAGCCTGCAGAATTGCAGGATCAAAATTCTTTGCATTACCGGCGAGCGCTTCACCGCTCAGCTTAAGCAGAACACGTTTATACATTTTCTGTCCTCCAAACTTATTAATGTCATTATAGCATTGCCTATAATCGTTTTCATTCTTTTTCAACAGGTTTATCAAGCTTCCTTTTATCAGCTATAATATTGCCTGCACCAGGAGGTATATTCATGAAACGTTATGGTATTGCCGACATCGGTTCCAACACGATGGTACTGATTGTCTATCATCTGGAAAACGGAAAGCCCATTGAGGACAAGTACATTTCCACACCTGCGCATCTGATTCAGTATGTAGATCAAAACCGCTGCATGTCTGAAGAAGGAATCCGTACGGCAATGAAAGTGCTGCTGTATTACGATTCCATCTGCGAGAACATGCACTGCGATTACAAGTGGGCAGACATCACCGAACCCTGCCGCATCACCAATGCAGATGAGCTGGTCAATGCTCTGGATCAGACCGGTTTTGAGATCTTCCCGCTGAGCGGTGAAGAAGAAGCTTCCTGTGATTTCATCGGTGCCAAGCTGAGCTATCCGGAAATTCATGAAGGTGCTGCCTTTGATGTCGGCGGCGGTTCTACGGAACTGATCGTCTACGAAAATGACAGACCCCTTGCAGCCGCAAGCTTCCACCTTGGCTGTGTCCGTCTGGCTGCCTTGCCGCTGGTTAATGAAGACTGCCATCGTGAGATTCTTGCCATCCAGCAGGAATATCCTGCCCTTGCCATTCAGGCTGATACCCTGATCGGTATCGGCGGTACTGCCCGTGCTGCCCGCAATGTCATGGACGGTCTCTATCAGTGCGGCAACACCATCAATGTTGAACAGCTGCGTGAAGTATTTACACGCATCAGAGATGAAGAACCTGAAGCTGTGAACATGATGAAGGAAAAAGTTGATGCCTCCCGTCAGAAGGTATTTCTGCCCGGCCTGCATATGATTCTTGAAATCTGTGCAGTATATGGAGCAAAGACCATCATCTTCTCCCCTTCCGGTATCCGTGAAGGCTTCCTGATGGAAAGAATCCGTCAGCTTGCCTGATTGCTTTTATATGTACTTAAGATTTGCAGTTAAATACATGTGCTAGAATATGCGCATGCAGTAAAATTGCAGGAGGTAATTATGTTTAGATTAATTATTGATCTGTTCGTCGGCGCTGTATCCGGTACAATCGCTGCCAACCTGATGGGAATCGACAGTTCCAATATGGTCCGCAATGCAGTCCTCGGCCTTGTCGGCGGTATCGCTTTCTCCTTTGTCGGAGGTCTGATCGGCATCGGCGGAACCAACATCATCGGACATATCATCTGTGCAGTGATCGGTGCCTGCCTGATTGTATATCTGTACCGCAGATTCATTGAAAAATAACTTCAGGAATGCAGCTTCGGCTGCATTTTCTTTTTTGCTTTACAGTAAAAGCCGGGTTTCCCCGGCCCTGTTTTCGTATATCAGTTGTTGCCTGTATGATCGTTGAACCAGTCTGTCATTTCCTTCAGACGTCTGATTCTGTGCGGCGGCTTGCCGGAACGTGAAAGTTCATGATTTTCACCATGGAACAGACACATCTTTGTTTCCACACCCTTGATCATCAGTGCCTGCATCATCTGCATGCCTTCCGGAAGCGGACATCTGCGGTCTTCATCGGAATGAATGAACAGAGTAGGTGTCACGGCATTTGCGGCATAAGCCAGCGGTGAATGACGCCACAGAGCTTCCGTCCCGGTAAAGATGTCCTTTGCACCCTGCTGTTCAACATTGTAATTGTAGCCGATGTCGGAAATCAGACACTTGGAAATCCAGTTGGCAATGGAACGCTGGGAAGCGGCACAGCAGAAACGATTGGTATGACCGATGATCCAGTTGGTCATGAAACCGCCATAGGAACCGCCGGTTACGCATACACGCTTCTGATCGATTGCCGGATAAGCTGCCAGAACAGCATCCGTGAAGTCCATGAGATTGTCATAATCGACAAAACCATACTGATCCAGCAGATTGGCAAAGTCATCACCGCGGCCATCGGAGCCCTTGATGTTTGTGAAGAAAACAAAGTAGCCCTGAGAAGCCCATACCTGCATTTCATGGAAGAAGTTTGTACCATAGGCAACACGGGGTCCGCCATGAATATCCAGAACCGCAGGATATGTCTTTCCTTCTTCATAATTCATCGGTCTCAATACCCAGCCATGCAGCTGCAGATCACCGGAGACATAGTCAATACGTTCAGGCTTGGCAATATACTTGTCTGCCAATGCTTCTTCATTCAGAGATGTCAATCTTGTAACATTGCCGTTTTCATCTGCTTCATAGACTTCAAACAGTCTGTCTTCAGCCTCATGTACAAAGACGATTCTGCCATTCTTTGCATCCAGGCAGGAGACCGCACCCATTTCATCCCATACTGTAGTGAAACCGAATTCGCTGTCATAACGGCGGATTGCTGTATGGTCATCATCTGTAACCAGAGTTACGTATGTACTGCCATCAACAACAGCACCATGACCGGCACCCATGACAGTATCGGAACCGATTGTATTGCGCAGACTCAGTTCTGCCTTCAGTACCATCTTGAGACCGTCTTCATCAATTCTGTAGAGATCCGGAGTCTGGTTGGTACCATATGGAATATGATTGGATGCAAAGATATATGCATTACCATTCATGGCAAACGGTGCGCTGAAAGACATGTCATCCTTGTCATAAACAGCTTTGACTGTGCCATCGCACAGACAGTATGCATACAGCTGCTGCTTCTGCTTGGCAACACCCTTCCATGTTTCGGCAGTAAAATAAACCGTATCGCCGCTGACACAGAAAGCACCGACATTCTGTTCGGGTTCTGTTACACGCTTGATATCAGTACCGTTAACAGTGAATAAAGCTGTACGCTTGCCGTCTGTGAAGTTTCTGCCATTGAACCAGTAAGGCAGTTCATCCAGGACTTCATAGTCCTTTTCTTCTTCAAGACACGCAGCCTTCTTCTGATATGTTTCCTCATCATCAAGGTATGCATCAGGATCTCTGCGATCAATTCCGCCCAGAGCGACATAACCTTCACCAGCCTTAACAAAACCTCTCAGATCAAGCGGGAGAGTGCCTGCAGGCTGTGCTTCTGCACCATTGACATCCAGATACCAGACATCTACAGTACCGGGACGATGTTCCTTGTTATTTCTTCTTAATGCAAGTGTATGTTCATCCTTCCAGCCGATCAGAGACGTATCCTCGGAATATGTCATCTGTACTGCCTTGCCATCTCTGACAAGCCATACAGCATGGAAATAACCCTTTCCCTGTGCCTTGGCTGTTTCAAATGCGATGTATTTCCCATCCGGACTGTACTGCGGATTGGAAGGTGCTGTAAAGGACAGAAGGTCCTCAATTTCTACTCTGTTCATAGTAACCTCCAGTAACTATTGATTATCTTACTACCGCCCAATCCGGTAAAAAAGAAAAAATCCAGTGCGGACACTGGATTTTCGTGTTACGAGTAAGCGGTTAATTACTTAGCCATAGCTGCAACTTCTGCTGCGAAGTCGTCAGCCTTCTTTTCAATACCTTCACCAACTGTGTACTTGAAGAAGCACTTAGTTTCAGCATTGTTGGACTTCAGGTAAGCACCAACCTTCATATCTGTGTCGAGGAAGAAGGGCTGGTCAACCAGGCACATTTCTTCCAGAGACTTGGACAGACGCCCTTCAACGATGCCGGCTCTAACCTTTTCAGGCTTGTTAGCGAGCTTTTCATCGTTGTTTACGATACCTGTCTGAACTGCACGTTCATGTTCGATTACTTCAGCAGGCATGTCATTGCGGGATACATATGTAGGCTTCATGGAAGCAACCTGCATTGCAATGTTCTCAGCAACCTGTGCATCATCTGTACCCTTGAGTACTGTCAGAGCTACGATACGGCCGCCCTGGTGTGTGTAAACACCGAATACTTCGTCATCAGCCTTTTCAACTACTTCGAAGCGTCTCAGAGTCATCTTTTCACCGATGATAGCTACTGCAGCAACGATAGTGTCGTTCAGTGTGCCATCAGCTGTGGGCAGAGCCAGAGCTGCTTCAACATTAGCGGGCTTGCCAGCCAGAATTGTTGTAGCAACAGTGTTGAGCATAGCCAGGAACTTGTCGTTCTTAGCAACGAAGTCAGTTTCGGAGTTGATTTCAACCATTACAGCTGTATTGCCTTCAACAACGATCTTTGCCAGACCTTCAGCAGCGATTCTGGATTCCTTCTTAGCTGCCTTAGCGATGCCCTTTTCACGGAGCCAGTCGATTGCCTTCTTGATGTCGCCTTCTGTTTCTACAAGAGCGTTCTTGCAGTCCAGCATGCCTGCGCCTGTCAGGTCGCGCAGTTCCTTTACCTGCTTAGCAGTAATTGCCATGATTATTCAGCCTCCTTAGCTGCGGGTGCTGCAGTTGTTTCTGCAGGCTTTTCAGCATTCTTGTTACCGAATGTACGGTTGTTGCCGTTAGCGTCTCTGCGGAATACGCGACGTTCGCCATTGCCATGGCCTGCGCCACGTCTCTGCTGCATCTGCTGTCTGCGTTCTTCGAACTTCTGTCTTCTTCTGCGTTCGTATTCAGCAGCCTGCTGTTCAACATTGATGATAACATCCTTCATTGTGATGTCTTCTTCTGTCTGATCTTCCTGATATGCTGCTTCCAGTACGCCGCCCTTAGCTTCTACGATAGCATCTGCTACAAGGCTAACCATCAGCTTAATGGAACGAACTGCATCATCGTTGGAAGGGATCGGGAAGTTAACAACTGTAGGGTCTGCATTTGTATCGATGAGAGCGAATACCGGGATACCGAGCTTCTTAGCTTCATCAACAGCATTGTGTTCTTCCAGAGGGTCAACTACAAACAGAGCATCAGGGAGCTTCTTCATATCCTTGATACCGCCAAGGAAGTTATCCAGTCTTTCCTTCTTCTTCAGAAGCATAGCCTGTTCCTTCTTTGTGTATACGGAGATAGTTCCGTTAGCTTCCATTTCTTCGATTTCGAGCAGCTTCTTAATGGACTTCTGAATTGTACGGAAGTTTGTCAGAGTACCGCCCAGCCATCTCTGGTTTACATAGAAGGAGCCGGAACGCAGAGCTTCTTCCAGGATTGTAGCCTGAGCCTGCTTCTTAGTACCAACGAACAGTACCTTGCCGCCGTCTTCTGTGATCTTCTTGAGGGCATCATATGCCTTCTGCAGCTGTGTCTGTGTCTTTTCCAGGTCGATGATGTAAACACCATTCTTTGCTGTGTAGATGAACGGCTTCATCTGGGGGTTCCACTTACGTGTCTGGTGACCAAAGTGAACACCGTTTTCGAGCATTTTCCTCATTGTAACAACAGTCATTTTATTTACCTCGCTTTCCGTTGTTTTCCGCCACAGGTTCTAACGCCGCCAACATTCTTATGGCCTCTTGCCGAATGCACGGGGCAGCGAATCCGCTGTGTGAGATTTAATACATCTTCATCCTTTTTCCGCATCAGAAAAAGGACATGAGACGAAGATGCCGTTGATAATAATAACATCTATACCTTCTTCATTCAATCGAATCATACGTTTTTCTGCATGAAAATACGTCGATTTTCATGCTGTCCAAAGACAGAAAAAGCTGACCTTTACAGTAAAGATCAGCCTTGAAGAGACCATCTGATTAAACGTTGATTTCAGCAGTCAGACCCAGGTCTGCAGCATTAGCTTCCAGAACAGGCTTAATAACATCATTCAGATATACTTCAACCTGACGGGGAGCACGGCCGACATAGAGTTCAGGCTTCAGAGTTGCTTCGATTTCTTCCTTTGTAAGGCCGAAGGAAGGATCAGCGGCAATCAGATCAACAAGGTTGTTTTCCTTGCCTTCCACCTTGACGTTCTTGCCTGCTTCCATGGACAGTGTACGGATCTTTTCATGCAGTTCCTGACGGTTGCCGCCCTTCTTAACAGCATCCATCATGATGTTTTCTGTAGCCATGAAAGGAATCTCTGCCATGAAGTGCTTGTAGATTACCTTAGGATATACAACCAGACCGTCAACGACATTCATGCACAGATCCAGGATACCATCTACAGCCAGGAAACCTTCCGGTACGGACAGACGCTTGTTAGCAGAGTCATCCAGAGTTCTTTCAAACCACTGTACGGAAGATGTGATCGCAGGGTTCATAGTATCGCACAGTACATAACGTGCCAGAGAAGCAATACGTTCAGAACGCATCGGGTTGCGCTTGTAAGCCATTGCAGAGGAACCAATCTGTGTCTTTTCGAAAGGTTCTTCAACTTCCTTCAGATGCTGCAGCAGGCGGATGTCATTGGACATCTTGTGTGCGGAAGCAGCAATACCGGCAAGAACATTGACAACACGTGTGTCAACCTTGCGGGAATATGTCTGACCGGAGACAGGATAGCACGCAGCGAAGCCCATCTTCTTGGCAATCATCGGATCAATCTGGTCGATGATTTCATCATTGTCATTGAACAGTTCCTTGAAGGAAGCCTGTGTACCGGTTGTACCCTTGGAGCCCAGCAGCTTCAGAGAGTTCTGTACATATTCAAGATCTTCCAGGTCGATCATGAATTCATTCAGCCACAGCGCAGCACGCTTGCCGACAGTTGTAGGCTGAGCAGGCTGGAAGTGAGTGAAGGCAAGAGTAGGCTGATCCTTATACTTGTCAGCGAACTTTGCCAGTTCAGCGATTACATTGACCAGCTTCTTATGAACAAGCTTAAGTGCTTCGCTCATGATGATGATATCTGTATTGTCACCAACATAGCAGGAAGTAGCACCCAGATGGATGATGCCGGCAGCCTTGGGGCACTGCTGACCATATGCATATACATGGCTCATTACGTCGTGACGTACAACCTTTTCACGGGCACGTGCAACATCGTAATTGATGTCATAGATGTGTTCCTTCATTTCATCGATCTGTTCCTGTGTGATGACAGGTTTTCCGTTTTCGGAAAGACCGAGTTCCATTTCAGTTTCAGCAAGAGCAATCCACAGCTTTCTCCATGTAGAGAACTTCATGTCCTGTGAAAAGATGTACTGCATTTCCTTGCTTGCATATCTTTCGGAAAGAGGGCTTGTATAACGATCTGTACTCATCATTGATATCTCCTTTTTCAATTTCTTTTGAAGCGAACACATTATAGCCTATGATGACTGCTCCTACAAGAACAGCCCTTCCATAGAGTAATCCAGACAGAAAACACCGGTGATGTGCTTTCATGCACATGCATCCGGTGCTGTCTTTCTCAGTTGCCGAGCTTCTTTTCAGCGTATACCTTGGCGTCTTCGATGTTTTCACAGACGACCAGGATCACAGTCGTTCTTGAATTCACCAGTACGGCATTGGAAATCTTGAAGACCTGTGAAGGATAATAGATTTCCAGTTCTTCCTTGCGGTCTGTAAGCCATTCCTGCAGATATTCACGGCAGAGCTTCACCTTGCTGGTTCTGAAAACACCGACAATATCGCAGTTTGTGCTGTCGACAGGCATGTATACTGCAGATTCATCCACAACATCATCACCGGCAAACAGCATGCCCTTGACGATGCGCGGCTTAGCTGTTTCCACTTCATCCTGAAGATTCAGCACTGCAACCAGTTCATCCGCAATGTCCTGAACATTGCTCTGCTTATTGCCTTTTCCGTTGTCTGCTTTACTGCAGCCGCACAGCAGCAGTGACACGCATAATGCCAGTTTAAGAACAAACCGACCTGACATACTCATTCTCCTTGACCACGTGACGGGCGATGTATTCCATCAGCGCACGGGTTCCATCTTCATTCAGACTGATGCCATCCCAGATATATTCATCTCTGGCAAGACCATTGACAGGATCTTCAACTGCCTCGGCACAGTCGATGCAGTAATACTGTTCCTCACGTCCCAGTTCCAGCATGATTGTTCTGAAGGCATCCATACGCTCCTTCAGAGCCTCACCGCTTACTCCATCAAGAATTTCAATGTGATAAGGCATCATCAGAAATACCTTGCTGTCTCTGTGTGTACTCCTGAACTTTGCCAGAAGGTCCTTTGTACGCTTCTTCCAGCTGATCAGATCTCCTTCGGCAATGTCATTGATTCCTGTCATGACAAAAATATTCTTCTTATCTGATGCCATCAGAAGATCAGCCATGGATGCGTCTTCATCCGTCTCGGCAGGTTCTGTCTCCAGATTGTCGAGCGCAAGATCGTTAATATAATGCACATCTGCACCTTCCTCAAGAAGATTGCTGTAGTGGTACAGACTTCTGACACGGACATCGCCGATGAACAGCGCATCCGCAAACCAGTAGCTGTCGACAGCCTTATTCTCCCCTGCCGGAAGTGAATAATCGAAATAGTCTACATCATGGCATTCATAGCCGCTTCTTGCCGCATCTGTTTCGGATACAGGCTTTCTGCCCGCACAGCCGGAAAGAAGGGCGCAGCACAGCAGAAACAAAACTGTTCTTCTCATTGTGTAAACAGTTCTCCTTCCCCTGCCTGTTCCTTGTCGAACTCAGGAAGTTCCGGAAGTTCTTCAAGACTCAGCAGACTGAATGCATCCATGAATTCTTCGGTAACGGAATACAGAATCGGGCGTCCGGCAGCTTCCGAACGGCCATCTTCCCTGATCAGACCGCGGGCCTGCAGCTTGCGCAGCATCATATCCGCACCAACACCGCGGATTTCCTCAATTTCCACACGGGTGACCGGTTGCTTATAGGCAATAATCGCCAGCGTTTCCAGGGCAGCATTGGAAAGACGGTTCTCACTTTCCATGTGATACATCTTCTTTGCATATTCATGAACAAAGCCCTTGGACAGGAAACGGTAAATGGACCCGAATCGTTCAATTTCGATGCCTCTGTCTTCATTGAGATAGTATTCCTGCAGCTCGGCAAACATACGTTCACATTCTTCTTCTCTGCAGCCTGTAGCTTCCGCTGCCTTTGCCAGTGTGATACCTTCATCACCGGTCACAAAAAGCAGACCTTCCAGCACCGCACGCATATGTGTGCCACCGCTGTTTTCTTCTTCAGCAGGAGCTGTTTCTTCATCATCGTAATCGCTGTCGAGAACGGCAGCATCATCTTCTATCAGAGTTTCTTCATCAATCATGCAAAATGCTCTCCTCTCGAAAACCAGATTACTTCATCTTCATCTACAGTAAAGACAAGTTTATGCAGACGGGCCAGATCAAGCACCGCCAGGAATGTCGCAATGAACATCGGAGTGCTTGTACAGTCGTCCAGCAGTGCTTCAAAGCGGAAGGTTGAAGGCAGTCTGTCCAGCTTCGCTCTGACTTCCGTTTCGCGATCCTCCACGGAAATCTCCTTGACGGTAAAGCGGCTGTCCTGCGGGATTGCAAGACGCATTCTCATCATGCATCTGCGCATCGCCTTCATCAGCTCATAAGGATTGCCTTCATAGTGGAAATCCTCATCAGGCTGCTTCATCCATTCATCAGCCTGAGCAGCAACCGGTCGGGAAAGCTGCTTCTGACGATCAGCATACAGACGTGCAAGTTCATTGCCTGCTTCCTTGAACTGCTGATATTCAAGCAGACGGTGAACCAGACGTTCACGTGTATCCTCTTCGCCCTCTTCCGGTTCATCCTTTGCGTTAGGCAGCATCTTTCTCGACTTGTATTCGATCAATGTCGCCATTTCCAGAAGATATTCCCCGGCCACCTCCAGATGCATGTTCTCCATGCCGCTGAGAAAGGCAATGTACTGGTCCGTCAATATATTCATATCCAGGTTCATCAGATCCAGTTTCTGTTCTCTGATGAGATGAAGCATCAGATCCAGAGGACCGTCGAACTGTTCAATCGTTACTTTAAATTCATTCATGACGGAAGGATTATACCAAAAAACAACCCCCGAAACCACTGTTCGGGGGCTGCTTCATCTTTGATCGGATTATTTAGCTACGATATTGACAATCTTGTTCGGAATAGCAATTACCTTGCGGATTGTCTTGCCTTCTGTAAATGTCTTTACAGATTCCATTGCCAGAGCTGTTTCTTCCAGAGTCTTAGGATCTGTATCTTTGGCTGTCATGAACTTGCCGCGGAGCTTGCCGTTAACCTGTACAGCAATTTCAACTTCAGCAACTTCCAAAGCCTTTTCATCATAAACAGGCCATGCTTCATATGTGATGCCTTCAGTCTTGCCTGTCAGCATAGCATACAGTTCTTCACCCAGGTGAGGTGCATAGCAGCTGAGCATCTTGACGAAGTCAGCCATCATGCCTCTGTTGACCTTGCCGAGCTTGTAGCAGTCATTGATGAAGATCATCATCTGAGATACAGCTGTGTTGAAGTTCAGAGTTTCGATGTCATTTGTGACCTTCTTGACTGTGAAGTTGAAGCTGTAATTCAGTTCGGGAGTTGCCTCATCAACAACCATATCGCTTGTTGCCAGACGGTGAACTCTTTCGAGCCACTTTCTTGCACCATCCATACCCTTATCGCTCCAGGGCAGAGATGCTTCCAGCGGGCCCATGAACATTTCGTACAGACGCAGTGCATCGGCACCATGGCTGACTACCAGTTCATCAGGATTTACGACGTTGCCCAGAGACTTGGACATCTTAACACCATTGGAACCAAGGATCATACCCTGATGGAACAGCTTCTGGAACGGTTCCTTGGAAGATACAACACCTGCATCATACAGAACCTTATGCCAGAAACGGGAATACAGCAGATGCAGAACTGCATGTTCGGCACCGCCGATGTACAGATCTACAGGCAGCCAGTGATCCATCAGATCCTTATCTGCGATCGCTTCGTTATTCTTAGGATCCAGATAACGGATGTAGTACCAGCAGGAACCTGCCCACTGCGGCATTGTATTTGTTTCGCGCTTACCCTTGAGACCGTCGATTTCCACACTCAGCCAGTCTTCGCAGTTAGCCAGAGGAGATTCACCATCGGGGCTGGGCTGATAGTTGTTTGTAGCCGGCAGTTCGAGAGGCAGATCGCATTCATCAACTGCACGCATTGTACCGTCTTCCATATGGATAATCGGAATCGGTTCACCCCAGTATCTCTGTCTGGAGAACAGCCAGTCTCTCAGCTTGTACTGAACCTTGGCATTGCCGCAGTTATGTTCTTCCAGCCATGCGATCATAGCATTGATCGCATCCTGCTTGTTCATGCCGTTGAGCCATTCGGAATTGATATGAACACCATCCTGTGTCCATGCTTCAACTGTAACATCGCCGCCTTCGAGAACAGGAATGATTTCCAGATCGAACTTCTTAGCGAATTCATAGTCACGTGTATCATGTGCAGGAACTGCCATGATTGCACCTGTACCATAGGAAGCCAGTACATAGTCGGAAATCCAGATCGGGATTTCGCGGCCGTTTACAGGGTTAACAGCATAAGCGCCTGTGAATACACCAGTCTTGTCCTTGTTCAGATCTGTACGTTCCAGATCGGACTTCTTAGCGCATTCTGCCTGATATGCTTCAACTGCAGCCTTCTGTTCTGCAGAAGTAATTTCATTTACGAAAGGATGTTCAGGGGACATTACGCAGTATGTTGCACCGAACAGAGTATCGCATCTTGTAGTGAATACTGTGAATTCCTTATCTGTACCCTTGATCTTGAAGACAACGTTTGCACCTGTGGACTTACCGATCCAGTTGCGCTGCATTTCCTTCGTGGAATCCGGCCAGTCAACTTCATCCAGATCTTCCAGAAGCTTTTCTGCATATTCAGTAATACGCAGAACCCACTGTCTCATGTTCTTTCTGACAACAGGATAGCCGCCGATTTCAGACTTGCCGTCAACAACTTCTTCGTTGGCAAGAACCGCACCGAGTTCAGGGCACCAGTTAACAGGCATTTCAGCTACATAAGCCAGACCTGCCTTATACAGCTGCAGGAAGATCCACTGTGTCCAGTGATAGTAGTCGGGATCACATGTACGGATTTCTCTGTCCCAGTCATAGGAGAAGCCCAGAGACTTGATCTGTTCACGGAAGTGATCAATGTTCTTATATGTGAATTCACCAGGATGATGACCTGTCTTCAGCGCGAACTGTTCTGCGGGAAGACCGAAAGCATCATATCCCATCGGATGCATGACATTGAAGCCCTGCATTCTCTTCATGCGGCAGATTACATCTGTAGCAGTATAGCCTTCAGGATGTCCGACATGCAGACCCTGTCCGGAAGGATAAGGGAACATGTCGAGTGCGTAGTACTTAGGTTTGGAAAAATCGTAGCCGTCTGTCTTGAATGTCTTGTTTTCATCCCAGAACTTCTGCCACTTTTTTTCAATGGTCTGATGATCGTATGCCATAATAGCCTCCTTGAAAAAATAAAAAACGTCCGGATCAAAAGATCTAAGGACGCTTGCACGCGGTACCACCTTAGTTCACGGACAATCATCCGTGCGCTCAAGTTCCCCGCGGATAACGTCACGGGTTACGGCTGCTCCAAAGTTCAGTTCACAGGTTTCATCGCTGCAGTTTTCACCATCCACTGCCTCTCTTTGCCGCTTCCGCCCGCTACTATTCTTTTTCAGCACAGCATTGATATATTAACAGTATTGCTCTGAAACTTCAACGCAGGAAATCGTCTGAGATTCATATTCATTTCGTATTCTTAATCAGCTATGAAACAAATGTGACATTCGTTGCAAACAGCAATGTTCGCGCTATAATGACTCGCAAAGGAGAAAACCATCTATGAAACCGATGATTGCAATGACAACACGCGCCATGCGCCGTGATCCCGAGAAGCCGGATACAAGAATCTTTTACGATAATGAGAGCTATTTCCGCTATATTGAAGCAGGCGGCGGTATTCCCGTTCTGCTGTCAGCAGTATCCAGAGAAGATGCCGAAGCATGTGCTTTGCGTTTCGACGGCCTTTTGATTACCGGCGGTGAAGACTGCGTTCCTGCCAATTACGGTGAAGAGAATACTGCCAGCTTTGAAATTGATCATGACATTGAAGATGCCGATCTTGCCCTTTATCATGCCTTTAAGAAAGCAGGCAAGCCGATCCTTGGCATCTGCCGCGGTGTGCAGGTCATTGCCGTTGCCGAAGGTACCGGTCTTGTCCAGGACATCCCTACTGCCTATGGTGTGGAGCATGGTCAGAATCATCTCACCCCGCCGCTGGCAAACTATCTGCCTCTGCATGATGTTGCCTTTGTCGAAGGTACGCATATGCATGAAATCTTCGGCAGCAGCTATGGGGTCAATTCGTTCCATCATCAATGCCTCAAAGCTGTTCCTGCCGTTTTTACATTAGCCGGTGTCAGTCCGGAAGGATTCCCCGAAGCCATTGAAAAAGAGCATGTTACAGGTGTCCAGTGGCACCCCGAACGCATGCTCCAGGATCCGCGTCATAAGCGTATTATCGAAGACTTCGTGAAAGAATGCGAAGAAGTATCAGCGCGTTAATCCTTCAAGACTTTCCACAATATAGTCAGGATGAATACGTGATGTCATCATCTTCTCGGCATCTGTATCTTCATCCGCAACCAGAACAGTGCGGAAGCCCATACGGGCTGCACTGACAATATCACGTTCAAACTCATTGCCGACCGCTGTGACATCCGCAGCGGTTTTTCCTATGTATTTCAAAAGCCAGCGATACAGAAGCTCACTTCCTCTGCCGAAATGCACCGCGTCCTTTCCGGATGCAGTTTCCAGCATATTCACCAGCGCACCGCTGCCGATTCTCATTCTGCCATCGCTTTTCTGCTGCAGACGTGAGTCTGTAGAAAGCAGAAGCGCGCCATCACAGATCATCTGCAGGACATCGCTGTAATCCAAATAGCCAAGTTCACGATCAAGACCGAAGAAGACATAATCAGGGTGCGTATAGTTATGATGAAAACCTGTTCTGTCAATCAGTTCCGCTATCCCTCTGCCTCCGCATACAAAGGCTTCACGGGCATTCATGTCGCGATGGTATGCGTAATCCACGGCTGCCATGGAACTTGTATAGATTTCCTCAGCACGTACATTGATCAGACCTGCCGCATTAAGAGCAGAGGCAATCTGTTCACGGGTTCTGCCGCTTTGTTCAGTCACGATTGTATAGGGAATCTGTGCCTGATCCAGAGCATCCAGAAATTCGGCAGTGCCTGCAGTGACTCTGCCGTTTCTGATCATGGTATCCAGCTGTATGAGATAGTGTGTATCCAGCATTGATCTTGTCCTCGAGCTTAATTGTATCATACCTGCATTCTCACGATGTGATATGATTGTACAGCGAGGTATTACAATGAAAATTCTGACAAGAATTCTGGTAGTGCTTGTATTGCTTCTGCTGATCATCGTCTATATTGCATGTGATGCTCGATACATTGCACCGAAACGATATACAACCCGAAAGGAAATCCTCTCTTCCGAAACTGTACCGGCAGGTCTCGACGGACTTCGCATTGTCTTCTTCAGCGACCTGGACTACGGAAAGTTTATGAATGAGGATCGACTTGCAAAACTCACAGCCCACATCAACGATCTGTCCGCAGATATCATTCTGTTCGGCGGTGATGTATATGATACCGGTATCCGTGACACCGATGCTGATCATCAGAAGCTGACGGATTTCTTCTCAGGACTGCAGGCTCCCTATGGCAAATTTGCAGTACTGGGTGATCGCGACAACATCACGGATGACCATGCTGAGGCGATTACTTCCATCCTGTATGACGGCGGTTTTGAAGTTCTGCACAACCGCAGCATGAACCTGCACCACGGCGGCAGTTCCTACTTCACCCTGGTCGGTCTGGATAACGGCATCAACAGTACACCGGATATCCGCGAAGCCTACAGCAAGGTTTCACGAAATGCCTATGTACTGACACTCTGCCATAACCCTGATATTGCCGAAAGCCTGCCTGGTGATCTGACGGATCGTCTGCTGGCCGGTCATACCCATGGCGGACAGGCCTACTGGGGATTTGATTCACTGGTGAAAGATGAAAACGTTGACTACTATTCCCGTGGTCAGCATCTGATTCACGATACATTTACACTGGATATTACTTCCGGTGTCGGCACAACGATTAAGGACATCCGCTTCCTGACACATTCTGAAACAGTTCTGTATGTGATGAATCATACAGCAGACGCAGCAGAAGATCCGGTAATGACGGAACAGCCCGAAAAGCAGGAAACACCTGCCCCTGCAGACAGTACTGCTGAAGATGAAAACAAAAATCCTGCTGAGCCTTCTGAAGACAATCCGGAAGCACTGCAGGATGCTGAAGACAATAATGATGCTGATGCCGAATACAGTGAAGACAGTCAGGATGATGATGACGCCTATGATGAAGCTTCATCGGAAGATGACAGTTCTTCCGATGATGACTCAGCAGAAGACAAAGAAGAATAATCACATTAAAAGGCTGCATATGCAGCCTTTCATATTGTTTTTTGAGATTAGTTCTCAGCCCAGACACAGCAGGTTCATGTAGAAGGAAACAGCACGGTTGCTGTCAGGCATAAACCAGCATGCTTCATATCCGCGCAGACTGCCCTGCCATTCAGATGCAGGCAGAACAACTGTATCAATGATACGACCTCTGAATGTATGCTGAGCTGCATTCTTGATGGACGTCACGAACATGGAGAATTCTTCAGCGACATCAGAAGCATTCTGCTGTGAAATCAGTTCCGTACGGAAGTCGTAATGACGGCCGATTTCCTCAATATCCTCAAGCACTGCTTCTGCAAGCTCATTGTCTGCAGCCATAACGGTAATCGCTGAATTTTCAAAACTGCAGATCACACCGTTTTCCTTCAGCTTTGCCATCAGCTGTTCAAGATCAGCCTTGCCAAGTTCGGATGTTTCACTCACCTTGATTTCCATCATAGTACCGGTACCGATACCGATGTAACGGGTATACTTGGAACGATAGCGATCCGCTGTATCAATCAGAATTCTGCTGACCTGACGATGTTCTTCAAAGAACCAGCTGGAGATTTCATCTATTGCCTTATCTTCAACAGAACGTTCGGATACCAGAGCGAAATAGAATTCAAATGAAGGATATAAGCCTGTTTCATCCATACGCTTTACTGTGTCGATGAAAGCAGCATAGAACGCGCTGTTTCTGAAGACAAACAGAACAGGTTCACCTGTACCGTACTTGCCGTTCCAGTAGCCGAATCTGCTGTGCTGCATGTATACATACTTCAGCGTATCGCAGACAGGTTCTGCAGGAGCTTCAGACTCTTCTTCCTTTACCGGTTCTGCTGCAGGAACTTCTTCTGCGACAGGTGCTGATGTTTCGAGTTCAACATTTTCTTCAGCTGTTTCTGCAATCGTCTCAGCATCTTCAGTAATCACATTTTCTTCAGATTCTTCAACAGCAGAAACTTCAGAAACTTCAGATTCCTCTGCTGCAGCAGATTCATCAATGACAGCTTCTTCCTCAGCAGTCACATCTTCTTCAACAGCTTCAGGTTCTTCCACTGCAATAGTTTCCTCTGCTGCAAACGGAAGAAGTGAAACAAGTACACCTCCGGCAGCCTTGCAGGAATAATCTCTATCTACGAGCACACCGAGTGCACATAAGCTCGGAGTCTGTTCGCTTACTGCGAAGTATTGAGTAATATCTTCCGCAATTTCTCCGCTGACGAGTGAAATCGTACCCGAATACGGTTCCTTGAGCCCTATATCCTTCGTAACACTTAGTGTGCCGTGACCGATTGCACCCGAAACGTCGAGCTTTCCGTTAGACTTTTTCGGAATATCCACGATAGGATTCTGAATATAACCTTTTACGTTTCCCGCATAGTCAGAAA
>JAZUHS010000231.1:0-5952 GCA_045641845.1 Bulleidia sp. | reverse complement strand
TGGTAACTCTGTCTCACTATGAAACACCTGTAGGTCTTGTCAATGCATGGCAGTCCTGGGTGGATGAAAGAACAATTCCCTGCTTTACACGCTATGTAAAGACAGTCGCAGAAAGATATAAGGGCAAGGTCAGGTATTGGCTGACATTCAACGAAATCAACTGCCTCAACTTTGACTCATGGACAACTTCCGGCGTAGCTACTGTAGATCCTTACAAGCTGGCGATGGTTTCCAAGAATGAACTGGTCGCAAGTGCGATTGCAGTACAGATTCTGCATGAAACAGATCCTGAAAACAAAGTCGGCAACATGATCGGCTTTGCGCCCACATATCCTCTGACACCGAATCCGGATGATGTTCTGGAAACATGGAAGAAGATGAATACCAATTACTTCTATGCCGATGTACAGGCCAGAGGATACTATCCTGCCTATAAGATCAAGGAATATGAAAAGAACGGTATTGATATTAAGCTGACTGAAGAACAGAAGGAAATTCTGAAGAACGGTACCGTCGACTTCATCTCCTTCAGCTTCTACATGACAAACTGCGTTACAGTGGATCCCAGTGTTGTTCCCAACACCGTAGGAAACATGGTCATGGGCTACAAGAACCCTTATCTGCAGACATCCGCATGGGGCTGGCAGATTGATCCCACCGGTCTGCGTATTGCTCTGAACTACATGTATGACCGTTATCAGAAGCCCCTGATGGTGGTTGAAAACGGCTTAGGTACAGCAGATGTTCTGGAAGCAGATAAGACAGTACATGATAAATACCGTATGGATTACCTGCGTGATCACATCAATGCCATGAAGGCTGCGATTGATGAAGACGGTGTTGAGATGTGGGGCTACACACCGTGGGGCTGCATCGATGTCATCTCTGTTTCCACAGGTGAAATGGCAAAGAGATACGGCTTTGTCTATGTAGATTATCAGGATGACGGAACAGGTGAAGGTGCTCGCTATCGTAAGGATTCCTTCTACTGGTACAAAAAGGTTATCGCTTCCAACGGTGAAGATCTTGACTGATTGAACTTTAAAGATTCGTATTCCACTGTATTCATACAGGGAATATGAATCTTTTTCTTTCGCATGTGCAGATGACATCCGTCTCAATTCATCTTGTGAACACTCAAGAGGCAGATCTTTTATGCTAGAATATAAATCCGTTGGAGGTAGGACTATGGCACGAGCAGTAAAGGAAATCTCAAATGGTGTCTTCGCAGGCACTTCGGATATACTCGACAGGGCAGTTGTAACAGGTGTCCGTTTTTATCGTGCCGATAATCATACCGAGATTGAACTGCATACTGAAAAGATTCTTCCGTATGAGATTTACAGTTCTTTCTGTGCGAAGTTCTCCGAACTGACCGGTTCCTCCACCGTGCTGTATGTCACAGCCGATTCCCGTTTGCTTTCCGCAGCGGAACTGAAGAGATATCTCAATGCTCTGGCGGATGAAAGTGCGGATCTGGCTATGCTGGTGACAAACAACTACCGTTTTGATGACATGAATGATACGATCCGCTTCCTGTTTACAGATGAATTTGAAATGGAACGTGCATCCATGTGCTGTGCAGACGTGGAAAAGGGTTTAAGCAGATTCGGGGCAAAGCTTTCCGTTGTCTGTGAGATGAACCGTCCGCAGTCCATGGAAATCAAGTCCGTCAATGTAGCCTTCCAGCCGGCTGAACAGCAGGTACAGGAACAGAAGCCTCAGCATAAGTCCTATTACAAGGCCAAGATCGAAGACTATACAAAGATCGATCTGTCCGAAGTATATGACGGCATGGCAGAGATTCAGTTTGACGGTGAAATCTTCGCGGAAGAAGAAACGGAAATGAGAAAGTCCGGTCGTCTGATTCAGACCTTCTCCGTTTATGATGGTCATAATGCGATTCTGGTAAAGCGCTTTGAAAGCAGAACCCTGACAAGGGAGATGCTGCATGAAGTCAAGAAGGGCGATCGTGTACGTATTTACGGCAAGATCGAAATGGATAACTTTGCCAAGGATCTGGTCTGCACTGCTCAGCGGATTGACAAGCTGCCGGTACCGAAGATCGTCGACACTGCCGATGTGAAGCGTGTGGAGTGGCACATGCATACCAACATGTCGGAAATGGATGCGGTCTGCGATATCAAGGAGATCATCAACTATGCCTTCAATATCGGTCATCCCGGCATCGTCATCACCGACCATGCGGATGTACAGAGCTTTGTTAAGGCCTACAATACTGCTAAGGGTCTCAACAAGAAGGATCCTGACCGTAATTTCAAGGTGGGTCTTGGCTGTGAAATGAACATGGCAGATGATGCATTATGCATTATCCGCAATACCTGTGATGCCCGCATTGATGATGTGGAACTGATTTCCTTTGACCTTGAAACAACGGGCTTGTCATGCAAGTACGATTCCATCATCGAATTCGGTGCGGTACGCATCAAGAATCAGCAGGTAGTGGATCGTCTGCAGCTGTTCATCAAGCCTCCGATTACGATTCCTCCCTTTATTACAAAGAAGACAGGCATCTCAAATGCGATGGTTGCCAATGCAAAGACATTTGCGGAAGCCATCGATGAGATCCTTGCATATATCGGTGACAATGTTCTGGTTGCGCATAATGCGACCTTCGACTATCACTTCCTCAACGCTGAACTGGCCCGCATCGGCCGTCCGCCGCTGACCAATACCATTATCGATACTCTCGATATGTCCCGTGCTGTTCTGAAGGAAAGAAGAGCATATCGTCTGGGCAATCTGTCCCGTCATTACCATGTTGTCTATGATGAAGAAAATGCGCACAGAGCCGACTACGATGCGGAGGCACTGGGCGGTGTCATGGTATGTCTTCTCAATGATGCCAAGGAAAAGTTCGGCTGTGAGACCATCAATGATCTGCAGGTCAAGCTGCAGGGAGATGATGCCTACCGCAAGGTCAGACGTTCACATGTGACTGTCGTTGCAAAGAACAAGGACGGTATCAGAGATCTCTATAAGCTTGTCACCGAATCCAATGTTTCCACACTTTCCGTCACCGGCAAGGCTTCCGGCAAGGAAGGTACGGACGTCGCTGCCGAACCCCGCATTCTGCGTTCTTCCCTGCAGAAGATGCGTGAGCATCTGCTGTTAGGTTCTTCCTGTCTGAATGGTGAAGTATGGGAACTGGCATGCAATGGCGATGATCAGCGTCTGATGAATGCGATGAGCTTCTATGACTATATTGAACTGCAGCCTTTAGGCAATTATTCAACATTCGTTGCCTTAGGCAGTGTGCCTTCTGTCAACCGCGTCAAAGAAGTGCAGAAGCGTATCATCGACATGGCAGAACGTCTGGATATTCCTGTCATTGCGGACAGTGATGCGCATTATCTGAAGAAGGAGCAGAAGATCTTCCGTGATGTATATATCATGTCCCAGGGTGTCGGCGGTGCTTTCCATCCGCTCTACATCCGTGATGATGAAAAGCGTCGCAGAACCAGCAATCCCGATCAGCATCTGCGTTTAACTGAAGAGATGAAGAAAGAATTCGAATGGCTGGATGATCCCGAACTGGTGGAACGTCTTGTCATCAAGAATCCGCTGAAGCTGTTTGAACAGCTCGACAGCATTCCGCCTGTACCCAGCGGTACTTATCCGCCCAAGATTGAAAACTCCGGCGGTATGTTAAGAGATATCTGTCATGCGACGGCAAAGCGCATGTATGAATACAATGGTGAAATCCCGGCAGTCGTTATGGACCGTCTGGATTATGAGCTCAACAACATCATCACCAACGGTTTTGATGTGCACTACTATATCGCTCATCTGCTGGTAAAGCAGTCCAACGATGACGGCTATGTCGTAGGTTCCCGTGGTTCCGTAGGTTCTTCCTTTACCGCAACCATGTCAGGTATTACCGAAGTAAATCCGCTGAAGCCGCATTACCGCTGCCCGCACTGCAACTATACCGAATGGTTCGATGATCCCTCAATCAAGAGCGGCTTCGACCTGCCGGATAAGAAGTGTCCGCATTGCGGTGCGGTGATGAAGGGCGATGGTCAGAACATTCCGTTCCAGACCTTCCTTGGCTTCAATGCCGACAAGGTTCCTGATATCGATCTGAACTTCTCCAATGAATACCAGTGGCGTGCCCATGCCTTCATCAAGAAGGTATTCGGCGCCGAACATGCCTTCCGTGCCGGGACCATCGGTACCGTCGCTGATAAGACAGCTTTCGGCTACGTTTCCGGCTATTGCGAGAAGATGGGTATTACCGACATGCGCAAGCCGATGAAGGATTACCTTGCGGCAGGCTGCACCAACGTCAAGCGTACAACCGGTCAGCATCCCGGCGGCATTATCATCATTCCCGAAGAATTTGTCGCTGAAGATTTCACACCGGTACAGTTCCCGGCAAATGATCCGTCCAGTGCCTGGATGACAACGCATTACGACTTCCACGACATTCACGATAATGTCCTGAAGTTTGATATTCTCGGTCACGTCGATCCTACCTGCATGCGCTTAATGCAGAATATTGCGGTGCATAAGCCGCTGGATCTGCCGATGAACGATCCTGAAACATTATCCCTGTTCTCTACCGATGCTGCTTTGAAGGCCGATCCCCGTATCTACAAGAAGGAAACGGGTGCACTTGGTCTTCCGGAATTCGGTACGAAGACAACCAGACGTGTACTGGAAGAAACCCGTCCGAAGAAGTTCTCCGAGCTGGTTATCATTTCCGGTCTGTCACATGGTACCGACGTATGGGCCGGCAATGCCCAGACTTTGATCCAGCAGGGTCATCCGCTGGAAGAAGTTATCGGATGCCGTGACGATATCATGACCTATCTGCTTGATAAGAAGCTGGAGCCGATCGATGCCTTCAAGACGATGGAAGATGTCCGTAAGGGCAGAGGCCTGCGTCCGGATCAGGAGGAAAACATGAAGGCACATGATGTGCCGGACTGGTATATCGATTCCTGCAAGAAGATCAAGTATATGTTCCCGAAAGCACATGCCGTAGCCTACGTTATGATGGCGATCCGCATTGCCTGGTACAAGGTACATGAACCGGTCAATTTCTATATTCAGTACTTCACGTTAAGATGCGATGCATATGAAATCGAAACCATGTGCAAGGGCATTGAAGGTGTGCAGATCCGCATGCAGGACATCGCTGCCCGCATGCAGGACAGATACAGTGCCAACCCTGTATCCAACAAGGAAAAGGCTCTGTATGATACGCTGGAAGTATGTGAGGAGCTGTATGCAAGAGGATTCCGCATTGACAATGTAGATCTCTACAAGTCCCTGGCGACAGAGTTTACCGTCAATCCCGATGATCCTCGTGCGATCATTCCGCCGTTTACAGTCATCGATGGTCTTGGCGCAAACGTTGCCCGTTCCATTGAGGAAGCACGTAAAAAGGCACCGTTCCTTTCCAAGGAAGATCTGGTCAGAAGAACACAGGTTTCTGCGACCATGATGAAGAAGCTGGATATGATGGGGTGTCTTGCCGGACTGTCCGAGTCCAATCAGATGAGTTTGTTCTGATTGCTCTGACTGTTCTTGACTTTGAATCATGGATGTATGATAATTCCGTTAGTGCAATGAACAGGACAAGATCATCCCGTCTGCGGATCTAGAGAGACTGCCGTCCGGTGCAAGGCAGCCGAAGCTGGGAAAATGATTACTACCTGGGAGCAGCGCCCGAAAGGGAAGGCCGTATGTCCGCGTTAAGGATTCAGAGTGTCTGCAGCAGTTCTGCAGGAAACAAGGTGGTACCGCGCAAAGTCAAGCGTCCTTAGATAAGGACGCTTTTATTTATCTGAATACAGGAGGAAATATGATTAATTTCAAGGAAAATGAAGAGCTTGCTGTCCTGAATCACAGCTGTGCTCACATGATGGCTCAGGCTGTCAAGCATCTGTATCCGCAGGCTAAGTTCTGGGTAGGACCTGTTGT
>JAZUHS010000230.1:0-3971 GCA_045641845.1 Bulleidia sp. | reverse complement strand
AGGTCATGAGAACTCTTTCACTATGGAAGAAGCACGCCAGAAGAGCATGAAGAAGATGCTGGTCAACGCCAGCTACATCAGCTTTGAAGAAACACTGTCCGATGAAGATATCATCGCTGCACAGATGGTATTCACACCCGGTACTGCCGAACTGTACTGCTATGCAGATGATGCACTGAAAGCAGAACTGCTGGCAAAGATCGGTGCTGATCAGAGCGACGAGGACAGCTGGCATAAGGCAAAGAACAGAACTGTTGTGAAGAATGCATTGAACGAAGCTGTATCTGCACAGAAGATTACGCGTACAGGTGTTATCAGTAAGCTCTTTGAAGAAAAGAGCAGCGACGACTACGAAAGCTTCCTGTATGGTTCTTCCTTCAGGAATATGCATATCAGTACATGGGTTAAGGAAACAGGATTCTTCGAGGAAGAAGAATTCACGGAAGACCGTACCTTCCTTGATCTTCTTGAATTCAAGAAAAAGCATCCTGAAGAGGATGCCGGTGAATTCCTTGGTGCAGAAGATTCCGATGTCACTGCTTTTGTCGAATACAAGCTGCAGCTGATGATGGGCAGAATGCTTGGTGCATCTATCTGAGTTCTGCAGTATTGAAAAGCAGCTCAGGCAGGTAGTAAGTTTCTTTGTTTGCATTCTTCATCGCAAGATTGCAGATGGCACAGTATGTGATTACAGGTCCTGTAACGCTTTCTGCATTCTGTGTGACGATTGATCTGTGCTCAGAACGATCGATGCCATAGGGCACTGCGGGCAGGGCTGTGAAGGTGATATTCATCTTTGTCAGTAAACTTCTGACAGTCGTCTCAATATCATAGTCACCATAGCCATGGTGGCAATCCTGCAGATATACATGCAGGCCATGGTAATCCGGGAAGATAAAGTCTTTATCTCGATCAATCATGGTATATACATATTCAATCTCAGGGTCCGTAAGCTGTCTAAGATCTGCAGCACAGTTATTGCAGATGAGGACAGCTTTTGTGTCTTCATTTAACAATGTATAGTCGACCTTGCAGCAGTTGACAGGAGTAAGGTTATGACGTTCCTGCATATACTTACGCAATGCTTCACTTGCTTCAGGATAGCCTGCCTTAATACGGCATCCGGGAAAGAATACTTTGTTCATAGTGATTACCTCGTATTGTCATTATATGTGATTTAGCTTGCATGTATCGATGTATTTGCTATTGTTTGAGTATGCTGGATATGGATTTACTGATGGAACTGTATCTGAAAAGTACAGAACTCTCCTATGTACAATGGAATCATCTAAGCTTTCCGGATGGACTGATCTGGATGCAGGAGAACTGTACCTTCATGATGTATCAGGGAGTACTGTACAGTCCTGAGGGAATGGAAGCTGTAAGAGATGATCACAAGATCCGTCTTGGCCATGTCATTGACTTTACTGCAGAACAGAGGCAGTACTGGCAGGAACTGGTAAGTAGCAATCACATTGTTCAGCCATTGGATCAGTTAAGCGAATATGCATATACACCTGAGGAAGTCAAAGAAGACAGGTACAGGGGATGTACCATCAGATTCAGGGATCTCATTGACATGGAAGATCATGGCATCTATGCAGAGATTTATGAAGTCTTCTATGATGTCATCAGACTCTTACGTCTTCTTGACTGCAGCATTTCCTACTCTATCGGAGAATACGCAAATCCTCTGGAAGATACAGAAATAACGCTGAAGATCTTCAAATACAAAGCGATTAACCGTCAGGTAAACCATATCCTGAATATCCTGGACCGCATTACTGTCAAAGGCCGTACAGCCCTGGATGATACATCCGTCGTACGTTTCTTTGACGAACTGAATAAAGAAGAACTGGATGAATTAATGGATATTGCGGAAAAGCATGACAGTGTCAGAGTCCGAACACTGATACTGGAATACAGAAATACACACTATGAAAGTCATGATGCACTGGATGAACTGATGCAGTTCATAGAGTGATCAGGTGAGGAGGAAGAAAGCATGGAACGATTGGAAGTCATGGATGCAATCTATAAGAACGGATGGGAAGATGGAAGACTCAGCAGCTCAAGACATGGACAGCTGGAATACTATATGACCATGCAGTATATCCATAAGTTTATTCCTGCAGGGAAGAAAGTACTGGAAGTCGGTGCAGGTACCGGCCGCTACAGTATTGCCCTTGCTAAGGAAGGATATGATGTTACAGCAGTGGAACTGGTAAAGGATAACTATGATGTTCTGGTAAACAACAGCAGGACAGTGGAAGGGATCACATGCTGTCAGGGAGATGCGCTGGATCTAAGCAGATTTACGGATGAAAGCTTTGATGCAGTACTGGTACTTGGTCCGATGTATCATCTGTTTGAAAAGAGTGATGCGATGCAGTGTTTATCGGAAGCAGTGCGTGTACTGAAGAAGGAGGGTGTACTGTTAACTGCATATCTCAGTATTCATGCTTTGATGGTGAATAATTATCTTGCTAAGGACTTCAGGAAGGGACTGGATTTCAACTTTGATGAGAACATGAGTGTTAAGCACTTCAACATGCAGGGATTTACTGCTTATCACATCAGTGAGATGGAAGAACTGTATTGTGAGTTTCCTGTTGCACAGCTTGCCGTTGCGGGTCTTGACAGTGTGATGGAAATGGCAGAGCGTGTACCTGGCTTTGCAATGAGCGATGAAGACTTTGAAGCACTGTGTAAATATCAGCTGCAGTTTGCGGAAGTCCGGGAAATGCTTGCAGGCAATGCGCATGTGCTGCATGTATGCCGTAAGTGCGGTTGACGGTAATATACGTGCATATAATCGGTTAATATAATGACATTGGAAGAGATGGTTGCATGTAAATGCAACTGTCTCTTCTTTATCTGAAAGTGAAGAAAAAAATGAAGCAGTTTCACTGATCTTTCTGCATTTCACTAATAGGAATCGGAAGACTATCATACAGACAAGGAGGTTCTACTATGAACAACACAAGATTTGTGTCAGGACTTCTGCTGTCTGCTGCGATGCTGGTGAATTCCGGTGTTGCGGCTGCGGCTGAAGAACCTGCAGTCACAGTCTATACTCCCGGTGTTACTGTAACAGCCAATACAGATCATCCGGAGTGGGCTGCTGACTACATCGCTACATTTGTCTATGAAGATGCTGAAGCTGAGTCTGTAAATGTACAGGGCGGTTTCCAGTTCTACAAGGCAAGCGAAGTGCATGATTTCAAGGGATTTGCAGATAATAGCTTTATCCCGAGTTATGATGCATATCAGTATGAAGATGGCATGCATGCTGCTAGTAACAACACACAGAGCAATGACCCCTTCAAGTATGAAATGACTAAGGTCGATGAAAGCACATGGGTACTTGAACTGCCTTTACCCGGCAACCAGTACTTCTATGCTTACTATCCGACTTATGCTTCCAACCCCGGCAAGGAAGTTAAGACTAACGACCCTGCGAATCTGCCTGTTAAGGCACCCAGCGGCAGCGATGCAGGCTGGAGCTTACTGTTAGTTGGTGACAGTGCCAATACTCAGGCTGGTCAGGAATATATCTATCCTGAAGCAAGTGCTCAGGGTAAGGTTGAATACGTTGAGTATCCCAGTGTCAATGACACAACAGGATGGCTTGGTGTATATACTCCTGCAGGCTACGATGAATCCAAGAGCTATCCTGTAATCTACGTTTCCCATGGCGGCGGCGGCAACGAAGATGAATGGATGACGATCGGTTCCGTACCTCGTATCATGGACAATCTGATTGAACAGGGTCTGACAAAGCCTGCAATCGTTGTTACTATGAACAATTCCGTAATCAAGGAATGGAATGATCGTGTTGTAAATGTGGCTGAATGCATCGTTCCTTTCATTGAAGAAAACTACGCAGCTTCTTCCGATGCTCTTGACCGTGCATTCTGCGGTCTGTCCATGGGCGGTCGTGTTACAAGTGAAGTCATGAAGGCTCATCC
>JAZUHS010000229.1:0-2335 GCA_045641845.1 Bulleidia sp. | reverse complement strand
CGTATCCGGAACACGTCCGTCTTCTGTTTCTTCTTTAATCTCAAGGTTTTCCAGATAATAGTCAAAATCATGGAAGTCATTACGGAAGATCATCCATGGTGAATGGTTTGTATGGTTGACTTCAATATCTGTTTTCCATTCCGTCAACATATCAAACAGCTGCTGTTTATATGCCGGTGTCAATCGTACCAGTTCAATATTCATAAAGTTCCTCTTTCCTCATTCCGAATCATCTTCCATCAGAGATTCTCAAGTTCTCCTGCAATCGGATTCAGACATTCATAATCCACAAAATCAACGACTTTATTATACGTATCGATCATCGCCTGTACCTCTGCATTCTTTTTCTCTTCCGGCAATGCTTTTGCCTTTCTGTAAAGAAGTCCCATCATGGTCTTATGCTTGAGATTCAGCTTAGAATAATCGATTCCTCCGCGCAGATGATAAATCGAAGCACTGTCATATACCTGAGCAGGAAGCTGATTCTTTATACTGTTTTTGATATGATCTGTATTCTCCTGATCCTCAGGATCTGCCAGACCGACCGTCGCTATGATCAGTTTCTTATGTTCATCAGCTTTATACTTTGACAGTGTTTTCTTCATCCCCTGTACACCGCCGGCATACAATGCACCGATATAAACAATTTTATCGTATCTGTTGATATCTTCCACATCTTCATAGCTCATGCATGATGTATTTGTTCTATCCGCCAATGCTTCGGCATACTTTCCTGCAGTACCGTACTGTGTGCCGTAAATGATGATATTCATAGTTACTCTTCCTCGATTCTGCTCATATTCCTGTCAATCATTGTCAATGTAGTGATTGTAGTTCTCAGCTGCTCCTCTGAGATACCGTAAAACAGTTCTTCCATGATTCCGGCTGTATGAAGATCATTCTCTGCACAGAACTTCCTGCATGCATCCGTCATGTATACTCTCTGTTTACGCTTATCCTCAGGATCGCTTTGTATCTCCACAAATCCTTTTCTTTCCAGCTTTAACAGCAGCTGCTTTACATTCTGATGTGAACTTCCCACAATCTCTGCAAGTTCCTTAATGGTCGGAGACTGTCTGCACATATTGATGCAGATCAGAAGAAAGAACTGCTTCCAGCTGATTCCCTTCATCTGTGCATCTGCCATCGCCTGAAATCTGTTCTGAAATGCGCTTAACAGACCCAGCAGATAATAAGAAGAAGCAATCCCCTTCAGTTCGATGTGTTCATCATTCATTACATCTTCAATTCTCATATGTGTCTCCATATAGGTAATATATTACTTATTGTGGATGGTATCAATCGCGGAAACACGAAAAAGGTGATTCAGAAAGCACATATCGCAATACATACTTCCCCGAACCACCTTGCTGTTATAGCTTAATCACAGTTAACACAGAACTCGAACAAAAGATCATCTCTACTGCATATTGATCAATGCCAGTCCTGCAAGACACACAATGATTCCTACCACTTTATTCCAGGTGATTGCTTCTTTATACAGCATATAACCGACAAAGATCAGTATCACCGCAAGAACAGCCGCCTGTACAATCTGTGCAGCACTCACCGGCCATCCTGCTTTATATGCATAGATATATCCGACTTCCAGTCCGACAATCACAAACCCCAGTACAAACGGAGCCCAGTTTGTCTTACGGTATTCCTGCATAATACTTCCATCTTTATTCAGAGCAAAATACAGAATCAGTGATACAGCAGCCCCGACCAGATATGTAATCGTCAGTGAAGCAAACGGGTTCATTCTTTCCGGCACAGACTTAGCACATATCTGATAGAAAACATTTGATAATACTACCAGCCCTAAAGGCCACACATAACTGAACATCACATCTCCTCCTGTCATTCCATTCTGATTATCTGTCTCGTGGCACAAATGCTCTGGAGTAATCCGTGTAATAAGAGCCATACCCGGATCGATCCTCTTTCTCAAGTCTTCTCGAATAACCCAAACATTCGTGATAAAGCTTTCTGCCGATATAATTTCTGTAACGATCGTATCTATCACGATAGAAACAATCCCAGTACGAAATCATTCTGGCATGACTGTAGACAAAGTAGGAAGTATTCTTCTGACAGAATGCTTTCAGTTCTGTATTATCCCTGTTTTTCAGATTGTCATACACGAGAAAATGTCAGATTTACGCGTAAATACTGACTTTGTCAACCGCACGATTGTAGATTGGTCGAAAATTTTTTATCTAATTATTTTCCAGTATCCCTTTTTGTTTGTTCCGACTCTTTCTATATAACCCTTTTCAACAAGAGAAACAAACACTCTGGAAACTGTTCTTCTGGATATTCCTAGTTCAAC
>JAZUHS010000228.1:0-31082 GCA_045641845.1 Bulleidia sp. | reverse complement strand
CCTTCGAATCATAAGGTAGGTCGGGAACCGGCCGAACCAGACGCTTGTGGACATTATGTAAGACTTTGGGACATCGCAAGATGTCAGAAAGCTATGATGGCTGAAGCAAGAAGCTCGGTAACTTGTTGCCGAGTAGTTCACCTACACAAAAAGGCTTCCCTGCATGCACAGAGAAGCCTTGATGATTGATCAATATCAGCCCAGGAAAGAGAATTCAGCAGCATCACGCATGTCGTAGATGAATGCCAGGAACAGGTCATAGCAAGCCTGGAAGTCATTCATGTCGATCATTTCGATGCTGGAATGTGCATAGCGGGAAGGGATGGAGATGCAGCTGGAAGGTGTGCCCTTTGCACCTCTGTGCAGGATACCTGCGTCTGTACCGATACCTGTGAAGATTTCAAGCTGGTAAGGAATGTTGTTTTCCTTAGCAACTTTTTCGAGCTTCTTCCATACAGCTCTGGAAGCGATCAGGCTGGAGTCCATAACCTTGATACCGGCACCATTGCCAAGACCCAGAGTGCGATCCATCATACCTTCGAATGTGTCGGAAACAGCAGTTGTATCCAGAGCGAGTGCTACATCAGCATCGATGACATGGGATGCAGTTTCAGCACCGCGCAGGCCAACTTCTTCCTGAGTGGAGAAGACACCTGTTACTGTGCCGTGTACTTTGGAGAAGTCAGCATCTTCAAACATCTTTGCCAGCAGTGCGCAGCCGCAGCGATCATCAAAAGCATGGCCATAAGCACGGCTTTCACCTGCTTCTGTAAAAGGTGTAGACCATGTAATCGGATCACCGATGTGGATGCCCAGGCGTTCAACTTCAGCAGCATCCTTAGCACCGCAGTCGATATACATTTCACGGTAGTTACGGATATGCTGTGTGTTATCGAACTTCATCATATGTGCGGAGATTGTACCGATGACACCGGGAATGGAACCCTTATCACCTGTCAGTACGACAGTTTCAGACAGGAGAATGCGATCGTCATGACCGCCGAGCTTTTCGAAGCGGATGAGACCGTTAGGTTCAATCTTCTTTACGATGAATCCTACTTCATCACTATGCGCAGATACAACCAGATGAGGTCCGGGAAGTGCGCCTTTCTTTGAGACGATCAGGTTGCCAAGACCATCTACTTTGATTTCATCAACTTTATCTTTGAGTCTGTCATAGAGATAACGAATCACTCTGTGTTCGAGGCCGCAGGGACCGGGAATGCTGATCAGTTCTGCAAGTAATTTCTTCATAGTGTTTCCTTTCAGGTTCGTTTGAACATTTTGATTACATTCATGATACATGTATTTTCCACTGCGCATAGAATAATGCTCATTATTGCCGAAATCATTACTTTGAAAATATTTTCAGATGTGGCAGAAAAGTGGACAGAGAAAATTTGCTCTCCTGTCCGTTTTTTTGTATAGGGCCTCAGTATAATGGCGTCATAGAGGGGCGTGATTAAAATGGCTGAGAAGAAGAGCGGTCTTCTTGCAGTGCTTGAGGTTCTGCGGGAAAACTCTGATGAGAATCATCTGCTGAGCAGACAGGAGATTATTGAACGAATCCAGGAAAACAGAGGTCTTACAATGGATCGCAGAACTCTGTACTCCTGCATTAATCTTCTTGAAGAATATGGTTACGACATCTCCGATTTCGAAAGAAACGGCAAAGGCTATGCATTGGTTAATCGTACATTCTCACAGGTGGAAATCCTGTGGTTATGCAATGCGATTCATGCGTGCAATTTTATTCCTGCTAAATCCAGCAATGAACTGATCAAGAAACTGCTGAATACGCAGAGTTCCTATGTTCGCAAGGAATACTCCAATACTGTTTATCTGCCGAATAAGCGCAAGACAGAGAATCATGAACTGTTCCGCAATATTGAACGTATAACAGAAGCGATTCACAGCAGATGCCGTATCTCCTTCGTATATATGACATATAACACTACCGGCAAGCTGGTAGAAAAACGCAAAGAACGTTATGTCAGAGAACCCCGATATATCGTCTATTCTGAAGGTAAGGGTTATCTGATCGTTACAGATCCTAAGCATCCCGGTTTCTCTCATTATCGTTTAGATCGCATGAAGCATGTGCTTGTGATGGAGGAAGATAAGGTTGCACCGTTGCTGAAGGAGCAGGATCCTTATGATTATGCGAAGAACAAACTGTTCATGTTCGCAGGCAGAAATGTTTCCGCTACATTCAGATGCAGCATGTATGTTCTGAATCAGATGGTAGATCTCTTCGGTAAGGATATGCACATCACAAAGGAAAATGACGGCAGCTTCCTGATGACAATCTCTGCACCTGAACAGGGTCTGATCTGGCTTGCAGAAGAATATCTGGATTCCATCGAAATCGTTTCTCCCGGCGATCTGCGTGAGAAAATGAGAGTGAATCTGAGAAAAGCTCTGGAAAGATACGAAAACGAATAAGCAAGTGAACTCCTCTGCGTGCTAACATTAACTGCACAGGGGGAGTTTTTATTATGAAATTGCTGTTAATTGACGTGGATGGAACATTATGTTCACCGACAAAGAATGAACCGCCAGCTTCTGCAGTGAAGGCGATCCGCGCGGCTAGAGAGAAAGGACATCTTGCATATATCTGTACAGGCAGATCTAAAGCTGAGGTCTATGAAGATATCTGGGCAATTGGTCTGGATGGAATGATTGGCGGCAATGGATGCTTTGTGGAAGACCATGGGAAAATGATCCGACATCAGAAGCTTTCTCTTGATGAGTGCACACATGTCGTGGACTGGTGCAGAGAAAGAAATATGGAATTCTATCTGGAGTGCAATTCAGGTCTGTATCCTTCAGAGAAGTATAAGGAAATCATGTGTGCACGCTATAAGGCAAGAACAGGAAGAGATATTTCCTATGGTGTCTTCTTTGAGCGTATGACATACGGGGCTTCTCCTTATCGTGATGATGTTAATAAGATCAGCTTTCTGCTGAACAGCTGGGAAGATTATCTGGCTGCACAGAAGGAATTCCCGGAACTTTTCGTAGGTTACTGGGGTGGCATGCCTCCGAAGAGCACTCACGGTGATGTGAGCCCGCAGAATGTAAACAAAGCCAATGCTGTCAGATTCCTGCAGGAGTATCTGAACATTTCAAAGGCGGATACAATTTCTTTTGGCGATGCGATGGTGGATCTGCCGATGTTTGCGGAATCTGGCTATTCAGTTGCAATGGGTAGCGGTGAGCAGGGCTGCAAGGATGCGGCTGACTATGTTACAACAGCGACGGATGATGATGGCTTATATAATGCTTTCATTCATCTGGGACTGATTGATCCTGAATAATGAAATAAGCAGGCGGCAGCCTGCTTTCATAATGCAAAGAAAAACAGGATATCGTTTTTTTTGATATCCTGTCAGTTCTTAATACATTGACTGTTCAGCTTTTTCAATCAGCTGGAGTTCGAACTCACCGGTGCATTCGAGTGTACCGCCGTCCGGAAGTGTTACCATTGCGGCATCTTCGGGAACGTCAACAATGCGACCAACCTTATCCTTGATATGAAGACCTTTGCCGGCAATGTTCTTTACCTTGTAATCACCGGAATGCAGTACTTTCGGAATTGCATATACACCGGGAGTAACACGGTAACGGTTATCGTTTGTAATGTAGATCAGATGTACATCCTTGTTATGGATTGCTGCATTAACCTTCGTATAGAATTCTTCTCTCATGTAGAAGAGATCGGCGTGCTTAACTTTATAAGTGAACTTCTTTGTAGGAGTAACAACGCTGATTCTATGTGTTTCACCGGTACCCTTAAGCATATAGCCGATACGGTGGCAGTTAACATAATTCTTGGACATGAAGTAGAGACCTGCTTCGGTTTCAACAAGAAGACCCTTAACCTTAACAGCGCCTTCCTTTGTGTCGGCGTCAACAACATTCTGAATTGTTGCTTTACGAACGTCCGCAACATTCTTTACCGCTTCGATCGAAGGAATCATAGATTCCAGTACTGTCTGTTCGGCAGGGATCGCATTGACACAATGTTCGCCATCATGCAGAACCAGATCACCAATCGGGAAATACCTGGCAAGATCCTGAGCTGCATCAGTCTTTTCAAGATGAGCATCCATGATCATACTGCGCATATTTGCAGGGGCAGTAACAAGCTGCTGGAAAATTCCGTACTGCAGAGGCATATCATAGTTCTGAATAATTGATTTACAGTTTTTACAGATATAGTGACCACCGGAGATCTTCTCAGGTTTGTTGAACAAGCCCTTGCTTTCACTCAGACAGAAATCACAGATTTTCTTTGCCATAAGCACCTCCTTTGGGTAGCATCTTATATTATACCTAACCCTGTTTGAAAGAAAAGAACAAGACAAGGATAATACCGGTCGACTGCATATTATAATAGCGGGACTTTGCGGCTAAAAATTGTGATAAGCATAAAAAGATTAAGGGATTTTTCATGATCATATGTGTTTTTCCCGTAAATCATCCAAAATGAAGAGCAGAACATATCTATTTTCACCTAGCGGAACAGCCGAAAACAGATTTATGACACACACGGTTTCGTGTGCATGGAAAATCGCGAAAAATCGCCATTTTTTGGTGCTGAAATCTGTTGACATGGGTATACCTAGTGAGTATTATAAGGAGGCTTACGAAAAAAGGCTTTACTGTGCGGTAAAGCCTATATTAAGCCAAAGATGTGGCACACTTGGAAACGTGTGCACAAACGAAAGGAGATTCACTAATGCCTACAATAAACCAGTTAGTACGCAAGGGTCGTACTGATAAAGTTTACAAGTCAAAGTCCCCTGCCCTGAACAGAGGATTCAACTCCCTGCAGAAGCGTCCTACAAAGCTCGCTTCCCCGCAGAAGAGAGGTGTTTGCACTCGTGTCGGTACAATGACACCGAAGAAGCCTAACTCCGCTCTCCGTAAGTATGCCCGTGTTCGTCTTTCCAACGGCATGGAAGTTACAGCTTACATTCCCGGTATCGGCCATAACCTGCAGGAACACTCTGTAGTTATGATCAGAGGCGGCCGTGTTAAGGACCTCCCTGGTGTTCGTTACCATATCATCCGTGGTACTCTGGACTGCGCTGGTGTAAATGATAGAAACCAGTCCCGTTCCCTGTACGGTGCTAAGAAGCCGAAGAAGAAGTAATAGAGAAGAGAGGAGAACAAAAACATGCCGAGAAAAGGATATATTGCAAAGCGTGACGTACTTCCGGATCCGATCTATAACTCAAAGCTGGTTACAAAGCTGATCAACAAGATCATGATCGATGGTAAGCGCGGCACAGCTCAGACAATTCTGTACGATGCATTCGCAGATATTGAAAAGCAGACAGGCCAGAACCCTATGGAAGTATTCGAAAAGGCACTCGGAAACGTTATGCCCATGCTCGAACTGAAGGTTCGCCGTGTCGGTGGTGCTAACTACCAGGTTCCTGTAGAAGTAAGTGCTGAAAGAAAGCTCACACTTGGTCTGCGTTGGATCGTTAACTATTCCCGTCTGCGCCATGAAACAACAATGGAAAAGAGACTTGCTGCTGAAATCATGGACGCTGCAAACGGAACAGGTGCTTCCGTAAAGAAGAAGGAAGATACTCATAAGATGGCTGAAGCGAATAAGGCATTCGCTCACTACCGTTGGTAATTTAGGCTGAGAAAGGAGCATTAAATGTCAAGAGAATATCCCTTGAATAAGATCCGTAACATCGGAATCATGGCTCATATCGATGCCGGTAAGACAACAACTACAGAACGTATTCTGTACTATACAGGTAAGATCTACAAGATCGGTGAAACACATGATGGTGCTTCACAGATGGACTGGATGGCTCAGGAACAGGAACGTGGTATCACAATCACTTCCGCTGCTACAACTTGCTCTTGGCAGGACTGCCAGATCAACATCATCGATACACCTGGTCACGTTGACTTCACAGCTGAAGTAGAACGTTCCCTGCGTGTACTTGACGGTGCTGTTACAGTTCTGGACTCCAAGGCTGGTGTAGAACCTCAGACAGAAACAGTTTGGAGACAGGCTACAGAATACAGAGTTCCTCGTATCGTATTCTCCAACAAGATGGATGCTACAGGTGCTGACTTCAACATGTCCGTTAACTCCATTGGCGACCGTCTGGGTGCTAAGGCTGCTGCTATTCAGATGCCTATCGGTGCTGAATCCAGCTTCCGCGGTATCATTGACCTGGTAACAATGAAGCAGTACATGTACATGAACGACCTGGGTACAGATATTCGTGAAACAGAAATCGATGATCAGTGGAAGGACGAAGCTGAAGAAAAGCATATGGCTCTTCTCGAAGCTATCGCTGACTACGATGATGATCTGATGATGATGGTTCTCGAAGGTGAAGAACCCTCCGTTGACATGATCAAGAACGCTATCCGTAAGGGTGTTCTTACATCTGAATTCTTCCCTGTTATGTGCGGTTCCGCATATAAGAACAAGGGTGTTCAGCTGCTGCTGGATGCTGTAGTTTCTTATCTGCCCGCTCCTACTGACATCGAAGCTATTAAGGGTCACCTGGAAGATGGCACAGAATCTGCTCGCCATCCTTCTGATGATGAACCCTTCTCCGCTCTGGCATTCAAGGTTGCTACTGACCCGTTTGTTGGCCGTCTGACATACTTCCGTGTATACTCCGGTACAGCAACAGCTGGTTCCTATGTCCTGAATGCTTCCAAGGATAAGAGAGAAAGATTCGGTCGTCTGGTTCGTATGCATGCTAACCACCGTTCCGATATCGATATGGTTTACGCTGGCGACATCGCCGGTGCTGTAGGTCTGAAGAACACTGGTACAGGTGACACACTGTGTGATGAAGATCATCCGATTGTTCTGGAATCCATGGTATTCCCTGGACCCGTAATTCAGATGTCTGTTGAACCTAAGACAAAGGCAGACGCTCAGAAGATGGATACTGCTCTGCAGAAGCTTGCAGAAGAAGATCCTACATTTAAGACATATACAGATGAAGAAACAGGCCAGACAATTATTGCCGGTGTCGGTGAACTTCAGCTGGATATCATCCTCGACCGTATGAGAAGAGAATTCAAGGTTGTAGCTTCCGCAGGTGCTCCTCAGGTTGCTTACCGTGAAACAATCTCCTCCGAAGCTGAAGTACAGGGTAAGTTCGTACGTCAGTCCGGTGGTCATGGTCAGTACGGTGACGTATGGATCAGATTCTCTCCGAACCCTGGCAAGGGCTTCGAATTCGCTGATGAAACAGTCGGTGGTTCCGTACCGAAGGAATTCATCAAGCCTACTCAGGTTGGTCTGGAAGAAGCACTCAACAACGGTCTCGTTGCTGGTTATCCGATCGTAGATATCAAGGCAGTACTGTTCGACGGTTCCTACCATGATGTCGACTCTTCCGAACAGGCATATAAGATCGCTGCATCCCTCGCTCTGAAGGAAGCCGCTAAGAAGTGCAACCCCGTAATTCTCGAACCTATTATGAAGGTAGATATTACAGCTCCTGCTGAATACCTCGGTTCTGTAATGGGTGACATTACAAAGAGAAGAGGTCAGATCCGTGACCAGGGTGAAACAGGTAACGCTATTAAGGTTGAAGCTATGGTACCGCTCGCACAGATGTTCGGTTACGTAACAGACCTGCGTTCCTTCACACAGGGTCGTGGTATCTACTCCATGCACATGGACCACTACGAAGAAGTTCCGAAGTCCATTGCAAAGGAAATCATCGAAGCTGCTGCTTCCAAGTGATTTCACAACAGAACGATTGCAAAGTAATATCGTTTACATTAAAATAAACTAGGCTGAAAAGTTTTCTATAAATAGGAGGAAAAAACTAATATGGCAAAGGCACATTTTGATCGAAGCTTAGCTCATGTCAACATCGGTACTATCGGCCACGTTGACCATGGTAAGACAACTCTGACAGCTGCGATCACAAAGTATCTCGCAGAACATCCCGAAGCTGGTTCCGCTAATTTCCAGGCATATGACCAGATCGACGGCGCACCTGAAGAAAAGGCTCGTGGTATCACAATCAACACAGCTCACGTTGAATATCAGACAAAGAACAGACACTATGCTCATGTAGACTGCCCTGGTCACGCCGACTATGTAAAGAACATGATCACTGGTGCTGCTCAGATGGATGGTGCTATCCTCGTAGTAGCTGCTACTGATGGACCGATGCCCCAGACTCGTGAACACATCCTGCTCTCCCGTCAGGTAGGCGTTCCTTACATCGTAGTATTCCTGAACAAGTGCGACATGGTTGAAGACGACGAACTGATCGACCTCGTTGAAATGGAAGTTTCCGAACTGCTCGAAGAATATGGCTTCGAAGGTTCTCCCATCGTCCGTGGTTCTGCATTCCAGGCTCTGCAGGGCGATCCCAAGTGGCTCCCCGCTATTCAGGAACTGATGGATGCTGTTGATGAATTCATCCCTACACCTGAACTCGAAACAGACAAGCCCTTCATGATGGCTGTCGAAGACGTATTCACAATCTCCGGTCGTGGTACAGTAGCTACAGGCCGTGTAGAACGTGGTACTCTGAATGCAAACGACCCTGTTGAAATCGTTGGTATCAAGGAAACACAGAAGACTGTTGTTACATCTATCGAAATGTTCCGTAAGATCCTCGACTTCGCTCAGGCTGGTGACAACATCGGTGCTCTGCTCCGTGGTGTTAACCGTGATCAGATCGAACGTGGTCAGGTTCTGGCTAAGCCCGGTTCTGTAAAGCCTCACAACGAATTCAAGGCTCAGGTTTACGTTCTGTCCAAGGAAGAAGGCGGCCGTCATACACCGTTCGTTTCCAACTACCGTCCTCAGTTCTACTTCAGAACTACAGACGTTACAGGCGTAATCACACTGCCTGAAGGCACAGAAATGTGCATGCCTGGCGATAACGTTGTAATGTCCGTTAAGCTGCTGGCTCCCATCGCTGTTGAAGAAGGTACAAAGTTCTCCATCCGTGAAGGTGGCCGTACAGTAGGATCCGGTTCCGTTACAGAAATCATCGCTTAATTGATTTCAAATCAATAAACCTAAAACCCGGTGGAAACATCGGGTTTTTTCTTGTCCTCCAATATCTTTGCTATAATACTTCCGTATGATTAAAGGGATTCTGTTTGATTATGATGGAACATTAAGCTGCAGATATCAGGCAGCATATGAAATGTACAGGATGATTGTTTCTGAAGAACTTCCTGAACTGTCTGTTGATTCTATTGATTTTGAAATGATTGTGCAGAAGTGCATGATCTGGGATGAATACGGTAATATCAATAAGGCATATGTATTCAAGCATCTGAAAGACGAGTTTATTCCGAATCTGGATATTGAATATTGGAAGTTGCGATGGTCAACGGATTTTAAGCTGTATCAGCGTGCTATGCCTGGGATGGAACAGCTTCTGCAGGACTTGAGTCAGAAATATGTATTAGGTGTAATTACTAATGGTGATGGTCCTTCTCAGAATGCTAAGCTGGATGCTCTGGGTATTCGCGAATATTTCAAAGTGGTGATTACCGGAGGTGAGTTTGGTGTCCAGAAACCGGATCCTTCTATATATAGATACGCAGCGGAACAACTGAAACTCAGTTGCGATGAGATTGCATTTATAGGAGATACATTTGCGACGGATATTGCCGGTGCGATAAAAGCAGGCATGTATCCGGTGTGGATGTGTCATGAACATAAAGGTGTCAGCAGATATGCGGTAAAGCAGATCTCTGATTTAGAGGAGGTCAGGGAGATATTCCTGAAATGAGTATGAAGAAGAATCTTTATTCAATGCTGGTTACAGTACTGGCGATCGCACTTCTTGTAGGTGCATTCCTGATGAACAGACCCGGTGAGCCGGAGGATCCGACGCCGGTACCGCTGCCAATTGAAGACCCTGTCAATAATACTGATCCCGATCCCATTGAAGAGCCTGATCCTGAAGTGGATCCTGATCCTGTGGAAGATCCTTCATCTAATACAGATCCGGCAGCTGATCCTGCTGCAGCTGAGATTGAGATCTACGAAGACGGAATCTATGACACTAAGGATGAAGTTGCCTTCTATATCTATACATTCCATAAGCTCCCGTCCAATTACATGACAAAGAAAGAAGCTCGTAAGCATGGCTGGGAAAATGGTGCTCTGAACAGAGTGATCAAAGGCATGTGCATCGGTGGTGACTATTATGGTAACTATGAAGGTGTGCTACCGGAGGGCTATGAATATCATGAGTGCGATATTGATACGATCAAGAAGAAGGGCAGAGGTGAGAAGCGCATTGTTTACTCTGATACCTGGGATATCTACTATACAGAAGATCATTATGAAACATTTGAACTTCTATATGGAGGTGAGGAATAATGGCTAAGAGAGTATGGCTGGAAGCTGAACCCCTGAAGACACGTTCAGCGATGGGACCTTACCTTGCGGAATGCTTTGATCTGGATGAAGTACCAACAAACCTGGATGCACTGCATGATGAACTGACAGAAGTCTGCGAGCATGTGAATGTGTATATGACTCAGGATACAGTAAAAGAGATTGCATCTGATGAGTATGCATACAAGGTGCTGATGGTACTTGGGGATGCAGTAACTGAGAATCCGTATATTAAACTGCGTTTCAAGCACAATATTCCGAGACAGTTTGAAAAATAACATTAAAACCATTCGAAAACCGCTTATTTATGCGCGAATCGAATGGTTTTTAAGTATCTGAAGGAATATTAAGGCTGAAAATGGGGAAATGTAACAATTTACCGAAAATATTTATGAAAATATAACGCATTTGGTCAAAATGGACAATGAAAGAAGTACTTTCATTCCAAAAAAAGAAAATATGACACGCAGATACCTGTGGACATACTTCAGTAATCGTACAGCGTGTAATCAGGCACAAAAAACAAACGATTTTGGAAACACTCTGGTGATGTTATACAAAGCACAGATATATTCAAAAATGGCTTAAATATGCAATATTCTGCCTGATAGTAAAAGCTTAGAAAGTCGTCAATCAAACGAAATGACACGCCGAAAAGCGTGGACACAATAAATATTTATAAAAAGTGCTTGCAATACCTACTTTTGCGGAGTAATATTATAGGGCACTCGCGATGAAGCGGAAGATTGCCGGCACGCCGAAAAGCGTGGATATAACGCAGTGCGTGATAACCGGGGAACTTCAGCAGAGCGATCCCGAGAGGGAATGAATATAAGGAGGAAAAATTCATGGCAAAGAACTCAGTAAGAATTCGTCTGAAGGCTTACGAGAACAGGAGCCTGGATGCTGCTAGCGAAAAGATCGTTAAGACAGCTGCTAACCACGGCGCAAAGAAGATTGTCGGACCTGTTCCGCTGCCTACCGAACGCGAAGTAATTACAGTACTCCGCGCAGTTCACAAGTACAAGGATTCTCGTGAACAGTTTGAAATTCGTACACACAAGAGACTGATCGAAATCGTTGGCCCGAGCGCAGAAACAATCGATGCATTAAGCAGACTGGACCTGCCTTCCGGAGTTGACATTGAGATCAAGCTGTAAAGAAAGGAACAGGGTAAAACAATGAAAGGTATCTTAGGACGTAAGCTTGGTATGACCCAGGTTTTCACAGTCGAGGGAACTCTGATTCCTGTAACAGTAATCGAAGTGAAGCCGAACGTCGTACTGCAGAAGAAGACACAGGAAACTGATGGCTACGAAGCAGTTCAGCTGGGCTATGAAGATGTTAAGGAACAGCGTTCCAACAAGCCTGCAATCGGACATGCTAAGAAAGCTAATACAGCTCCCAAGCATTTCATCAAGGAAGTAAGAGCTGATGAAATGATGAATCTCGAAGTTGGCGCAGAAGTTAAGGCTGATCTGTTCAAGGCTGGCGACATCGTTGATGTACAGGGTGTCAGCAAGGGACATGGTTACAACGGCACAATCGTTCGCAACAACGCTGCCCGTGGACCGATGACACACGGTTCCGGTCACCACAGACACATCGGTTCCCTTGCTACAAACGGTCGTAACAACGGCGTTATCAACAAGGGCACAGTAATGGCTGGTCAGTATGGTGGTTACACAACAACAAACCAGAACCTGACAGTCATCAAGGTTGATGCTGAAGAAGGTTATATCCTCGTTAAGGGTAACGTACCCGGACCGAAGAGAGGCCTCGTCACTATCAAGACAACAGTAAAGCCTGTTAAGGAAGTAGCTGCAGTTGAGCTCGTTTCTTATCAGGAAGGAAAGTGAGGATAAACAATGGCAAAGATTGACGTTTACAATCAGGAAGCTGCAGTCGTAAAGACAATGGAGCTGGCCGATGAAGTATTCGGTATTGAACCGAATCAGCAGGCAATCTTCGATGCTGTCCTCGTCTACCAGGCTGGCTTAAGACAGGGTACACACAGCACACTGACAAGAAGCTTCGTTTCCGGTACAGGTAAGAAGCCGTTCCGTCAGAAGGGTACAGGTCGCGCTCGTCAGGGTTCCACAAGAGCTACACAGTGGAGACACGGTGCAATCGCATTCGGCCCGCATCCGAGAAAGTACAACATGAAGATGAACCGTAAGGTTAGAAAGCTCGCATTCCGTTCTGCTCTGAGTGAAAAGCTCGCTGAAGGCGCAATGACAGTAGTTGAAAACCTGAGCTTCGATGTAATCAAGACAAAGAAGGCAGTTGCTCTGCTCGCAGCATTCGGCTTCGACAGAAAGACACTCTTCGTTGCTGATGGTTCCGAAGATTTCGACAACGCTTACATCTCCATGAGAAACATTCCGAACGCAACAGTAGTTACAGTATCCTCTCTGAATGTTTACGACATTGTCAATGCTGACAAGATCGTCTTCACAGAGACAGCTGCAGCTAAGGCAGGGGAGGTATTCGCAGCATGAGCGCACGTGACATTATCGTAAGACCGATCGTTACTGAAAGAACAATGATGCTCGCATCTGAACTCAACAAGGTAACATTCGAAGTCGCAAAGAGTGCCAACAAGGTTTCTGTTGCCCAGGCAATCAATGAAATCTACAACATTAAGCCCGTTAAGGTTAACATCCTGAACGTACATTCCAAGACAAAGAGAGTTGGCCGCTACACAGGTAAGACAAGAGCTTGGAAGAAGGCTATCGTTACTCTGCCCGAAGGTCAGTCCATCAACATCTTCGGCACAGAAGAGTAATTGATTAAGAATCACTATCGGAGGATCTTCGCTATCTCCGGATATTTCGCGAAAGGAAAGAAAAGAAATGGCAATTGTTAAGTATAAGCCCACCAGCAATGGCCGCAGAAACATGAGCACAATCTCTAAGGATGTAATCACAAAGAATACTCCTGAAAAGTCTCTGCTGGCTCCGCTGAATAAGAAAGGTGGACGTAACAACACAGGTCGCATCATGGTCCGTCACCAGGGCGGTGGTGCAAAGCAGAAGTACAGAATTATTGACTTCAAGAGAAACAAGGATAATGTTCCTGCTACAGTAGCAGCAATCGAATACGATCCTAACAGAAATGCAAACATCGCTCTGCTGAACTATGCAGACGGTGAAAAGAGATACATCCTCGCTCCCGCTGATCTCAATGTTGGCGATAAGGTTGTATCCGGCGAAGCTGTCGATATTAAGACAGGTAACGCAATGGAACTGAAGAACATCCCTGATGGTACATTCGTTCACAACATCGAACTCGTAGCAGGCAGAGGTGGTCAGATGATCAGAGCAGCAGGCTGCTCCGCACAGATCCTCGGTTCCGAAGGCGGATTCGTTACAATTCGTCTCTCTTCCGGTGAAGTTCGCCGCGTTCACGATAACTGCCGTGCAACAATCGGTGTAGTCGGTAACGGTGAATACTCCCTGATCAACCTTGGTAAGGCTGGTCGCAACAGACACAGAGGTGTTCGTCCTACAGTACGTGGTTCAGCTATGAACCCTGTAGATCATCCTCATGGTGGTGGTGAAGGCCGCGCTCCTATCGGTCGTAAGGCTCCTATGACACCTTGGGGTAAGAAGGCTATGGGTGTTAAGACTCGTAAGCCTAAGGCTAAGAGCAACCAGTACATCGTAAGAAGAAGAAACGGAAAATAAGCTGAAAGGAGAGAATGAATAATGTCAAGAAGCATTAAGAAGGGACCTTTCTGTGATGCATACCTTCTCAAGAAGGTTGATGCACTGAATGCGTCCAACAGCAAAGAAGTAATCAAGACATGGTCACGCCGTTCAACAATTTTCCCCAGCTTTGTTGAACACACATTCGCTGTTTACAACGGTAAGGAATTCCTGCCCGTTTATGTAACAGAAGACATGGTTGGCCATAAGCTTGGCGAATTCGCTCCCACACGTAAGTTCGGTGGTCACGGCGATGATAAGAAGGCCTAAGGAGGAGAAATAACATGGATGTAAAGGCTACTGCAAAGACAGTTAGAGTCACTCCTCGTAAGGCTCGCCTTGCTCTGGACCTGGTCCGCGGCAAGAGTGTTAACGAGGCACTGGCAATTCTGAAGTTCACACCGAACAAGGCTGCTGGTGAAGTTTACAAGGTTGTTAAGTCTGCTGCAGCTAATGCAACAAACAACAACCAGCTCGATGGTGAAAAGCTCTATGTAAAGGCTTGCTACGCTGACGAAGGTATCGTCATGAAGCGTTTCATGCCTGCAGCAAAGGGTAACGCTCATCCGATCATGAAGAGAACAAGCCACATCACAGTTGTGGTTTCTGATGAGAAGTAATAAAGGGAGGAAGATCACAAGATGGGACAGAAAGTAAGCCCGATTGGCATGCGTGTCGGCGTCATCCGTGACTGGGAGTCCAGATGGTATGCAGACAAAGCTGACTTTGGTAATCTTCTGAACGAAGATGTCAAAATCCGCACATTCCTGGAAAAGGAACTGAAGGACGCTTATATCTCCAGAATCGAGATTGAACGTACAGGTAAGAAGGATGTTAAGGCTATCATCCGTTGCGCTCGTCCGGGTGCTGTTGTCGGTAAGGCACAGGCTGCTCCGGCTGCTGAGGGCGAAGAAGTAAAGCCTGCTAAGACAAAGGTTGAAACACTGAAGGATCAGCTCGCTAAGATGACTGGCAAGAACGTTAAGATCGACGTTGTTGCAGTTGCTAACCCTGATCTCGATGCTCGTCTGGTTGCTCGTAAGATCTGCGAACAGCTCGAAGCTCGTCAGTCTTTCAGAATTGCACAGAAGAAGGCAATCCAGCAGACAATGCGTTCCGGTGCTAAGGGAATCAAGACTCTGGCTAAGGGCCGTCTGGGCGGTGCAGAAATTGCTCGTTCCGAAGGTTACTCCAGAGGTGTAGTTCCGCTGCATACACTGAGATCCGACATTGACTACGCTTGGGAAGAAGCTCACACAACATACGGTAAGCTTGGTATTAAGGTTTGGATCTGCCGTGGCGAAGTTCTGCCTGGACAGATGGTTAAGGATCCTGAAGCTCCTCAGAGACCTGCAAGAGACCGTAAGAACACACGTAGAGGCGCTCGTGGAAACGGCAGAAATGACCGTGGAAACCGTCGTCCTGCTCGTCAGGGAAGAAATGAAGCAGCTCCCGCTGAAGGAGGAAATGACTAATTATGTTAATGCCTAACAGAGTTAAGTACAGAAGACCTCACCGTCTGAGCTACGAAGGACAGTCCAAGGCTGGTCGTGAACTGGCATTTGGTGACTACGGTCTCGTTGCTGATGAAGGTGCTTATGTATCCGCAGCTCAGATCGAAGCTGCACGTATCGCCATGACACGTTACATGAACCGTCAGGGTAAGGTATGGATCAAGGTATTCCCTCAGCTCGCTAAGACAAAGAAGCCTCTGGAAGTCAGAATGGGTTCCGGTAAGGGTTCTCCCGACCATTGGGTAGCAGTTGTTCAGAAGGGTAGAATTCTCTTCGAAATTGCTGGTGTTGATGAAGCAATCGCTCGCGAAGCTATGAGACTCGCAGCTAACAAGCTGTGCGTTAAGACACGTTTTATGAAGAGACAGGAGGCTAAGAACTGATGAACATTAAGGAAATCAGAGATCTGAGCAATGAAGAACTCGTTAAGGAAGTAGAATCCCTCAAGGAAGAACTCTACAACCTGCGTTTCGCTCAGGCTACAGGAAATCTTGAAAATCCTGCTTCTATCAAGAATATCAAGAAGACTATCGCACGTATCTACACAGTAATCACTGAACGTGAGAATGCGAAAGCTGAATAAGGGAGGGCAATAAAATGGAAAGAAACACACGTAAGGTCCTTCGCGGAACAGTAGTTTCCGACAAGATGGATAAGACTATCGTCGTTGAAATCACTACAACAAAGAGCCATCCTTTATACGGAAGACAGACTAAGTACTCCAAGCGTTTCAAGGCTCATGATGAAATGAATGAGTGCAAGGTTGGAGATGTAGTTGAAATCATGGAAACAAGACCGCTGTCCGCAGACAAGCACTTCCGTCTTGTTAAGATCGTTGAAAAGGCAGTAATTCTTTAAGGCACAGGAGGAAAATCAAGATGATTCAGAATGAAAGCAGACTGAAGGTCGCTGATAACACTGGTGCCAAGGAAGTACTGGTTATCAGATGCCTGGGCGGTTCCCGCCGCAAGACTGCTACAATCGGCGACATCGTCGTTTGTGCAGTTAAGAAGGCTTCCGCTAACGGTTCCGTTAAGGAAGGTCAGGTAGTAAAGTGCGTTATCGCTCGTACAGCTTATGGTATCCGTCGTGAAAACGGCTCTTACATCAAGTTCGATGACAACGCTGCAGTAATTATCAAGGAAGATGGTACACCGGTAGGTACTCGTATCTTTGGACCGGTTGCCAGAGAACTCCGTGATAAGGGATTCATGAAGATCGTTTCCCTTGCACCGGAAGTGTTATAAGGAGGGCCGTGAAATGAATATCAAGACAGGCGACACAGTTAAGGTTATCACTGGCCATTACAAGGGAACAATCAGCGAGGTTAAGGCTGTATATCCTAAGACAAATAAGATCGTTGTTGAAGGTGTCAACATGATCAAGAAGTCTCTGAAGCCTTCCCAGCAGAATCCTGAAGGCGGTGTTATTGAAAAGGAAGCACCTATCGATGCTTCTAACGTAATGCTGTATGACAAGAAGTCCAAGTCTGTAAGCCGTGTAGGTTACAGAGTAAACGAAAAGGGCGTTAAGGTTAGATACTTTAAGAAGTCCGGCGAAGAAATCAAGGAGGCTAAGAAGTAATGAACCGTCTCGAACAGAAGTATGTAGAAACAGTTAAGCCTTCTCTGATGAAGGAATTCGGCTACAGCTCCGTAATGCAGGCACCTAAGATCGTCAAGGTTATCATTAACATGGGCGTAGGTGATGCTATTGCAAATCCTAAGCTGCTCGAAGAAGCAGTTGCTGAAATGCAGCAGATTGCAGGCCAGAAGCCCGTTATCACAAAGGCTAAGAAGTCCATCGCTAACTTCAAGCTGCGTGAAGGCATGAACATTGGCTGCAAGGTTACTCTGCGTGGCGAAAGAATGTATGAATTCCTGGATAAGCTCTTCAACATCTCTCTGCCCCGTGTAAGAGACTTCCACGGTGTATCCACAACAGCATTCGATGGTCGTGGTAACTACACTCTGGGTGTTAAGGAACAGCTGATCTTCCCGGAAATCAACTTCGATAAGGTCGCTAAGGTTCGTGGTATGGACATTGTTATCGTAACAACAGCCCAGACTAACAAGGAAGCTTACGCACTGCTCAAGGAAATGGGCATGCCGTTTGCCAAGAACTAATAGGGGGAACTAAGCATGGCAAAAACAAGTTTAAAGGTTAAGCAGTCCCGTCCTGCAAAGTTCTCCACACGTGAATACACACGTTGCGAGAGATGTGGACGTCCGCATTCCGTATTAAGAAAGTATAAAGTCTGCCGTATCTGCTTCCGTGAACTGGCTTACAAGGGTCAGATTCCCGGAGTTAAGAAGGCTAGCTGGTAAGGAGGTAACGCGAGATGAATATGACAGATCCTATTGCTGACATGCTCACCAGAATCCGTAACGGTGTTCAGGCGCACATGACAACAGTTGATGTTGCTCCGGCTTCCAAGGTTAAGCTCGAAGTAGCTAGAATCCTGAAGGAAGAAGGTTACATTACAAAGTACGCAGTTGAAGGCGAAGGTATTGAAAAGAAGATCGTCGTTACTCTGAAGTACACAGCTGATGGCTCCAAGGTTATCAGCGGCATTAAGAGAATCTCTAAGCCGGGTCTCCGTGTTTATGCTAAGGGCAATGAAATCCCTAAGGTTCTCAATGGTCTCGGTGTTGCCATCATCTCCACATCTGCTGGCATGATGACAGACAGAGAAGCTCGTAAGAAGAACGTAGGCGGCGAAGTTATCGCTTACGTTTGGTAAGAAAGGAAATAGAAAAGAATGTCACGTATCGGAAATAAAGCGATTACCATTCCTGCTGGCGTAGAAGTAACTGTTGCTAGCGGCAATGAGGTGACTGTAAAGGGTGCTAAGGGAACTCTGACACGTTCCTTCTCCCCGTTAATGGTCATCGAACAGGAGAATGGTGTTCTCACTGTTAAGCGTCCCAACGAGGAAAAGCACACAAAGCAGCTGCACGGTACAACTCGTGCTCTGATCAACTCCATGATCGAAGGCTGCAATACAGGTTTTACAAAGACACTGAAGATCGTCGGTATCGGTTACCGTTGTGCTCTGAGTGGCAATAAGCTGACTCTCAATGTTGGCTATTCCCACCAGGTAGAACTGGAAGTACCTGCTGGCGTAACAGTAACAGTACCGGATGCAACAACAATCGTTGTTACAGGTATTGATAAGCAGCTCGTAGGTCAGTTCGCTGCTGTAACAAGAGCAGTTAAGAAGCCTGAACCTTATGGTGGAAAGGGTATCCGTTATGTGGATGAAGTTGTTCGCCGTAAGGAAGGTAAGACTGCTAAGAAGTAAGGGAAGGAGAGAGTAAGTACATATGATTAAGTTAATCGATAAGAATGCAGAACGTACTCGTCGTCATAAGCGTGTACGTAAGATCGTAAACGGAACTCCCGACTGCCCCAGACTGAATGTGTTCCGTTCCAATAAGTACATCTATGCTCAGGTCATCGATGATACAACAGGAAAGACACTCTGTGCAGCAAGCTCTGCTGAACTGAAGCTCGAGCATGCTGGCAACGTTGAAGCAGCTAAGCAGGTTGGCGAATGCATCGCTAAGAAGTGCCTGGCAGCTAACATCGAAGCAGTTCGTTTTGACCGTGGCGGTTACGTATATCACGGAAGAGTTCAGGCTCTGGCTGATGCAGCTAGAGAAGTTGGACTGAAGTTCTAAGGAGGAATCTGAAATGGTACAGGAAAAGAAAAATTTCAGAAAGCGCGAACCTCAGGAGTTCGAAGACGTTGTTGTCTCCATCAACCGTGTCAGCAAGACCGTTAAGGGCGGACGCAGAATGCGTTTTGCAGCACTCGTTGTTGTAGGTGATAAGAAGGGCAGAATCGGTTTCGGTATGGGTAAGGCTACCGAAGTTCCGGATGCTATCAAGAAGGCTAAGGAAGCCGCTACAAAGAATGTTATCAATGTAAAGCTGGTTGAAGACAACCGTACAGTTCCGCATGCATACAAGGGTATCCATGGTTCTTCCACAGTATTCCTTGCACCTGCTGCTCCCGGTACTGGTGTTATCGCCGGTGGTGCAGTTCGTAACATTCTCGAACTTGCCGGTGTACAGGACGTTCTGTCCAAGGTTATCGGTTCCCGTACTTCTGTAAACGTTGTATACGCTACAATTGATGCTCTCAAGAATATGCGTACTGTTGAAGAAGTAGCAGCTGCTCGCGACAAGAAGGTCGCTGAAATTCGTTAATAGGAGGGTCTCTGATGAAGCTGAATGAATTAAAGCCTACAGAAGGCGCACGTTTCACTCGTAAGAGAATCGGCCGTGGTCTCGGTTCCGGCAATGGTAAGACTGCTGGTAAGGGTCACAAGGGTCAGAATGCTAGATCCGGTGGCGGCGTTGCTATCGGTTTCGAAGGTGGTCAGACTCCCTTCTTCAAGAGAATGCCTAAGAGAGGTTTCACTAACTTCACTCGTAAGGAATACGTTGTTGTAAACGTAGAAGACCTGAACAAGTTCGAAGATGGTGTAGTAGTTGACTATGAAACACTCAAGGCTGCTGGAATCGTTAAGAAGCACATGGATGGTGTTAAGATTCTCGGCAATGGCAAGCTGGAGAAGAAGCTGACAGTTAAGGCAGAAAAGTTCTCTGCTACTGCTGTTAAGGCAATCGAAGAAGCAGGCGGAACAGTAGAGGTACTGTAATCATGCTGAGCACGCTTGCCAGTCTGGTTAAGAATAAGGAGACTCGTAATAAGATTCTCTTTACATTAGCTATTCTGTTTATCTATCGAGTTGGATCTGCAATTCCGGTTCCCGGTGTAGATGCAGCTAAGCTTGGCTCTCAGATTGCGGATAACTCCATTCTGAGCATGATGAATCTGCTCGGCGGTGGCGCACTGGAAAAGCTTTCCGTGTTCGCAATGGGTGTTACTCCGTATATTACAGCAAGCATCATCGTTCAGCTGCTGGCTATGGATGTCATTCCTGCTCTGACAGAAATGGCAAAGGAAGGCCAGACTGGCAGAATGAAGATGGAAAAAGTTACACGTTATCTGGGAGTTACCCTGTCCTTTGTACAGGCTTACTCCCTGGTATACGGGTTTGATGTTCAGTATCGAATCCTGGAAAATCCTACATTCGCTGGTTACCTCTTCACAGCTACAGTCCTGACAGCAGGTACAATGTTCCTGATCTGGCTCGGTGACCGTATCTCCATGAAGGGTATCGGTAATGGTCTCTCAATCATTATCTTCTCCGGTATCGTTTCCAATATGCCTGCACAGTTTGTACAGGTATGGAACGTACTGTGCGGCGGTGCTACTTCTTCTGAAGTATTCAATGGTGTTCTCCAGTTCTCCCTGTACGTAATCCTGTATCTTGCAATTATTGTCTTCGTAGTAATTATGGAAACAGCACTTCGTAAGATCCCGATTCAGTACACAAACAGCACAAACTCTCGTCGTGGCAGCGAGGTAACATACCTGCCGCTCAAGATCAATTCTGCATCTGTTATTCCGGTAATCTTCGCGTCCTCTATTATTACGGCGCCGCAGATTGTAATCAGCTTCTTCAATACAGAACTGTATAACAAGCTGAACTCTGTTCTGTCTCTGTCAAAACCGGGCGGATTAACACTGTACGCAGTACTGATCATTCTGTTCACATTCTTCTACACAGAAATGCAGGTAGATCCTGATAAGATCGCTGAAAATCTGGGTAAGTCCGGCGCTTATATTCCCGGCATCAGACCTGGCACTGAAACAAAGACTTATCTGCATAAGGTGCTGAACAGAATTACGGTTCTTGGCGCATTTGCCCTCATGGTAATTGCTGTCATCCCGCATCTGCTTCCTATGTTTACATCTCTTCCCAACAGCACAGCGATCGGTGGTACTGGTATCATCATCGTAGTTGGTGTTGCACTGGAAACAGTTGCCCAGCTTAAGGGTCAGCTGACACAGAAGCAGTACCGTAGCTTTAACAAGTAAGAGTAAAATTCGGAGGATCTTATGAATATTCTCATTATGGGTCCCGCAGGAGCTGGTAAGGGCACAATGTCCGAACTGATCCTGAAGGAATACGATATCCCTCATATTTCTACAGGCGATATGCTGAGAGAAAATGTTAGAAATAACACTGAACTCGGTATTGAAGCTAAAGGCTATATGGAAGCAGGAAAGCTCGTTCCTGACTCTGTAATTATTGGTATGGTAGAAAAGAGACTGCAGGAACCTGATTGCCAGAAGGGTTATCTCCTGGATGGCTTCCCTCGTACAGTAGTACAGGCTGAAGCTTTCAGTGAAATCGCTGCTAAGATCGGCAAGCCGGTTGAATGTGTAGTCGCTCTCGAAGTTGGCTTCGATGTTCTGGTTGAACGTATCACAGGACGTCGTGTCTGCCCGAAGTGCGGCGCAATCTTCCACATCACTAATAAGCCTTCCAAGACTGAAGGTGTGTGCGACGTATGTGGTTCTGAACTCGTTCAGAGAAAGGACGACACAGTTGAACAGCTGAAGGTCAGAATGGATGAATATGAAAAGAGCACAAAGCCGGTTATCGACTTCTATGAAGCTCGTGGTGTAGTTGCTCACTTCAATGCAGGTCAGCCTGTTGCGAACGTATTCGCTGAAATCAAAGAAACACTTGGAAAGCTTGACTAATCAATCGAATTTGGGAAGGGTAGCAATACTCTTCCCAATTCTTTTCGATTAATAGTCCGTTTTTTCATAAAAAAGTGTCATGTATCAATTGCAGTCTTTACAACTATCTGATAAAGTAGTAAGGCTTCAATAAAGATGGAGTTTCATCGTGGTCAGGATATTTGGGCTCACGTTGCTGGTAAAATCCGTATGCAGAGACATTCGCATTTTAACAGAATCGAGTATCCTTTGATTCTCTATCTATAAAACTTAACACGTGGGCAAATCGTTTTGAGACTCGTGCAGCTTAATGCTGTACCAATTGATTCAGGAGGAAAAATCATGAAGGTAAGACCGTCTGTAAAACCCATTTGTGATAAGTGCAGAGTCATTAAGCGCAGAGGCGTTGTAATGATTATTTGCGAAAACCCTAAGCATAAGCAGAGACAGGGTTAATTTGTTAGAAAGAAAAGGAGAAAGAAACTATGCCGCGTTTTGCTGGTGTCGATATTCCGCGTAACAAAGTTATCGGAGTATCTCTGACATACATTTATGGTATTGGCCCCACAACTGCCAAGAACATTCTCGCTGCTTGCGGAATTGATCCGCAGATGCGTACAAAGGATCTGACAGATGCTCAGGAAACAGCTATCCGTACTCAGATCGACTCTATTAAGACAGAAGGTGACCTGCGTCGTGAACAGGCTCTCAACATCAAGCGTCTGATGGAAATCGGTTCCTATCGTGGTCTTCGTCACAGAAGATCTCTGCCCGTCCACGGCCAGAGAACACGTACAAACGCTCGTACAAGAAAGGGTCCGCGTCGTACTGTCGCGAACAAGAAGAAGTAATAGGAGGGAAGTCAAATGGCTGGCAATAAGAAGAACAACAAGAAGGCTGTGGTTCGTAAGAAGAAGATCCGCAGAAACGTCGCCAAGGGCGTCGCTCATATTCATTCCACATTTAACAACACTATCGTTACAATTTCCGATGAAGCAGGAAATGTTATCTCCTGGAGCTCCGCTGGTGCTCTCGGTTATAAGGGCTCTCGTAAGTCCACTCCTTACGTTGCTCAGCTGTGTGCTGAAGCAGCAGGTAAGGCTGCTGTACAGCAGGGCATGAAGAGCGTAGAAGTTAACGTTAAGGGACCTGGCGCTGGTCGTGAAGCTGCAGTTCGTTCTCTGCAGACAGCAGGTCTGGAAGTTACAGCTATCAACGATGTAACTCCGATCCCTCACAACGGTTGCCGTCCGCCCAAGAGACCGCGTGGTTAATTAATAAGAACAGGAGGATTGTTGCATGCAAAGATTTGAACGCGCCGATTTTGAAGTACAGGATTACATTGAATCTGAAAATTATGGTAAATTCATCCTTTCTCCCCTTGAGAGAGGTTTCGGTACAACAATTGGCAATGCGCTTCGCAGAGTCCTGCTGTCCTCCCTCCCGGGAGCCGCTGTATTCTCCATCAAGGTAGACGGTGTATACCACGAGTTCACTTCTATCGCGGGAGTAAGAGAAGATGTATCCATGATCATCCTGCAGCTCAAGCAGCTGATCATGAAGATCGAAGACGATGAGGTTTATACACTGCAGATCTCTGCAAAGGGTCCCTGCACAGTTACAGCCGGCGACATTATCTGCCCGGCTCAGGTAGAAATCCTCAACAAGGATCTGGAAATTGCGCATCTTGAGAAAGATGTCAATCTGGAAATGGAACTGAAGGCTAAGAATGGCCGTGGTTATATTTCCGCAGACATTAACAAACAGCTGAATCAGGGTAGTTCCCATGGTATCGGTACTGTCTTCACAGACTCCATCTATACACCTATCGAAAAGGTAAGCGTAAACGTTGAACCTACTCGTGTTGGTGAAGATGTTAAGTATGACAGCCTGACTATGGAAGTATGGACAGATGGTTCCATCAACCCTCAGAAGGCACTGGCTATGGCAGCTAAGATTCTGATTGACCACCTTGATATCGTTGCAGGCATTAATGACGAAGTTCTGACCATGGACAATGTCATTAAGGAAGGCAGCACAGAGCAGCCTAATAAGGGCCAGCAGATGATGATCGAAGATCTCGACCTGTCTGTACGTTCTTATAACTGCCTGAAGCGTGCTGGCATTCAGACTGTTGACGAGCTGACTCAGAAGACCGAGGAAGAAATGATGAGAGTCCGTAACCTCGGTAAGAAATCACTTAAGGAAGTCAAGGATAAGCTGATCGAACTCGGACTGGGCTTCAAGTCCTTTGACTAATTGGAGGAAGATTTATGTGGAATCGTAAGTTTGGTAGAAATGCCGATCATCGTAAGGCAATGCTGAGAAACCTCGCTACTTCCGTTATCATGTACGGTAAGGTAGAAACAACAGAGGCTAAGGCTAAGGATATGCGTTCTGTAGTTGATGAGCTCATCACACTCGGTAAGAAGGGCGACCTCGCTGCTCGTCGTCAGGCTGCAGCTTACCTTCGTCATGTAGTAGTTGATGAAGCAACTCAGAAGACAGTTCTGCAGAAGCTGTTTGATGAAGTAGCTCCGAAGTATGCTGATCGCAACGGCGGTTATACACGTGTTGTTAAGACAGGTGTTCGCAAGGGCGATGCTGCTCCGATGGCTTACATCGAACTGGTTTAATTTAGACCTGGATATAAGACCTGCGCATGTCGCGGGTCTTTTTCTGTTCCGGGGCATACGTGTAGACTTTAGGTATGAGTACATCTATGCTTTCTGCAGAGGTGAGAACAATGGTACAGATCAGACGTGCAGACACAAATGAATATGAAAGTGTGAAGGCATTCTATTATGAGCTGATTGACACAATGGACTTTCTCGAATTCAGACCCGGCTGGGCAAAGAATGTATATCCGGATGATGCTTATCTGAAGGAATGTGTGGAAACCGGGATGATGCATGTTGTCGTTGAGGGTGATGAGCTCATCGGTGCGATGGTTCTTAATACGAAAAGCAACGACAGCTATGGTCAGTGCACCTGGCCGCATGAAGTTCCGGAAGGAAAGTATATGGTCATTCATGCATTAGGTGTTATGCCGCGTATGAGCCGCAGAGGCTATGCGAAGGCAATGGTTCGATATGCACAGCAGTATGCGAAGAATGAGGGGATGCTGGCGATGCGTCTGGATGTACTCAATGGCAATGTCTCGGCATTGCGTTTATATGAAGCCTGCGGCTTTCAGTATGTTGATACATTGAGCATGTATTATGAAGATACAGGATGGACGGATTTCCTTCTGTATGAGTACATGCTTTGATGAGAAAGAATAGTAAAGAAAAAGACTTCCTGCCTGGTTGCACGAAGTCTTTGCTATTTCAGGGCAGTCCACGTATCATAGTACTGCCTGGGAGAAAAATACTATGCAGATTATCCGTACAGATGAAATTGAAGCATTTTTCGCAAGATGCTATGCAAATATTCAGAATGAAGCAATCAACGATTATGTTGGTGTTGTGATTCGTTCTGAGGAAGAAGCAGAACAGATTAAGCAGGAACTCCACGATCTGGGGGACCCGGAATTTGCCGGTGAACCGGAGACATGGCCTTCTCTGTACTACGATATCGAGCAGTACAGAAGAACTCCCTACAACAGAAACATCCATCTCAGTGATGTAAAGGCACATGGCTTTGAATTCAATTACGAGATGCTTCCAGCCAACGAGCTGCTGAACATGGATTTTATTCAGCCTGATCCGAATCGTGAGCTGAATGACTACATGATCCTGCGTGCATTCAATAAGCCTTATATGGCTACTGTACTGCGTCAGGATGGGGAATTCTGGATGACAGATAATCCTGCTGAAGCAAATACGGTAGATCCCTGTGTAGAAAAGGCACATGGCAATGTACTGACATTCGGTCTTGGTATCGGCTACTTCATCTACATGTGTCTGCTGAAGCCGGAAGTAAAGTCCGTTACTGTAGTAGAACTGAATGATGCCGTTATCAATATGTTTACCAAGTGCATTCTGCCGCAGTTTCCGAAGGATAAGGAAATCCGTATTATCCATGGCAATGCCTTTGATTACTTCAATGAGGAATTCCTTTCTCAGTTTGACTATACATTCGTAGATGTATGGAAGAATCATACGGATGGTTATCCGATGATCGAACGTATGCTGGAACAGTATCTGCCTTCCTTTGATCAGGTGGATTTCTGGATTGAGTCCACATGTTTTGAATTCATTACATCCATGATGGTTGTATACTTCGATGCGATTTCCATGGGCAGACGTGCACCTCGCAATCGTGCTCTGAAGCGTCAGTTCAAGAAGATTGATACATACTTCAAGAAGATCGATCGTGTCATTGATAAAGTAGATGATCTCAAGGATCTGATGTATGATCCTCAGGTTCTGCGTGCGATTGTTTCCACAAAGGTCAAGGATCGCTGAGTCATATGCTCTCTGTATAAATGCAGAGGGCTTTTTTAAACAGAAAATGCCTGCAGGATAAACCCGCAGGCATCTGCATATGTATCGGTAATTACTTCACCTTGATCATGTTCATGTCTGTAAGCAGATCGAAGAATGCATCGATCTCATCATCACAGGACTTCATGAATTCAAAGGCAACTCTCTGCTTAACTTCACCAACAGTTCTTGTGCCGTTGATATATGTCAGAGCACGATCACCGACTTCAGAGAACATGAAACCGTACTTTGCTTCGTATTCCGCAGCCTTCTTCTGTACTGCTTCACAGCTTACAGCAAGGTTATCGGACAGACGCTGGATCGGACCGATGAAGAGCTTTTCAAACACTCTTGCATCAGTACATGTGCATTCTGTCTTCTTTGCACCCATATAACTGTACATCAGTTCAGCATATGTCTTCACGTAGTTCAGTTCACGTTCTACAACGCATTCTGAGACGCTGGGGAGAATGCGGCGAAGATCGCGGACACATCCTTCAAAGAATGCAGAACGGTTGCTGAGGTGGCTGTAAAGAGCTTCTGCAGTGATCTTTCCTTCGCTGTATGCATCCTGAATACGATTGAATGCTTCTGTCATTTCTCTGTGCATATAACCGAAGACCATAGGCAGATCCTCTTCACTTAGATTAGAAAGCGCATATGCGAAGTTTGTGGCTGTACGGCAGGAGAATGCCAGTACTTCCGGATCAATGACATCCAGCTTATCTGTCGCTGTATGGTAGTTGAGATCAGGCCACTGACCAAGCATGCAGCAGGGAGTATTGAAATCAGGGTTGGAATATACCAGATGGTCGGAACCGCCGAAGAATGTCTCGGTAATGTAATGTGTTACCGGTACCTTTTCACCCAGCAGATTCTCCGCTTCCATACCTGCCAGTTCCAGAGATGCATGTGTTAAGGACTGGATGATGGACGGACAGGAATCCGGCAGCAATGTCAGGGTAATCGGACCGTATGCACGTGTCTGCTTGCCGCCGACCATATCCAGATTAATAGCACCGATCATCTGATCGTAGTCTGTATGATCAGACAGATAAGCAAATGTACCTGTAAACTCCGGCATGAAGATGGCTTTGATTGTACGCTTGTTGCGAGGCAGCTTGCCTTCATCCATCAGCTTCTTCAGTACACGCAGAGCTTCCATATTCGCAGCACAGCCGGAAGCATTATCATTCGCAGATGTCTTAGGATGGCATAAGTGAGATGTCAGCAGTACTTCTTCCTCTGTTTCACCAGGCAGTACAGCTTCTACAACTTCCATGGCACCGGCTTCCAGAACAGCGTCTACCTTGCCCTTGAGAACCATCGGCAGACCTGCAGCCTTGCGTTCCTTATACAGCTTGACCAGCTTATCACCTTCACAGGGGGACATGACAAAGCCGAAGACCTTCTTCTCGCTGTCAACATGTTTCCACCAGAAGGATGTATAAGTCAGAGAATGATACAGATCGTTTCTTGTACGGTTGGGGTTTTCCGCAATGTAGTCTGTCACAAAACCCTTTACACCACGGTCGAATGCCCATTCGAAGCTGTGGAAGTTCTCGTGGATGAAGATGATCTTGTTATCCAGATCCACATCCTCATAAGCTTTCGGATCTGTACCGCGGTCCATGAAGATCATTTCCAGACCATCTGTAAAATCAGCAGGGTAACTGCGCTGAACGATGGACATCGGTTCTTCACCGGCATCGGCTAAATGCATGAAGGGTTCATCCAGATCCAGATATGCTTCCTTCAGTGTCCATTCCTTGAACATCTTATTCTGCAGATACCAGATATCACCATCAGCACGGTAGGACAGAATCTGCGCCTGAATACCGTTCTTCTGTAAAGAACTGCATACATACTCTGCGGCAGCCCTGAAACCGGGTGTTACCTGGATACGATGATAATCGGAAATCTCCTTCACGCTTGTATACAGACGTTTCGGACTGACTTCCTGATGAATCAGCTGTGCTCTGTTTTTCATAATGTATAAATCTCCAATCAGTTACTGAACATTATAGTACAACTCAAAGAAACATGCGCAGATGTGAAACTGCTGTTAAATAAGATGCTTTTTTCTATCCAGTGAATGTGAAGACAGGCTGAATCTTTCTTAAGCGCATATAAAGGATCGGTTTTCACCTGTTGAAACAAAAGAACGGTTGCTATAATATCCCTGCTATGAAAAAGTTGATCAATATCTTAGTAAGCGCTGTGCTGCTTCTGAGCGGCTGCAGCAGCCCATCCTCTGCCGTTTCCTCTGTAACAGAAGAACCTGCAGTCGATGAAAGTACATATACGACATATGAAAAGAGCATGCAGGATGCAAAGACAAAGGATACATGGACAGTATCCGTACGCTCCCAGTATGATCTTCGTTTTACGGACAGTTCTGTAATCCGCTATGCCCTGGATGGCGTTCTTGAAAATGACGGCACATCCATGCATATGAAGCAGAATATCAACTCCAATGGTATGTTCTCCAGAATGGAGGGATACTACTATGACGGCCGTTTCTACAATACCTATAACGGTATTTCCTACTATGAGGATATGAAGGAAACGGATGTAAAGGCAGCAATGCTTGTTCCGCTTGAACCTGCAATGTACGGGCAGAACCAGCTTCTCAGCCTTCAGGCTGAAGATACAGCAGATGGAAACAGGGTATATACACTGACATTAACCCCGGAAGCATCCGCTGCTGTCTTCACTGAAAGATACGATACCTACAATCTGAAACAGTATGACGACTTTGCGGTTACCTCCGCTGTCATTACCGATGTATTTGACAAGGAAGGACACTTCACGAAGGAAGAGGCTGTTTTCAGAGCCGAAGTAATGTACTCTGGTCAGAAGATCACTGTCGATTACAGCGCTGATACCGCATATATCAATATCGGTACAACAGAAGTCGCAATGACAGATGATCTCAGGAATGAACACAATGCCTTTGTCAGCTTCGCAGAGATTGATCCTGACAGCATTGAAGTGGAAGAAATTCCTGATGACACGGAAGGCAGCACAGTCACGGAAACATTCCGCAAACGTCTGATTTCACGATTGGGCTATGAGAAGAAGGATAACGGTACTTATTCCGCAGAGTTCAATGCCAATGAGGCATATACCATCAACTTTGATACATGTACCTTCGAATACTCCAGCTACTCCATTGTTTATTCCTACAGCTGGAAGAATGAAGTCGGCAGTATGGGTGCATGTACCTATAAGTTTCTGGATGGTGCGAAATCAAGCAGCTGTGAAGACTCAACCATTGAAATGATTCAGCAGGTAAAGTCCTATCTTGAAATGGAACTTTACTACTGCGGTCTCTCTCTGGAAAGCCTTCAGAAAGAAGCAGAATAAGTGAGGGAAAGTAAATGAAAGCTGTTGTTTCTGTAGTGGGCAAGGATCGCCCCGGTATTCTCGCATTCGCCGCAAATGCCTGTGCAGTTCGTAATATCAATATCGAAGATGTAACGCAGAAGGTTCTGCAGGATCTGTTCACAATGATCATGATTGTTGACGTTCCTGAAGATCTGACAATTGCCTCAGTCGCTGAGGAAATGGAAGAAAGCGGCTCTGCGCAGGGGCTGAAGATTCATGTCATGCATGCGGACATCTTCGATGCCATGCATAAGATTTAAGGGTGGAACATATGAGAACAATTTCTGACGACAATATTCTCGAAACCATCCGCATGATCGATGAGGAATGTCTGGATATCCGTACAATCACCATGGGTATTTCCCTGCTGGATTGTGCTGATACAAACATTGACCGTTCCTGCGAGAAGATTTATCACAAGCTGACAACCAAGGCTAAGGACCTGGTCAGAACGGCAAAGGATATCTCCCGTGAATACGGCATTCCGATCATCAACCAGAGAATCTCCGTTACCCCGATTTCCATGCTGGTCAGTGTTTCCGGCGGTGATCCGGTGAAATATGCATTAACTCTTGACCGTGCCGGCAAAGACCTGGGCATTGACTTCATCGGTGGTTTCTCTGCCCTGGTACAGAAAGGTATGACCGATGGCGATCTGGCTTTGATCCGTGCGATTCCTGAAGCATTGAAGAGAACAAGCATTGTATGTTCTTCTGTAAATATCGGCTCCACAAAGGCCGGCATCAATATGGATGCAGTAAAGATCATGGGTGAAGTAGTCAGAGAAGCAGCAGAGCTGACAAAAGATAACTGCTGCTTCGGTGCAGCCAAGCTCGTTGTCTTCTGCAATGCCGTAGAAGATAATCCCTTCATGGCAGGTGCTTTCCATCGCGTTTCTGAACCTGACTGTGTCATCAATGTCGGTGTTTCCGGCCCCGGTGTTGTCCGCAATGCTGTAAAGGAAGCAGGTCCGCATGCGACTATGGATGAAATTGCTGAAATCATTAAGAAGACAGCATTCAAGATTACAAGAATGGGCCAGCT
>JAZUHS010000227.1:0-5148 GCA_045641845.1 Bulleidia sp. | reverse complement strand
CATCCTTTGTGACCGGATCAGAAACAACAAGATACAGACCATTCTCCAGTTCTTCAAACACTGCTTCACCTTCAATGACCATTGCCGATGAAGAAGGCTTCACTTCTTCCGCAGCCGCAAAAGAGGCCAGGGTTGAAGCTGCTTCTCTGTATTCTTCTTCATCGATTGTGATCTGTGCATCCTTGAAGGGATCGATCATTGCAAAGTGTGCATCCTCGGTAATCTCTGCGACCTTGTATGCTCTAAATTCCACGTTATCCACTTCACACTTTGTGATTGTAAGTGAACATAACTGAGAACGATCTACAGGTCCAAATGCATGAATCTGAAGGAAAGAAGGCAGAGTCATGCATACTGCTGCGATCATCGCTGATTTACGTATTTTCATATCTGCCTCCTTTTCTTAGTGTCTTTTCATAAGCAGGAATCCTGCGGATACCAGCATCATCATAATACCTGTGATTGTATACACCTTTGTGCCAATGCCGCCGGTCTGCGGAAGTTCGGAATAGTGTACTGCGTTGGTGATCGTAACTGCAGGTACTGTATCCCCTGCAAAGGTTACGGTATTTACAGCACGATCATAAGTGACATCAAAGAGCTTGCCGTCTACTGTCGCAAGTGAACCATTGACAATCTTCTGATCATTGTCATCAAGTTCATAGATTCTGTAAATCTTGTCTTTCTCAAGATCAGTGAAAGTAACAGTACTGTTCTGTGAACCATTTCTGATCTGCAGTGTCTGGATCTGCAGAATGTCAGATTCTCTATTTCCTATCACTTCACAGATACCGAAACGATATGTACCATCCAGTTTTATCTGATCATTGCCGGAAATATCGTGGAACTTTTTAACTGCTGATGCCTCATATTTATGGTTATATGCAGTATATGTATATTCTGCACCAAGGTAGTAGATCGTCGCTCCTGCAGCTTTGTATGTTTCAAGAGCAGTCGGATATGCACCATTGACTTTCTTAGCTACTGCAAAGTAATGCGGCTCTGCATCAAGGACAAATCCAGCAGGTGCTTCTGTTTCCTCAATGATGTAAACAGTATTCCACTTCATTAACTGAGAAGCTTCTCTGCCCACGGTAAGCATACCATCTGTACCGGTTACCATAGAATTCGAATCCCAGACCTGTCCGCCTGTCTTTGGTACAAGCGTTCCATTCACCAGTTCAGCTTCCGTCACTTTGAACTTCGCACCCGGCAGCTTTTCATTTGCATTGTACTGGTTACGTTTATCAATTCTGACATAAGGTGTATCAGATGTGGATACTGTACCACCGGCAGTATAACTGAAATTCTTCACTTCAACGATTGATGAATTTCCCGGTTCATATCCTTCCCAGTGTGCACTGTTGACGATATTTACCTTTTCACCAGGTGCAGCCTGAACAATGGCATCATAGGTGATTTCCAAAGGAAGATGATCCGGTACAGTTATCATCAGCGTTTTATCCGTTGCAGTGATCCTATACTGGTCGGGGGACAGAACAGTTCTGTAAACTGAGTTTCTGACGACAACGGAAGAAACATCGAGCTTCAGAGAATCACTCATTTCGTCAACGACAGTGATCGTATCCTTTCCCTTAACCAGATCTTCTCCCAACGGATTGACATAGATGACAAACGGATATCGACCACTGTTTGATCCGGAATTCGAAGCACTCTGCTTCGTCATCGTCGTCTTTGTCAGAGTAATATCTGCGGAATCCGTATCAATCAGAGTTCCGTCCTCTGTATCAAGCTGTACATTGTTTGTATATGTTATCGCTTCATTTCCAAGCAGTACATCAGGATCCGTCACACGACACGCAACCTGGAAAACAATCTCACCTTTCAGGTTTTCAATCTTCCATTTCGCCTGCTGTTCTTTTGTGTAATACACAGTTCTCATATTCTTACCGCTGATATTATTGCAGTAAGCCATAATGCTGTGTTCGTACCATCCCTCTGCTGTGAGATTATCATCCGTTACTGTATAAGCACGGTTTCCGTCATGAATCGTAAAGGTTCTGATGAAGGAAAGATCCATTCCTTCGGGGATATAATCCGTCACATATACTGTCTGACCATCCAGAGCTCCGTCCGTATTAATGTGCACGGTCCAGTCCACATAGGTACCAGGTTCAATGACGCCGGCATTTGCACTGCTGATATTGTCTGTACCAAAGTGTCCGCCTGATCCGGTAACACCACCGGCAATATCACGGGTAAAGGAACCGTCAGCTTTCACTGTATATACACTGCCTGCCTGCTTAGCAATACCACCATTTCCGCTGACATTGATTTCTGCGACACTGTCAGGATTTGCAAGACTCTCTATCGTACCATCAAAAATACTTATCGCATTCTTATATGTATGTACCTGTGTCTTATCTGTCGGCATCAGATCAGGTGTCGTCGTATAAATGATATAGATGCTTTTGCCCGCAGGGACTGTATAATCACTACTTACAGATATGTATCCTGATCCGTATGCATATCCTATCTGAGGATCCCACACAGTAACAAGTGGTGCAGATGACACTTCGAGTTTACCGCTCGCTAGTGCAGCTTCGAGAGTTTCGTAATCTGTTATTTCACCTAAGCCGAAGTTACCTTCATAAATACCGACTGTCGCATTTCCATAGGTGCGGTGTCTGTCCTTTCGTGCAGGATCATTTTCTCTGGGATCTGTTGTTATATCTGAAATCATTGTTCCCTTCATCAGCTCATCTGCTTCAATCTTGACTGCCCAATACAAAGCTCCATTCTGATGATTCTCCCTCTCAGAATCCGCATCATAATACCAGCCAAACTTTTCAGCATGCAGCTCTGTAGATGTGGTGATGACTGCGGCTCCCCCTGCCACAACACCGGTCAGTATGTATTTCTGCCCGCCAATGCCTACTTCGCCTGACAACTCAAACAGGTTCATTACAGTGTAAGGCGTTCCGTCCCAGTCTTCGGGATAGGAAGGAACGGCGTAATAGGTCAGACGATATGCATACTGACCTTCCAGACCGATTTCAGCCGGCTTGAAGCCAAAGGATTTCATATGATCAATTTTGACCCATGCACTCTTCACAGGTGTTTTCCCGTCATAATATGCTTCTACTTCTTCATTTGTGGGGTCTGCACCTTCAGTAGGGATTGTATCTGTCGTTTCAAACGCATCAACTCTGACATAACCGACGAATTCCATATTCTGTTCGCCAAAATCGTCCTTCATAGAAGCTGAGGATACATCCCAGTCACCTGCTTCATTCACATAAACCTTGTAGGCATACGCGTCTGCAGACACAGTAAAGGTGCCGCTTTCAGCTATTCTGACTGGATGATCATTGCGGATTTCATAGATCGGAGCAGACATCGTCACATCCATCTCTGTATTTACGCGTTCACCAGCCAGTTTACGATCCCACTGCTTTTTTTCCATTTTGCGATTGCAGCTGTATGCCTGAATATGATTTGTCTGAGTATCATCTCTGGAATCATCCAGGTATACCAGTGCACGATTATGGATAACACCAGAATCATTGCCTGCCTTGACGAAGAATTCAGGAGAAACTGTGATGTCATAAGTCAGAGTTCTCTCTTCACCTGGTGCCATATCTCCAACATAGTATGTAAAGCCGTGATTATCGTCATTAAAAACAGGGCTGTTGTTGATGGGAGCCATAACAGGTGCAGAAGAATTGCCGCCATTATGAAGAGTAAAGGAATCAGGATCATATTCCAAAGTATCCAGGTACTTCTCTTCTGTACGGTTAGCATAATGATTCAGACTATCACAGATTTTGACATTCGTTAGAGTATACGTATTGTCCGTGTTTGCTTTGACCCAGACTGTGTACGTAATTGTATACGTACCATCATCATTCTTCACAGGCTCTGCAGCTGTCTTACGTTCATTCATGCCTGCCTTTGGAGCAAATGTTGTCTGGTCGCTGTCCTTGCTGTATCCATCAGAATATACATTGGCACTATTAAGCAGATTTTCTTTTTTCTGTACACCAATGTAAGAATCTGAAAGCTTCACCTTGTAAGTCAGTGTACGTACTTCATTTGGAGCCATGTCACCGATATCCCAGATCAATGTTCCGGGTGTCTGAGCATTATTACCAGCAGGAGTAATCACTGTTTTGCCACCTGCAGTTGTGACTGTTCCAAGATAGACAGAACCGCCATTTCCTTCAGGTGCAACTGTTTCCGTTACTTCCGATATATTCGCAATACTCTGGACAGTGCCGTTAATACCTACATACGAATCAATATTCTTGACAGGTTTAGAACTGTCACTGAATCTGTCTGCCACTTTTACATCAGGGCAGCCATCTGCACCAGCCGTTACATTCAAAGTATAAGTCAAATAAGGATGACCATCTTCGTCCTCTGAGTATTTTGCACTTGATTTATTAATTTCCACATTACCGTATTTCGCAATGAGTTCATCTTCCCACTTCAGTTCAATCTCGACATCACCTACGATCAGTTTGTCCGGATTCTGCACAGAAACATTTGTAATATCGACAGTGGATTCAATGAAGAAAGTACCAGCAAGCAGACTCTGATTATTTGCCTTCTGCGCCGCAAGGAAAGACTCACTGAACGTAATTACAGCCTTGCCATTCTGCACATCAATCGTACCTACCTGTGTATTACCATCCATGATAGCCCCCTGTGCAACAGGATTTCTCATGAAGTTAGGGACATCGTAAGTCAGCTGACCACCGGCTGCAATGAGCTGGTCAATATTCACGCCTTTATAAACAACATCCAGATGAAGCGTCGCATCACCGGGAATCTCAGTATCACCGTTCACCGTCTGCCATTCACCGTCACCTTCTTTAAACAGAAGCTGAGTTTTTGCCCCATCATCATTCTGTGCAACGATATAGTCAGATACATTGATCGGGTCTGTATCACTTAAAAGCATTGCCTTTGCTTTAGGTTTTCCGTTAGCAGATGAAGCACTGACTGTTCCTGCAGAGGAAATATCTTCTGCTTTATCCATTTCGATTTCTGCTGTCTCTGCATCATCTGAAACTTCATTTTTTTCTTCATCAGCAGCTGTCAGTTCTTCTGTTTTTGCAGGTTCAAGCAGACCATAGCCCTTGATCGACATATCATTCTTTGTACAGGAAAACACAGATACCT
>JAZUHS010000226.1:0-20444 GCA_045641845.1 Bulleidia sp. | reverse complement strand
AGATGATCATGGTACGGATTTCCTCATAGGACATGTTCATGTTTCTTCTGCCGAAACCCTGCAGATCCGGGAAACCGGGATGGGCACCGATGCGTACACCCTTTTCCTTTGCCATCTTTACAGTCTTTGCCATAACCATAGGATCAGAGGCATGAAAACCGCATGCGACATTGGCACTGGTAATATAGCCAAGTACTTCTTCATCCATGCCGATTGTGTAATTGCCGAAGCTTTCTCCCATATCGGAGTTGAGATCTGTTTTATACATATGCTTATTCCTTTCCATACTCGATAAACTGTACTGCTGTACCTGCTGCAGCCTGTGCTAACAGCGATAAATCTTCTGTGATCACGGTTGCGATCTTGGCATAGCCGCCGGTCGTCTGACGATCCGCCATCAGCACAATCGGCTGACCATTGCCTGTAATCTGAATGGAACCGAACACTGCCGCATCACTGACAATATCTGTTCCATGAATACTTTCAATAGCCTCTCCTTCCAGACGAATACCCATTCTGTCACTCTTTGCATCAACCGTATAGGTACTGTTCAGGAAGGTATCTTTACCCTTTTCAGTAAACATATCATCCTGCGGTCCCATCATGACTCTCACCTGAATGGAGGATGAATAGAAACCGGCTCTTGCAGGAATTGTACAGTATGCAGGAATCGGATTGGCCTTGCCGATCGGAAGTACATCCCCTGCCTTCAGCTTTCTTCCTTCCAGTCCGCCGATATGACATTTCATATGCGTAGAACGGCTGTTCATCACAGGCTCTGTATCAATGCCGCCGCATACTGCCATATACGTACGGCAGCCGTTTACGGCATGCTTAAGAACCAGATGATCCCCCTTCTGCACTTCCACTGTACGATACATCGGCACTCTTTCACCATTGATGCGCGGCTTCATATCCGCACCTGTAAGAGCAATCCATGTATGTTCATGGAAGATGTATTCACCACCGGAAACAGTCATCTCCAATACTGCTTCCCCATGTGTATTCCCGCAGAACGCATTGGCAAGTTCATAGGACTCAAGATCCATGACTCCTGCCGGAGGAATACCGTACTTCTGATATCCGTATCTTCCCCGATCCTGTACGGTCGTTAATAAACCGGGACGTACAACTTCAATCGTCATGATCACTCTTCCTCCTTCTTATGCAGAGGTGAACATACAGGTCTGTATTCTCCTCTTTGAATGGCCTGACGGATGTTGTAATACTCCGAGGCAGTCACAGGATAGAAATGAATGTGATCACCGGCTTTGAATAATACCGGATTCTCACCTGCAGGATCATACAGTTCAATCGGTGTACAGCCGATCAGATTCCATCCTCCCGGTGATTCCATCGGATAAATCCCTGTCTGTGCCCCGCCGATCCCTACTGCACCACGCGGAATTCTGGTACGGGGAGAAGATAAACGAGGTGTCGTAAGAGATGGATCCATTCCGCCCAGATACACAAATCCCGGCAGAAAACCAAGCATGTAGATACGGTATTCCTTAGCACTGTGGCGTTCAATGATTTCCTTCTTCGACAATCCTGTATGTTGGCATACAGTTTCCATGTCCGGTCCAAAGTAGCTGCCATAGCAGCAGGGAACTTCCCACAGTACACCATCTTCATGCGTACTCATGCTCTGCTGTTCCATTCTCTTTGCAATCTCTGCACAGAGTGCATCATAGCCAATGATCGCAGGATCAAACAGTACCAGTATGGAACGATACGTAGGAATGGTTTCAATCACTCCCTCTACAGGTTCCTTTGCCAGCATCGCATCCAGCATAATGGCATAATCATTCAGTTTCGGATCAATCGCACTGCCGAATTCCACAGTCACCGCACGATCTCCGGATGGAAGAAAACGCATATCCATATTCATGTTCTCCTCTTTTGCTAATATGTCGAAAAGTATAGCATGACTATGTTTATTGTGGGGTGATATCCGCCCCTGTATAAAGAAAACGCATGCCCTATAAGACATGCGCATCATCCCTTCAGAAAAATAAATCAGGCCAGAAAGAGAACAATACCTGTATATACAATCAATGAAATCACCATCTGTAATGACAATATCGCTGACGCATATCCCTTCTCTTCTTCCTTGCGGAATACCGGATCAATCTGTACCAGAACACCGAAGCCTGTGGGTGATGTGAAGTAGATCAGTACACCGATGAGATAAATCTTATCCTTCATATCGCCAGAGAACAGCAGGAAGAAGCCCAGAATAATCAGAATATAGTAGACAAGACGAACAGAGATGAAACGAAGAATCGGTCCTAATGTCTTTGTATCAATCTCAAAGTTATAGCCGATTACAAACAGAATCATGCCTACGATGGGATTGGTCATCATGGCGATGGTATTGCTGTAGACATCATACAGTCCGATGTTCTGCATGAAAGCAGGAAAGCCGATGACATTCAGCAGAATACCTGAGAAGCAGGCAATGACAAAGGAATTGGTAACGATCTTTGTGATCAGTTCCTTCATACTTGTATTGCCTGCAGTATCCCTTGTCACCAGGATCGGCATGATGATAAAGCAGGCAATCGTACCGGCAATATCGAAGATGATCGTATTGGATGCATAGGCCATACCGACGATCGATGTATACAAAGGAAGGGCAACATTGCCGCCTTCGCAGGTAGCCATCATATACTTGGAGATATGTCCGTATTCCTTACCGGTGACATTCGCCAGTAACTTTCCCAGTAACATCGCTGCCGTAAAGCAGATCAGTACATATGTGACTTTGTAGAGAGAGGAAAATTCAATCGTGGAATTAAGCAGTACATTGAAGATCAGTACAGGAAAGAGAACATTGAATACCACATGGTTAACACCATCTTTCTGTTCTGCACTGACCCACTGCTTCTTTCTTGCTGTAAAACCCAGGATCATCATGAAGAAGACCGGGAACAATGTATTTAAAGCACTCATAGCTGATACTCCTTTTCACTATGTGCAAGGATTATAAAACTGCAGTTCAATAAAGTGAAATAGAATACATGTATTATTTACGATGCATTCTGCACATGACAGAATCACTGCATACGAAAAGAGACTGCTCTTTTACAGTCTCTTCATTCCGGTATTACTTTCTGATTACCTTGATATCCTTGCGATTGACTGTACGGTAGTACTTCACATCCGGATAACCCATTAACAGGCATGTCTTTACTTCCAGATCGCCAAGACCGATCCAGTCCTTGAGATCCTGGTTGTTATTGATAATCCCTGTCAGATATCCGCTGTAAAGAACACCCAGTCCATGTGATACAGCCATCAGTTCCATATTCTGGCTGGCCATACCTGCATCCCACGCACTGCCTCCTGCCTTCTTGGCAATGATCATCAGACAGGGAGCGTTCCAGAACAGTGTATCCTGCAGAGGATTGTCCTTAGGCAGAAGTGCTCTCTGGGTAATGCCGCTGTTTCTTGCCGAAGAACCTTCCGGATAGGAAGCGATCATCTCTTCAAAATGCTTCCATGCCAGTTCCTTGAAAGCAGGCAGTTCATCCTGAATGACGGCAAAGGTAAAGGCCTGGGCATTGGAACCTGTTGCTGTGCAGCGTGCAGCCTGCAGGATATCCGCAATGACATTCTCTTCAACCTTTGTCTTCTTATACTGACGTGTGGAACGTCTGTTTTTAATCACTGTCATCAGTGTTTCCGGTGCGATCTTTGTATCATCAGCACATTCCGTTTCATTGGTATATCCTTCTTCTTCCATTGTCACTGCCTGTACAGGACATACAGCAGTACAGTGTCCGCACTTAATGCATCCGGGTGAAGGTACCTTGAACTCTGCCTTGCCGTCCTTTACTTCAAAGCAATAGCAGACACAGTCTCTGACGCAGTTTCCGCAGCCTACGCATTTTTCCTTATCAACAATAATCATATGAACTCCTTTTATTCTTAAAACAAGTATAGCAAAGCAGGTCAGTACAATAATGATCCATGCTTTCAGTCATTGGTTCTGATCGCACCATGATCAATGGTAAAGCCCCGCATGTACGGTACAGCATTATCAAAAACCGTCGGAATCCATCTGCCGTAGACATTTCCTTCCGCAAAGCGCATGAAGATTCTGTAGCCTTCTGTTTCCTTGAGAGCATCTCCCTTCTCCGGCAATGTACCATCACCGGAAGCTGTCATCAGATCAATGAAGAACTGTGTTGCCAGTTCCATCTCTTCTTCCGTTGCTTCCTTCTTGCCGCGGATGCTTTCCACAGTAGCACGCTGACGATCGAGATACTTCTCTCTTTTGTATTCTTCAAAGTTCAGAAGATTGCTGTCATAGTGCTCCGTTAATTCCGCCCATTCAGGGACATCAATGATCTGAATGTCATAACGCAGCACATCCTCTTCTTCCATCGTAATCATGGCATAGCTGCAGGGATTGGCTGTCGACTGTTCCACAACCAATTCCACGATATCATCATTCAAAGAGATATGCCGACCATGGAGATGACCGCAGATATACAGTTCTACCCCATACATCTTCAGTACATCCAGCATCTGATTTCTGCCCGTGAATGTACCTGCATCCGCTGCTAAAAGCGGATAGTGTCCGAAGACCAGTACCTTCCATTGATTGTCCTTTGCCTTCTTCAGCTGATTCTCTGCCCACAAGATCGTTGCCGCAGTTAAGTACCCGCCGTTGCCGCGGGCTCCGTAGCCGCCTGTATCAAGCAGAATGAGCATCTGTCCACCCAGAACCACGCTGTAGCTCAGAGAGTCTGTATCGCGGCTGTACGCCTCGTTATAACCAAACTCCCCATACATCTCTGCAAACTGTTCTGTCGTCACATCACCGATATCATGATTGCCGGGGAAAGCATAGACAGGAAGACCATCTGCTTCTGCCTGTGCGAGTACTTTGACTAAAGCTTCATGCTGATAGAGTCTGCCGGCATTGACCAGATCTCCGCATAGAACAATCGCTTCAGCACCATTGTGTCGAGCATCAAAGAACAAAGCTTCCATCAGTTCCTGATTGTAGATGGTCATTGGGTTGATGGAACCTTCCGATGTATTATTGGGATCACAATGCAGATCCGTACTGACCGCAATCTTCGTCGGTGTCTTTACATCCTGTACTGCTTCTTTCTGCAGGGAAGAATCTGCCGCACATGCACAAAGAGAGACAGTCATGAATACTGTCATCAATGCCTTGATCAGTGTGAAGCAACCTGTCTTTTTCATATCAGATATTTCACTGCATTAATTGATTGAATGCAATCAGTTTGCCCGATATTCCCGTAAATGAAAAGGATCCCGATTTCTCAGGATCCCTGTATCTATGATTATTCAGCGCAGGAAATCAGAATATCCTTCAGAATTTCGTAGGAACGATCGAAGGATGCCAGATCCAAACGTTCTTCAGGAGTATGTGCACCCTGGGCAACCGGACCTGTAGTAATGATATCCATCTCCGGTACCAGCCCCTTGAACACACCGCATTCAAGACCGCCATGAGCCGCATGTGTTTCCAGTGTCTTGCCCTGCTTGGCAACAGCTGCTCTGAGCTTTTCACGCATCACGCTGTTTTCTTCATAGGACCAGCCGCTGAAGCGATCGCTTGTAGTAACTTCTACACCTAACAGTGCACCCAGTTCCTGCAGCTGTTCGATCAGTACATCTGTATGAGAAGCAAGTGCACTTCTGATCAGATCTTCAACAGTCACTGCAGTTTCGGTAGTACGTACAACACCGGCATTCAGGGAAGATGTTGTCAGACCTTCAATAGCCATGGATCTATGCTGGAAGCCATCAGGCATCAGGAAGATATAAGTAATGACTGTATCGGAAGACTTCATTGTCAGACACTTGTCTGTCTTTGTTTCTTCCAGCTTTGTGAATACACCCTTGTCGGAGAATTCCAGTTCATTCTTAATATCCTGTGTGCTCCTGGCAACACATGCTTCAATCGTTTCCTTAGCTGTTTCGGAAACAAATACAACTTCAGCCAGATGAGGAATGGCATTGAACTTGGAGCCGCCGGTAAAGTCAGCCACCTGTACGTCTACACCTGCTCTCTGCATTTCCTTGAGAATACGTGCAGCCAATGTATTGGCATTGCCTCTTTCTGTATGAATCAGACCGCCGGAATGACCGCCCTGCAGACCATCCACTGTCAGCTTGTATGCAGGCTTGCATGTTGTTTCCCATTCAGCAGGAATTGTGCTTAATGCACGTGCACCGCCGGCTGCGGAAACGCAGGATACTGTTTCCCCGCCGCCATCGAGATTGATCAGACGCTTGCCGTGCAGATCTTCCTTCTTCAGGTTCATTGCACCGATCAGACCGATTTCCTCCATGGATGTAAAGATGCAGGAGATCGCCGGATGCGGGAAGGAATCATCATCCAGTACTGCAAGCATATATGCGACACCATAGCCGTCATCCGCACCAAGTGTTGTACCGCGTGCTGTCAGCCAGCCTTCTTCATCAACATACAGATCTACCGGATCCTTTTCGAAATCATGTGTGCAGCCTGTTTCCTTTTCACAGACAACGTCCAGATGTGCCTGCAGGATGACAGGTTCGCAATGTTCGTAGCCGACAGTCGCAGGCTTATCAACGATGACGTTCCATACTTCGTCCTGCTTGTAAGCAAAACCATGTTCCTTTGCAAAGTTTACGACATAATCACTGGCAGCCTTTTCATTACGGGAACCGCGCGGAATGTCGGAGATTGCCTTGAAGTAATAGCAGTGTTTCTTGTTCAGATCAAATTCCATGAGTCATACCTCTTTTCATTGCAGTCTATTCTAGCAGAATTGACTGTCATTTTCTTTCTATAGCCTTCTGTACAAAGGCAAAAGGATCTTCATCAGCGATAAAATGCATCATCTGATAACGGCAGATCAAGGCCATATGTTCTTCCCTCATGATTCTTCTGACTTCTTCACGATCACAGATTACTGTTTCAATCTCTTCATCACTGTCCTGATAGCGATCGCTGATTTCCCCTGTCGCATAGCCGAAGACTGTACCGCAGGATTCATCGGAAAGACCGATCGTGGTAAAGCCATTGCCCTCCAGTTCCTCGCCTGCTTCAAACGGTACAAAGTCCAGTCCTGTCTCTTCCTTCATTTCCCTGATCGCAGCCTGATGCAGGGTTTCCCCCGGTGCAACAAGACCCGCAGGAAGTTCATAGGTATAGCCGTTGATGCTGTATCTGTACTGTCTGAGCAGAACAACCTTGTCTTTGCCATAGAGACAGTAAATGACTACAGCATCAGGACTGTAATCACCGCTGACCATCTTCATGGATGCTGTATTCTTTGCTCGGGAAGCGACATAGTACTTCTTTTCCTTCCCTGCTTTGTTGGTACCTTTGGCAAGATACATATTCACAAACGGATAGTCCGTAAGCTTTGTGACTTCATCTACTTTAGACTTCATATTTCAACCTCAGTGAACTTATTATACCGATCAACATAGACTTATATGCATGTGAAACAATGTATGATCTTTGTCTCATATCATCATTTTTCGGACATTTATGCAGGAAATCTTTCTTATAACCATTACGTTATAACCAATCCTTGTGTAGAATACATAGCGCAGGAAGCTGAAAGCTTCTTTTGAAAGGAATACTATGAACCTGAAAACAGCAAACGGCAAAGATGTTGGCAGAATGGGTCAGGGTACCTGGTACCTTGGCGAAAACCCCGATACCCTCGATCGTGAAATCGAAGCACTCCGCGCAGGCATCGACGCCGGTATGAATATGATTGATACCGCAGAGATGTACGGCAATGGCGGCAGTGAACGTATGGTCGCACAGGCCATCAAGCCCTACAACCGCAAGGATCTGTATATTGTCTCCAAGGTAAAGCCTTCCCACGCCATCGGCGCTAAGCTCGACAAGGCGATTAAAGGCACACTGGAACGTCTGGAAACAAAGTATGTGGATTTATACCTTCTGCACTGGAACAATGGCCTGGACTTAGCAGAAGTAGCCAAGGGCATGCATGAACTGAAGGAAGCAGGTCTCATCAGAGACTGGGGTGTTTCCAATCTCGACATTGATGAAATGCAGGAGCTCTATGAAGTTCCTTATGGCAATGAATGCATTACCAACCAGGTACTCTATCACTTAGGCTCCAGAGGCATTGAATACAGCCTGCAGCCCTGGATGAATGAAAAGGACATGATCACCATGGCCTACTGTCCTCTGGCACAGTTTGGAAGACTCCGTCAGGGACTTCTGATGCATCCGGCAGTTACAGCGGTAGCGGAAAAGAACAACGCCCATCCTGCGCAGGTAATGCTGGCCTGGTTAATGAAAAAAACCAATGTGATTCCGATTCCAAGATCCTCAAGAATCGAACACACACTGGAGAATGCTGCAGCGATGAAGCTCAAGCTTTCCGGCAGCGACATGTCCCTGCTGGACCGTGCCTTCCCGGCTCCGGACCACAAGGTACCTCTTGATATTGAATAACTACTGTTTCATTAACAGGAACCGGCGCATGGGTTCATCCAGTGATGTTACCCCTTCGCTCGCTCCTGTTTTTTCTATATTGCATGATGCGGCCGCATTGGCAAATAACCCGCAGTTGTACAGTGGCATGCCTTCACTTAAGGCATACAGGAAACCTGCGACAAACGTATCCCCGGCACCGGTTGTATCGATGCAATGGGCATGCGGATATGCCGGTACATGCATGCATTCGTCTTCTGTTTTGATGATGCATCCTTTTTCTCCGCACTTGATCACTGCACACTTCACGCCGGCATCCACTAACATGCCGGCATTGATCTCAGGATCATTGTTTCCGGTAAGAAGTGCAATCTCTTCTTCATTGGGAAAGACATAATCAAGACCAGGCAGGAAACAGAGAAGATCTTGCAAAGACTCTCCTCTTTTTCTTTTCGTCATATCTGCGCAGAGTACTCTTCCTTCTTTCTTCAAAGCAGAAAAAAGCTTCTGATAGTCACTCATCATCATCGCAGAAGAAACGAAGATGCTGGCAAAGGAAACAATCTCCCCTGCCTCTTTGATATGAGGAACAATCTCTTCATATGAGAGTGTACGCTGTGATCCCTTCGGGTTAGTGATGAACGATCTTTGTCCGTGATCATCAATGAGAACCAGATTCAATGAAGTCTCTGCAGCTTCCTCTATGATCATATGATCTGTACTTACATGATTATCCTGCAGAAAGGAAAGGATACGGGAACCGGCATCGTCTGTACCGATCTTGGAGATCAGCTCCGTCTGTTTTCCCATACGTGAGAGCATTACCGCTTCATTCAGGCCATCGCCGCCGCATGACATTCTGATTTCCTCAGCAGGCTGTGAACCGCTCGCAAATACATCTGCATTCACGGGACGGGCAAGTACATCTACTGTGGAGTTGCCGATGAGTGTGATCTTCATATCAGAAGCCTGTCACTACTTTCAGGAACAACAGGACAAGAACAACAATGATGACAGGTCTTACGATCTTCTGACCATTGGTAACAACAAGACCGGAACCGATATAGCCGCCGACGATACTGAAGATGCCTGCAGTTAAACCTAAAGGCAGAATGACATTGCCGGAGAGCAGGAATGTGCTTAAGGCAGCCGCATTGCTGGACCAGTTGATGATCTTGGTCATGACGGATGACTCACGGATACTCATGTGGGCAATGGATGTAAAGACGATGATTAAAAATGTACCGGTACCGGGACCATAGAAGCCGTCATAGCAGCCGATGACAAAGGCCGCAGCGACAATGATCGCTGTCAGCTTCCAGCTTTCCGGCAGTTCTTCTTCGTTGTCTTCCGTCTTCTTGTTTCTAAGTACATAGATCGCAACAATCGGCAGTACCACAATCAGCATGTTCTTGAGGAAATCCTCGGACATCATCAAAGACAAACGGGAACCAAGGGAAGAACCAAGCAATGAAGCCACAACGGCAGGTACGGCACGGGTCAGAATGTGCTTCTTCTTGAGATAGCCGTTCTTCAGGAAGCGGCCTGTAGAGATGGTTGTACCCATGATGGAAGAAAGCTTGTTTGTACCTACCGCAGTATGCGCAGGTACACCCGCAAGAATATACGCAGGCAGGGAAATCAGTCCGCCGCCTCCGGCAATACTATCCATAAATGACGCCAGGAATACCAGCGGACATACAATCAGATATTTGAGCATATTTCAGTATCCTCCAAGACTCATGTGCAAGTATACAATGACTGCTAGATAAATGCTTTGAATCTGCTGTCTTTTGTTTCAAATAACTGATCAGACAGAAAAATCTGCAGTCAAGTGACCGCAGATTCATTTCCTGTTCATTCAGATAAAGCTTTTGTCAAAGCAGGTACGACCTGCAGCTTACGGGAAACAACCCCTGCCATCGGTACACCTGCAGGATAGACACTCTCTGCCGAAGCTTTTCTCTTTCCTTCCGCAAAGAATTCAGATCCTTTGTCAATGACACCGGTAAAGCAGATGACTGCTGTATGATCTTCCGTACCGGCAATCATACCGCGTGCAGCTTCACGGATTTCCTCTTCTCTGCCTGCAAGATCACAAAGCTCATATACCATGACTTGAGAGATCAGAGCAGTATGACCTGCAAAGTCATAGATTTTCACGTCTGTACGCACCAGATCCGTCATCGGCTTCTTCAATGCATCCTTGTAGATACCGAATACATCTCTGGCAAAATCGGAGATGTTCAGTCCGCTGATCTGAGAAAGGACATTGGCCATGAAGATATCTCTCTGCGTTGTAGTAGGAGATGTAAAGTTCATGGTATCGGAGAGAATCGCACCAAGCAGTAAGGCAGCGATATTCTCAGGGATGAAGATCTGCCGTTCCTGGAACATTCCGGTAATGATCGTAGCCGTACTGCCGGTCGTTTCATTGCGGAAGTTGATCGGCTTGGCTGTCTTGAAATCACTGATTCTATGATGATCCACGACTTCCAGAATCTCCGCATACTCGATATGGTCCACGGACTGTGAGAATTCATTATGATCCACCAGGATCATCTTTCTTCTTGATACAGACATCAGATGATAGCGGGTGACATAGCCAAGCACATGCTTATCACTGTCCAGTACCGGATATTCGCTGTAGCGGCTTTCCGTCATCTTCTTAGCGACTTCATCCACGTTTTCTTCACTGTCGAAGTATGCAGCCTTAGGATGTACAATCGCAGATACTGCCGGTGCATAGTAAAGATAGCGGGATGTATTCAATGTTCCCTGACCGGAAAGAATCACAGAGCAGTGCTTCTTCTTTGCATACTTCAGGATTTCTTCATCCACTTCTTCTGCCCATACAATGATCAATACAGCTGCACCCTTGCCGATGACAGCTTTCTGTACTTCCACATCATTGCCTAAAAGAACAATACGGTCCTTTACAATATATTTTTCTTCTGCCTGGGCAGCACCTTCGGAAATAATGGTCACTTCACCATTGAGTTCACGATCCGGATCTGCGTATACTACACGGCCATCGATGCAGGAGGCAATATTCTCCACCGATGTTTTCTTCATGATTTCGATACCTGCCGAAGCATCACCGATAATCAATGAAGCAATATCGGAGAAGCTGACAATACCTTCATACTGATCGTTTTCATTTGTAACGGCAATCGCACTCAGTCCGGATGTCTTCATCGCCTGCAGTGCCGCATGAATCGTCGCATCTGTTCTGACTGTCACTGCCGGTGCCAGTTCAATTTCATTCAGTGAAAACCGTGCATCCTTTAAAAGACGCGGCTCTTCAAAGCCGAAACGGTTCAGAAGATATTTTGTTTCCTCATTCAGGTTGCCAAGTCTGCATGCTTCACATTCAATGCCCATCTTGTTCTTGAGATACGCATAAGCAATCGCAGATGCAATAGAATCTGTATCGGGGCGCATGTGTCCTGTTACATAGATACTGTTCTTCATCATAAAAGTCCTCGTTTTTATGATTATACAGTAAGTTGCGTGCAATTCATCCAACAGAAAAACTGTGCAGAGTGTTTTATTCTCTGCACAGTTCTGTGAACGGATCAGATACCTTCTACGACATTCTTGCCGGCAACATAGCCATAGTACATTGCCATTGCATGAGATACGCCCTTTAAGGTAATCGGATATTCGTGAGCGAAACGGGAACCCTGTACATTGCCTGCAACATAGAGACCGGGAATGATGTTTCTGTCACCATCGAATGTATGGCAGTTTTCATCGGATTCCAGACCGCCGCAGATAACCAGCAGCAGTGCAGGTTCGAATGCATCGGCATAGAACGGACCGTTTTCCAGAGCCCACATACGCTTTGCAGGCTTGCCGAAGTCTTCATCATAGCCGTTCTTTGCAAGTTCGTTATAACGTTCAATGCTCTTGAGTGCTGTTTCCTGCGCCTTTGTATCACCTTCGTAGATCTTCGCAACCAGTTCTTCCAGAGTATCTGCCTTGATGCATCTGCCTTCTTCTACAGCTGCTTCCAGCATGTAGGGGCTCTTTGCACATCTGTTTGTCTTGTTGTTCTTAGGACCTTCTTCAGGGCTATTGTATTCAGGTTCATAGATGAAGGCTGCACCATGTGCTGCCGGCATCTTTACAATCTGTTCAGGCCAGTTGCTGTCGAAGATCTGCCATGACTTTCTGCCTCTGACCATTTCAATCTGGTTTTCCAGCTGCTGACCGGGGAGGTCTTCATTCATGAATCTTCTGCCGTCAAGGTCGAGGTTCAGGAAACCGTCGTTGCCCATAACACCGACACCGGAGAGATCGGCACCGCCGCCCATGTGGTGAATCATCGGAGCATGGTCATTCTGTACTGTCGCACCGGCCCACATACCGAGCTTGATGCCATCACCCATGTTTGTCATATTGCCTTCAACGTCAACGCTTGTAAACAGACGCATGATGCCGTTATCAATGACTGCAGGTGTGAAATGCTTAACCATTGCTTCATTCTGAGAGTAGTCACCTGTAGCCAGAATAACACCCTTGGAAGCATTGATCTTGATATACTTGCCTGTTTCCGCATTGCGGGCATAAACACCCACACACTTGCCATTGTCCATGATCAGCTTTTCAACGAAGTGACCATAACGTGCATCGACATTGCCTGTAGCGATCGCAGCATCCATGTTGCAGTTGAGGTTGACGCCCTGGTTCGGCAGGAATTCAACGGATGTCGGATAGCACGGGAACTGTTCTTCTTCCCAATGGTATGCTTCCGGCAGCGGGAAGTTCAGCGGTACCAGGAAGTTATTGGCATTTTCATCCGGAATATCCGCACGCATGCTAGGTGCCAGATACAGATCCTTGTTCGGTTCAATCCACCAGTCGAAAGCTTCACCGGAATGAATTGCCCACTTATGGAAGATGGACTGCTTTACCTTGTAGGAAGACTCTTCCATATGCAGTCTTGTCATTTCTTCGATCTGTTCCTTTGTCCATGTATCACGGCCCCATGTAGCCTGTGTCTTACCGTTGATGACTGCATATTCACCGGATCTGCACTGCGGAGCGCTTGCCTTTTCAATGGCAACAACCTTAGCGCCTTCTTCAGCAGCGGAACGTACAGCCGCAACACCGGCAACACCGCAGCCTACAACAACTACTTCAGTATCGATTGTTTCTTCAACATCACCATCATTGATTTCAGGTGCTTCACCCAGCCAGTCTTCTTCATTATTGTTTACAGCTTCTGTTTCTGTTACGGGAGCTGCAGTGCCTGTAGCCTGGGCAATGCACTGGTCCAGACAGTCCTTGACCGCATTTGTTGTAACAGTTGCACCTGTAACGCCATCGATATCAGCGGACTGTGCCTTGAGGATCTGTTCGATCAGTTCATCCTTGGCAGCACCGCCGATGTCTGCTGTTTCTTCCGCAACATCCAGTTCAATCGCTGTGATCTTGTCAGTATCGAAAGTAGCAGTCATCTTGACTGTACCCATACCCTTGGATGTAGCTGTATAAGTACCGGGTGTGTACTTACCCTGAGCAGATACTTCAGCTGTAGTGCAGCCGGAAGTGAGGCTTACGGCAGCGACGGACAGAGCGCCGGCAGCCATGCCTTTGAGGAAATCTCTTCTTGAGATATTCTTTGCCATTTCTTTTCTCCTTATCCACGATTTAAGCGTAGTTTATAGGATAATTCTGTCATGACAGCGAAGTCTGTATATAATAATAAATAATTAGATACGATAACAAAATGTTATCAGTCATAAAGGAGAATACGTATGGATATCCAGCAGATGATCTACTTTGTCACATCCGTCAAATACCAGAGTATCCGCAGAGCTGCAGCCTTTCTCAATGTCACCCAGCCTGCCATTTCAAGACAGATTCATCTGCTTGAAGAAGAACTTGGTGTTACCCTTTTAGACCGTTCGCAAAGACAGATTACCCTCACCAAACAGGGAAAGGTCTTCTATGAAGATGCTATAGAAATTCTCGATAAAGTAGATTCTTCAATTCATCATCTGCGTATGAACTATGGCAATCAGCTTCATATCGTCGTTGAAGAAATTGCCGAGCTTTCGATCATGACGGAAATACTGAAGGAATATCACAATGCCAATCCCAATATCGTCCTGCATATGCACTCTGCTTCAAGACAGGAAATCCGCACTTCCCTTTCTACAGGACTGGCAGATATTGCCATTCTTCCCTATCAGGGTGTTGCAGATCTTGAACATGTTTCCTTCCGTGACTTCATCAGCGGTCCGATGATGTGTGTCATCCCTGCCGATCATCCCAAAGCGAATATGAAGAAGATCACTCTGCAGGACCTTGCCGGTGAAACATTAATTCTGCTTGATACCGAACACTGTTCCGTCGAAGTCAATAGTGTACAGAGAAAAGTCAGGGAATTATGCAAAGACAGCATCTTCACCTCCTGCGGCTCCTCCACACAGTCGGAACAGATGGTACATGCAGGTCTTGGCTTTATCTTCAAGCCTGCCTTTGCCTTAAGCGATTCCCCTTTGCACAAGGCAGTTCCTTTTGAAGATGATACAGAGATCAGCTTTGTCATTGCCTGGCGCAGTTCCGATAATGCCAAGCACCTGAAAGATTTCGTCCGCATCGCCAGAACAGTCGCACAGAAAAAATAAAAGATCACAAAGCGTTAAGCTTCATGATCCAGAATACTGTTGATGACATTGGCAAACCCCTTCACCGGATCAGGATCGATGATCTCCGCCAGATCTCTGATCGCCTGCACGGAATTGCCGATGGCAGCACTGTGCCTAAAGCATTCAAACATGGTGATGTCATTAAGACCATCCCCAAGCACCAGTACTTCATCTTTTGATATCCCCTTTTCACTGCATACGCGTTCGATGATTCTGCCCTTGCTTGCCTCTTCATCCGTGACTTCCAGATTATCCACGGCAGCGGATAAAGCATTGATTCCTTCAATCTGCAGCATATCTTCTCTTACTACCTGCAGTAATTCAGGATCCATGTCATAGCCTTCGATCTTCATGATCTCCAGCGTACCGATATCTTCCACATGCTTCATCGGCAGAATGGAATGTGCCAGAGCCGGATTCATGCCGAAACGACGGTACACTCGTTCTTCAAAGGCTTTTGCTTCAAGGTCAGGATTCTGATCTGTGCATACACCGATCGAGGCAAAGATCATGTAGTGAATATCATGCTTACGGAACACTTCGATAATCTTCTGACTTTTTGCAAGAGGCAGATATGCCTCTTTTAATAATGTCCCTGTACGGTCAAAATACTGTGCACCGTTAGCACAGATGCACTCTACAGTAATACCTTCATTTTCAAATAAATGCATGATACCTTCCCGGCTGCGGCCGCTGGCAGCAGTGAAGATGATTCCCTTCTCCTGCAGTCTCTGTACTGCCTGCATATTCTCTTTGCTTACGGTACCGTCATAGGAAACAAAGGTACCGTCCATGTCTGATGCTACAAGTCTGATCATATGTTCCTCCAAAAAGGACTGTACCATTCGTACAGTCCATGATGCAATCGGTGATTATTTCGCAGCCCACTGCCAGATGTGTTCACCGCTCTTAGCTTCAGGATTGTTTCTTAATGTGAAGCACCAGCTCCAGTGATCCATGTATTCTGACTTTGTATATACACCATCCTGATCATAGTCTTCGGCAATTGCAAACTTGCTGTCCTTTGTTTCGTACAGTGTCAGCTTCAGACGATCATCTGCAGTTTCATAGGTTGTAAAGCCGGAAGCGATCCCGCGGTCACCCTCGAAATGTGTTTCTGTCACTTCCCTGCCTTCTGTGATGATCTTCCAGATACGCTTAGCACATTCATCTGTGGCAACAACCATATCCGTTTCACACTGTACCAGCCAGATCTTTGTCTTCGCCTGTGTCAGTGTTTTCAGTTCTTCATCTGTCGGAGTTGCACCCTTGATACCGGAACGGCTGTCAGCGACACATAAAGCAGGACATGTGATCATCGCAGCCTTGAAGAAGTCAGGATATGCAATCACCATACGTGTACTCATGAAACCGCCGGCAGAACATCCTGCCACATAAATTTCTTCAGGATTGATATTATTCTCTGCAGCAATACCGTCAATCAGTTCCTTGACCTGCTTCTTGAGTTTCCAGTCTTCGGCAATGATGAAGTACCACATATTGGGAGCCTGGAATGCCGCAACGGAGGCATCACCGAAGATGGACTGTGCTTCTTCAGTAGTCCATGCGACAGTACCGCGGTTACTGAGCATCTGCGCAGCGTTATTGCCGGTGATCGAACCTGTAACACCATCCACGAAGTCGCTTTCGCCATTGCCATGGAACCAGACAATCAGCTTATCATTTGTACCTTTGTGGAACTGGTAATTTACCGTATCTGTAATGACTGAAGTAAAGGCATCGCATTCTTCATCTGTAAGATCCTTGTAAGACTTCACATTGCATGTGATATCACATGCTTCGGATGTACCGTCTGCGTATGTGATTTCCTTTGTCTGCTTCACGGTCATCTTCAGCTCGGAGGGACAGTTTCTTGTATTCTTCAGGAATGTGACGGTACCGCAGTTTTCCATGAAGTATACGGTTACTGTATTGCCCTTGCATTCTGTCTTTACAATCTCCATCTTCTTTACTGCAGGATTATCGCCGAAGTAAGGACCGCCTGTATGTTCGGGATCAACATAGCTTTCAAATACTGCTTCATATAATGCAGGAGTTGCACAAGCAGGATCGACATCCTTTGCATATGCAAGTTCCATCTTTGTGATCATCTGTCCGGCATCGGTAATTTTGCCGAATACCTTTGCATGAATTGTCTGTGTCATTGTCGTACCTCTTTTTTATCTAGTATCACATTAGCCTACAATGGGCACTAAAGCAAATACCAATCATGCAAGTGAATGCAATATCCTGTTATTTCACCGGGCAATAACTTCACGTTATAATGCACAGGCATATAACCAGAAGGAATAAGCTATGGATATTGAACATTTCAGAAATACTATCGTTCTTGCGGAAACGAAGAATATGTCTAAAGCAGCTGAGCTTCTTTTCATCTCCCAGCCAGCCTTAACCAAGCAGATCAAGGCTCTGGAAAACCATTACGGCTGTGATCTGTTTGCGCGTACATCGAAAGGACTGCAGCTGACGGAATATGGCGAACTGTTCCTCACCCAGGCAAAACAGGTCATCAAAGATCTCGATATACTTCAGCAGAATATTGAAAAGAAGAAGATGGAAAGCTATCACAGGCTGATCATCGGTCACTCCACGGTCGTGCATCGTGAAGTACTGGAAAAAGGTGTTCTTGGTTTATATTCGATCTCATCCAATCTCGATCTTTCCCTGCGCCAGGGACGTCCGTATGAACTGATTCAGATGCTCAAAGATGAAGAAATCGACTGTGCAGTGATCAATCTGCCCTCTGCCCGTGATGAAAACGGCATCGATTACATTACTCTTCGTACCGGCGGCATGTGTGTAAGACTGGGCAATGATGATCCTCTGGCAAAGATGGAAGATCTTTCCCTCAGAGACCTCAGGAACCGTACCTTACTGATGGCAGAAGACAGATGTCCGAAGTATGAACTGTTTATCAGAGATGCATACGAACGCTGCGGCATTTCCCCGAAGATCCGCTACATCGCCAATAAAGCTGTTCTGGATATCATCTCCGGCATGGATGACAGCATCTCCTTAACAAGTGAATACAATCAGGATCATGCCAGCAATACGCTTGTAAAGATCAGGGAACTCAGTGAAGGATTCGACATTGTTCTTGCCTATAAGAAAAGCAATCGCAACCCACTGATTCACCATCTGGCACAGCTTTCAATGCAGAGTCGATAACTCCAGGTTATCGGCTCTTTTTCATTTTTACTCACGCAAAAAGGGAGAACCCCATCACAGGGGTCTCCCCTCTTCACTTTATGTTAATGAATGACAGATCAGCTTAGTGCTTTCTGTTCAGTGCAAACCAGGCAGCGACAGCCACAGCAGCACAGGCAGCGATCATGCCGCCCAGGATACCGCCATTGAATGCATCGCCTGTATTTACACCTGTAGAAGGCTTATTTTCAGGCTTCTGTTCAGGCTTAACTTCAGGCTTTTCTGCAGCCTTCTTGTAGTTTACAGCCCACTGCCAGATGTGTTCGCCTTCTGCATCTTCCGGATTGTTTCTCAGTGTGTAGATCCAGCTCCAGTGATCGGAATACTTAACCTCTTCCAGTTCGCCATCCTTGTTGTAGTCTTCAGCGAATACCAGCTTACCCTGAGGTCTTACATCACCCAGTGTGCCTTCCTTATCTACGCAGTCTGTTGTTTCATACAGAGACAGCTTATACTTGCCATCCTTTGTTTCGTATGTTGTGAAATCAGAAGCGATACCTGCTGTACCTTCATACTTTGCACTTGTGATTTCCTGACCTTCTGTGAGGATATTCCAGATTCTCTTGGAGCAAGCATCAGGTGCTACGGAAGAGTCTGTTTCACCCTGTACCAGCCAGATTGCTGTTTCACTGTCAAGCAGTGTCTTCAGTTCTGCATCTGTAGGTGTGCAGCCTTCAGCACCTGCTCTAAGATCTGCGATATCCAGTGCCGGGCAGTTGATCATAGCTGCCTTGAACAGTTCAGGATATGCAATCAGCATTCTTGTTGTCATGAAACCGCCAGCAGAGCAGCCGGATACATAGATTTCATCTGTATTGATGTTATTCTCTTCGATAACTGCGTCGATCTCAGCCTTTACAGTCTTGAGCAGTGCATTGTCATTGAGGTTTGCATAGTACCATACGGAAGGTGCCTGGAAAGCGATGACTGTAGCATCACCGAATACTTCCTTAGCTTCTTCGGATACCCATGCGACTGTACCTCTGTTAGCGAGCATCTGAGCTACGTTGTTGCCTGTAACCTGTACCTTGCCATCTTCTTCGAAGTCACCTTCGCCATTGCCATGGAACCAGACAATCAGCTTGTCATTTGTACCCTTATGGATCTGATAGTTGACATCTGCTTCAACACCTGTGAACTGATCAACTTCCGGATCAACCAGGTCTGCGTAAGAAGTAACATCGCACTTCAGTTCAGGCTGAACTGTGATTTCTCTCTTATCGGGAGTTTCCAGAGTGATGGGACCATTCTGAGTCACTTCGATATCGAAAGTGTTCGGATAGTTTCTGCCTTCTGCCAGCCAGGAGAGTGTAGCAGCTGCATAGTCCTGGAATTCAACAGTAACTACAGAGCCTTCTACGCTGATACCTACAATCGGCAGTACAGCATGGTCAGCCAGAGAGTAAGGTGTGCCATAGGCAACACTTGTGGAATAAGTGACAGTGTATGTTTCTTCTGTTACAGAAGAAGCAACAACATTCTGACCATAGTCAATTGTCATTGCAGTGATACCCTGTCCGGCATCTGTTACCTTACCATAAAGAGTAACAGGAGTTTCTCTGCCTTCTGCCATTACGGGTGCACCGTAAACAGAGAAAGCCAGAGCCGCACTTGCCAGTGCAGAGAAAAGACGTTTCATCTTCATTATGTTTTTCCCCTTTCGTCTTTGTATCACTAAACATAACGTACGTATTCCCTGTCATTCAACCGTTTCAGAGCGGTTCCGAAGTCTTTCCGGCATAAAAAAAGCACAGATTGTAAATTGTTTCCATTCATGTTTGCAATAATTACATTTCTGCACTAGATCTACGTCTTTTTCAAGCTTTATACATGCACAATTATTTGTACATCATAATTACATTTGTGATGTATTCCGCTTCACTTTCTGCATCCCTTAAAGAGGATTCATCAGATATGAAACAGAAAACTGCCATTTACATGATCTCACGGATCAGCTTTTCGATATGCAGCTCCATAATATCCAGTGTCTTGACCGGACAGTTGTCATCATTCAGGGCCAGAGGAAGCTCTGTACAGCCAAGAATGATTGCTTCAATACCTTCACGATCTACTAATCCCTGAATCACATCCGTCAGTTCCTT
>JAZUHS010000225.1:0-3356 GCA_045641845.1 Bulleidia sp. | reverse complement strand
TTCTTCTAGAAATCGTTTATTCCATAAAACATTGACGTTTCGTTTGTGTGTGTCTTAATTTCTGTTCAGTTTTCAAAGAACTTCCCGCTCCTCAGAGGTGTTCCCCCGAAGTGCTCAGTTATACTACCATGTACCCCTTCCCATGGCAAGCACATTTTTCACTTTTCTTTCATTTTTCTGAACAATGTTCACCCCGTCTTCCACCCCCGTCGGGTCTTGACTTTTTAAAATTCTGCGTATTTATGCGGGTTTTTTACTGTTTTTGTGAGACTGGATAATTTGAAGATTTTCTATACTTGCATAGAAAAAGAAGAGAACCATGCGATTCCCTTCCTGAGTAATACTGTATTTGTCTTAGTCAATAACCTTAATACTGTTGATCTTCGGCTGGTTCTCAGGCTTTACTGTACCGTTTTCATCTTCTACCGGAGTATTCGCCGCCAGGTAGTCAACAATCTCCATACCGCTTGTAACAATACCAAATGCTGCATACTGACTATCCAGCCAGGAAGCATCCTGATGCATAATGAAGAACTGAGAGCTTGCGGAGTTGTACGGTTTAGCACGAGCCATGGAAATGACACCTCTTGTATGAAGCAGGTTATTGGGGATTCCGTTGGCCGCGAACTCACCTGTGATGTTCTTTCCGGATCCGCCTGTACCATTGCCGAGAGGACAGCCGCCCTGAATCATAAAGCCATCGATAATACGATGGAATGTCAGTCCATCATAGAAGCCGCTTTCTGCCAGTTCCACAAAGTTGGTAACTGTAATCGGTGCTGTATCCGCATCCAGTTCCAGCGCAATGACGCCCTGACCTTCTACATCAATCTCAACATGATGCAGTCCGCTGAGCAGTTCGACGGATTCTTCTTCCTTGCTTTCAGGTGCTGCTGTACCGCTGCCTGCTGTTGTATTCACACTGCATGCTGTTAACAGCAGAGCTGCTGCGATGGCAGCTGCATTTCTGATCATCTTATTTTTCATCATCTGTTCTTTTCCTTTTCTATTACCGCAGACATTATACGTGATTCTTACGTATATTTGTCATCAGTGCATCCACTTTTCATCAAAGCGGACTCTTAATACCGTTGTATTCAGAAACTGACCATTGCCTGAATAGCAGAGAACGATCTTGTTTTCGTAAGGTTCAAGTACTTTTGCATCAATCACCTGATTGTTTTCATCAAAGACTGTCACTTCCACTGTCGCTGCTTCACTCTCAGCTTCATAAAGAACATTCTCATTGATCTCAGCTGTCTTACGTACTTCCTCTTTTACTGCACGGTGATTTTCATCATACTGCACAATCTGAACGTGATCGCCGGGAACTTCCGCTTTCATGACCAGTGTACCCATAAATTCCGTACCTTCGATCACCGGCTCCTCATCTATATCTGCCTGAATGAAGGGATTCTCTACAGTAAAGTAAAGACCTTCTTCATCACGATACAGATAGTATCCGGTAACTGTATTCTCACCATCAGCACTTAACTGATATGCAGCTGCACCATCCGCACCATAGTAGCCATTGTCTACCATCGCTGCTAACGTCAGTTCCGATAGTGCCTGTTCTCCTGCATATGCTGCATCCTTGTCCGCATCAAAGGCATAGACCACTGCTGCATCCAATGCAAAGGAATACTGATAATTGCTGAAAGAAGCGTAGATCTTTTCCCCAGATGTTAGAGGCTGCGTATCGTTAACGATAATCATGCCGACTGCTTTTGTAAAATCCGGTGCACCGAAGTCATCATCGATGCATCCTGCCAATGTACAGGTCATCAGAATACCTGCACACATCATCTTCATATATTTCATCGTGTCACCTCAATTGGCATCATCATAATCACACCGTGCAGATGCTGCCCTAAGTGAATCTAAAACGTAATCGGAACTTAAGATTCAAGTTCTTCCTTTCTTCGGCGCAGGGCTTCGCGGGACTGTTCTTCATCAACAGCGCGATTGTTTTCGTAGTCTTCTTCATTCTCATAGACTTCATTCCAGCTCAGCTTATTTACATAACCGCATTTCTTACATGCAAAGGTTTCCCTGCTTGGATCAAAACCATTCTGACTGTTGAGCTCAGCACCGCAGCGATCGCATGTGAAAGTGATATCCGCAAAAGGAGCATCGGGATCATCTCCCTCATAAACCGGATAGTAATCATCAGGGAAAAGAACATAGTGAATACGATCTCTCAAGGTCATATCCTGTGAAGGCATATTTCGGATCCGCTTGAAGGAACTGCTGTACATATAGATCACTGGAATGATCTCATCTCTTAAAAGCGAACCTAACAGCAGCCATACATAGGCATTAACCAGACCATCATAGGTTTCCAGATGAAACTGATAGGCCACATTATAGACAAGTCGTTCATAGGCATTATCATGCATCGGTGCTTCTTCGTCATAGCGTTCTTCTTCGCTCATCACTTCACGATAGCCTACCAGCTGTACGATCATGTAGAAAATCAGATCAAAGAAACGATTCAGCTGATCGTCATTCAGTTTATCCAGCAATGCGGCAGTATTCTCCTGCATCATCTGCACAAGCTGTCCATACTGCACGAGATTGCTGCTGATGTTTCTTCTCATCAGATCCGCACTTCTTCGTTCCTTTTCCTTATTTGCCTTAGCTGATCCCATCAGTCTTCCATACAGCTGCGTTACACGATCACTGTCTCCGGTATAGAGATAGTTATGGTAACGGACAGCATGAATATGATAATCCTGATCATTGTACCAGGCCGGCGTTTTCGTATTTTCATCGGAGTCCTCTACAGCAACAATCAGGTACGGAAACCAGCAATCCAGCTGATCAAGCTGCTTTGGCTGCTTCTCTTCCTTAGCCTGATAGTACAGTTCCGTTACATAGCCAAGACGCAGTTCTCCTGTAATCATGAAGGCATTATGGGCCTTCATTTCCCTGATCACATTCTCCGCAATCTGCATGGCCTTTTCCTGTGAGAGATCCTCAGCTTCACGCACCAGGATCTTTGCCATTTCCTTCGGCTTCATATCTCTTCTAAGATATTTTGCAATACGCTCGGTTACACTTCCGGTTTCATCATCCAGAAGAAAACTAAGCAGTTCAGATGTTGTAACACTCATCCGTTCTTCACCCTGAAACCACGTGCGTACATGATTTCCTCAGTCTGCTTTCCATCTCTGATGCGATAGATATGCACAGGCAAAGTACCTGTATATGCATATGCTTCAAACATCTTCTCAATAGCCATGGATACGGCCGGAGAATTCTGACGCGGACAGTATGTGCACACCAGTGCATCCGCTTCCGGATACATCGCTGCATCATAAGGAAGCTGTGTAGAAAGCACCACACACTTCTTT
>JAZUHS010000224.1:0-2237 GCA_045641845.1 Bulleidia sp. | reverse complement strand
AACTCCTTGGCTCACAGAACGACATGGCTACGATCCGACTTAAATTGTTTTCAGAATAATGTAAATTCTTTCATTCCACATCCGTGAGCAACTGTACTGTAAGCGCATACATTAATGTGCAGTTATAAAAGCGATAATTTGCTTAAATAGCGCTAATAATGATAACTCCTGTCCAGAAAAAAAGAAAACAGCTGAATTTCTTCAGCTGTAATTCTCTGATTAAAGGTCTGCGATCAGGGCACTGACCTTCGGCAGCATCTGCTGCTTTCTGGAAATGATCTTCGGATCGAAGCCGGACTGCTCGTCGAAGACGGTGCCGATGATCTCATGCATGATATTGGACTGCGGTCCGGAATATACAAATACGGAACCCTCGCCCATCACATCGGTGAACATCATGACAAGCAGACTTACACCGCTTGTCTTCTGCATCTTTGTGACCTGTTCCTTGATCTCGGGCAGAATCTTCTGAACAACTTCCATATGAGAGAAGTTTGTCTGACCGATGGAAACACGGTGCTTGCCGATGCTGTATGTCTTAAGGTCACGGCTGATGATTTCTTCAGGAGTGGAATCCTCAAGGGCAACGGATGCACCCAGCATATCGCGGGCATATGCATCAATGTCGGTAATGCCTGCCTTCTCTGCCAGCCACTTGCCAGTTTCAATATCCACCTTTGTCGTTGTTGTGGACTTGAAGTTCAGGGTATCGGAAATGATTGCACTTAACAGCAGACCGCACATATCGGGACTGGGCTCAAAGCCGTTTTCCCTGTACATTCTAGTGATGATTGTACATGTGCATCCGCAGATGTGATTGCGGTATTCAATCGGCATGGATGTTGTGACATCGCCGATATTATGATGGTCGACAATCGCTACGACTTCGGCACGGCTGAGGTTGTTGATAGCCTGCAGTGTGGAAGAATGGTCAACCAGCGCAAACTTGCGTCGGTTGTACTTTCTTGTATGATAGCGGGAAATGGAACCGATTACTTTACCGAATGCATCAATGACCGGATAAGCACGTACACGATCATTCAGCATCTTCATATGCACATCATCCACCAGATCTGTATCCTTGAAGGAAACAACATTGGTAGTCATGATATTGTCTACAGAATAGCTTTCCGTAACAACACGGGCAGTATGCATGGTGTCATGTTCTGTTTCGATAATGCCGACACCATGTTCTCTCGCCATCTTCTGTACTTCTTCGCTTGCCTTCTTGCCGCATGTGATGATGATCAGTCTGACACCGAGCTTCATCAGCAGCTTCTGGTTTTCCTCGGAAGAAGAAAGAATGGCAATCGCATTATTCAGATCAATGTTTTCATTTTCAATATCTTCAAGTGTAATGATCTTGACCTTGCCATTGCTCTTGAAATGTACCTGGTTGACAACAATCTGACCGCCGATCGTACGGGCAATGTTGGCCATGGTAGCTCTTGCCATCAGAGAATCGATGGAAGCATCCGGAGCCAGACGGCATACGGAAAGGTCGGTGTTTGTAACCACGCCCATCAGTGTGCATTCTTCATCGACAACAAAGAGTGAACGTGTCTTTGCAGCAAGCATGACATGCCATGCATGATGGGCTGTATCGTTATACTGAATAAAAGTAGGCGGGTCGATGTCAATATCTCTGATCATCGCACGCGCATCTGTCATCAGCAGCGGATGCTCCTGATGGAAGCGTTCGAGAATGAATTTGGTTTCTTCATTCAGCGGACCCTGTCGGCACGGAATTGCAGGACGGCCCAGACGGTTGAGCAGATCCGCATAGGTAATAGCAGAGCAGATCGAGTCACTGTCGGGGTGCTTATGTCCGATTACATAAATGTTATTGTTCTGTGTCATAATTCCTCCAGTAGATTCTATGACTTTTGAAGTTGAAATCTCTTTCTCAAAACATCGGCTGTACCGGTGCTTTGAGAAGGAGATGGGCATCCGCCCTTCTCCAATATAGTCTTTAATAAGCCAGGATTTCGTTGCCTGTCTCCGTAATGAGAATGGTATGTTCCCATTGTGCGGAGTCGCTTTTGTCCTTGGTATAGATTGTCCAGTCGTTGTAGGCATCAATGACGACTGCCGCCTTGCCGGCATTGATCATCGGTTCAATGGTAATGACCATACCCGGTACCAGCACCATACCTGTATTGCGCTTGCCGACATGAGCGACAAACGGCTCTTCATGGAAATCAAGACCGACACCATGACCGCCCAGATCTCTTACA
>JAZUHS010000223.1:0-7281 GCA_045641845.1 Bulleidia sp. | reverse complement strand
TTCAGACTTCCGATGGCTGGACATATCCGGTTCCCGGTTCCCGTCGTTCTGCAGGTACATGGGCATATCCCGGCGGCGGTGCACATCTGGGTTATGACTTTGCGGCTGCGATCGGTACTAATATCTACGCAGTAGCCAACGGTGTCATTCTCTACAGTGCTGACAGCTGCTCTACGTATGGATATCTTGGTTCAGCCTGCGGCTATCCGGGTTCTACCGGCGGCGGCAATCAGGTCTATGAACTGGCAACAGTCAATGGCAGTCTGTATGCCATCAAGTATCTGCATATGATGTCAGGAACACCTGCGGCGACAGGCACTGTTGTTTCTGCCGGCACAATCATCGGCCGTGTCGGTACTTCCGGCAACAGTTCCGGCGGTCATTGTCACATCGAAATTTTCTATCTTGGTGATGCCTCCAACTTCACCAGCTACGCTCAGAACTGGGATGGCGATCTTGCCTTCGGTGCCGGCTGGGCAGGCTATGATAGAAAATGTGAAGATGGTTATGGTGCCCCCTGCCGTATTCGCCCGGAGAATATCTTCGGCTATTAAAAGCAAACACAAAGCCTCGGTGAAGCAGCTGAGGCTTTTGAACAATAAAAGGTGAATGTATGAGTGAAGAAAAGAAGGAAGAAAAGCCTCAGATCAAAACGATCCGAGTGAAAAGACACTTATGGCCGGATGAAATCGAAGCGATTCGTCAGAAGCGTGTGAAGAGATGGCTGATCGCAGGTGTTGTGATTCTGCCCATTCTTGGTATTCTTTCCGGCTGGGCAATGGGGTCCCTGATGCCGTTTAAGGCGCTTGCGGATTTAAGAGCAAAAGCTGTCGGCACCAGTGCCAGCAATAAGATCATAGAAGCAATGAAGCTGATGGAAGAACGCTGGTATTTCGGCAAGGATATCGAAGATCTGGATGAACGTCTGATCGATCAGGCGCTGATCGGCATGACAGCCAATGCGGAAGATAAGCATACCGAATACATGAGTGCGGAAGAAACTGAGGAATTCGTGCAGTCTATTAACCGCAACTATGTCGGCATCGGTGTACAGTTCCTCAATATCGGCAATATCAGTATGGTCGAGAAAGTCTTCAAGGATTCTCCGGCAGAAAGAGCAGGAGTACTGCCCGGTGATATTTTCTCTGCCGTTGATGGCACGGATGTCTCCGGTATGGGGACGGAAGATCTCAAGAACATTGTTATGGGGGATGAAGGTACTGATGTTGTTATCGAATTTCTGCGTGATAACGAAAATGTTGTTCTGACTTTGACCCGCGGTCCGGTCAATGCGACTGCCTATGGCTATGCGCTGGATGAGGATACGGTCTATGTTGAGATGTATCAGTTCGGCAACAGTTCTCCGCAGGAAGTACGCGGATATCTTGAAGATCTGACGAAAGATGGAAAGAAGAATGTGATTCTGGATCTGCGCAATAACGGCGGCGGCTATCTGACCAGTCTGTCCGGTGTGGCAAGTCTGTTTGTGCCGGATGATACGCTGGTTATGAAGCAGGTATATCCGGATGAGAGTGTTCATGAAATCCGCTCTTCCGGTGAACCGCTGGAAAATGTGGGCGACATTGTAATTCTTGTTAATGAGAAGACAGCTTCTGCCTCGGAAGTTCTGACCCTGGCATTGATGGAACAGCGTGAAGGTGTAACAGTCATCGGTACACAGACATATGGCAAGGGTACTGTACAGGTCAGCTATGCCTTTGAGGATAACTCCAACATCAAATACACTACCAGCAAGTGGACATCCCCGCATGATGTCTGGATCAACGGTGTCGGTATTACACCTGACATTGAAGTCTTCCTGCATGATGCCAACTACCACAGCTATTACGGTGTGGAAGAAGATGTCATCATCGAACAGGATACAGTATCCGCAGAGGTACAGGATATGCAGCTGATGCTGGATTATCTGGAATACAATCCCGGCCGTACAGATGGCTACTTCTCTGTTTCCACAGAGGAAGCGCTGATGAATTTTGAAGAAGATCATGGCTTAACAGCAGATGGTCTTCTCGACTATGAAACATATGAAGCTCTGTTCAGTGCGATGGCAGTGGACTGGAATACAACCCATGTTCATGATACACAGCTGCGCAGGGCACAGGAGATTCTCCATGGATGAACGTCATTTTGAACTGGTTTCCCCATTCAAGCCGACCGGTGATCAGCCTAAGGCGATTGCCAGGCTTGTACAGGGAATCAAGGAGGGAAAGCGTGAACAGGTACTGCAGGGTGCAACCGGTACCGGTAAAACCTTTACCATGGCCAACATCATTGCCAAGGTAAACCGTCCTACGCTTGTCTTCTCCCATAACAAGACACTGGCGGGACAGCTGTATTCCGAATTTAAGGAACTGTTCCCGAATAACCGTGTTGAATTCTTTGTTTCAAACTTCGACTACTATCAGCCTGAGGCCTATATGCCTAAGAGTGATATGTATATTGAAAAGACAGCAGCGATCAATGAAGAACTGGATATGTTCCGTGAATCTACGCTGAACTCTCTGAGTGAGCGCAGAGATACGATCGTTGTTGCTTCGGTTGCCTGCATCTACGCAGCCAGCGACCCGGTACAGTATCGTGACATGTTCTTTACCGTACGTGTCGGTGAAAGCTACAGCCGCAATGATCTGCTCAGAAAGTTCGTTGAACTGCAGTACAGCCGCAATGATATGGAACAGGCCCGCGGTACGATGCGTGTGCGCGGGGATGTCATTGAACTGACACCTTCCTATACGACACAGTTCAATATCCGCATTGAAATGTTCGGTGATGAAATTGACCGTATTACGGAAGTGGATCCGCTGACCAGCCGTACGCTGAATGCTTATCAGTTCTACAACATCTTCCCGGCCTCCGGCTATGCCCGTCCTAAAGATGCGATGCAGCGAGCCTGTGATGATATTGAAGCGGAACTGGAAGACAGACTGGAATACTTCAAGCAGAACGGCAAGCTGCTGGAAGCAGAACGTCTGGAACAGCGTACACGTTTCGACATTGAGTCATTACGTGAAAACGGCTACTGTTCCGGTATTGAAAACTACTCCATGCATATCGATGGCCGCAAGGTCGGTCAGCGTCCGTGGAATCTGTTTGACTACTTCCCGGAAGACTTCCTGTTAATCGTGGATGAAAGCCATGTTTCTCTGCCGCAGGTACGCGGTATGTACAATGGTGACCGTCAGCGTAAGGAAGTGCTTGTGGAATACGGCTTCCGTCTGCCTTCGGCACTGGAAAACAGACCGATGCGTTTTGAGGAGTTCGAAGGGATGCTGAATCAGGTGGTCTACTGTTCCGCGACACCGGGTGACTATGAACTCAATGCGGTTCATCACGATGTAGTGGAACAGATCATCCGTCCTACCGGTCTGCTTGATCCGGTGATTACAGTCAAGCCGACTGTCGGTCAGATCGATGATATCTGTGATGCATTGCAGGATCGCATCAGCCGCAAGGAACGTGTGCTGATCACAACTCTGACTGTGCGCATGGCGGAAGATCTGACGGAATATCTGCGTGAGCGCGGCTTCAATATTGCCCATCTGCATCATGAAACCAAGACTCTGGAACGTACGGAAATCATCCGTGATCTGCGTCTTGGCAAAGTGGATGCGATTGTCGGCATCAACCTGTTAAGAGAAGGTCTGGATATTCCGGAAGTTTCTCTGGTATGTATTCTCGATGCGGATAAGGAAGGCTTCCTGCGTTCTCATCGTTCTTTGATTCAGACCATCGGCCGTGCTGCCCGCAATGCCCATGGTGAAGTCTATATGTATGGTGATGTCATGACGGATTCCATGCGTATGGCAATTGAGGAAACTAACCGCCGCCGTGCGATTCAGATGGAATACAACGAAATGCATGGCATTGTGCCTAAGACCGTCATCAAGCGTGTCGAGGATGCAATCCGCGGCAAGGAAACAAAGGAAATGGCGGCGAAGTATCTGCAGAAGAAACAGCGTATGGGCAAGAAGGACAAGGCTTCTCTGATCGCTGATCTGGAAGCGGAAATGAAGCAGGCTGCTGCATCGCTGGATTTCGAAAGAGCTGCCGAACTGCGCGATATGATCTTCGAACTTAAATCAGAAGATTAAACAATTTCTGCTGTTTTTTGCTATAATGCATGGCAATGAGTTCTGAAAAGGACCCAGAACAGTGTGAAGGCCGGACATGAAAATACAGTAATGTCAGGCAGTTCATGATTCGAAAGGAAGCACCAATATGATTGATTATGAAAAGCTCTTGACCAGAGGTGCAGTACAGATGAGACCTTCCGGTATCCGTAAGTTCTTCAATCTGGCGGCTGAAATGCCGGACTGTATTTCTCTGGGGGTAGGTGAACCTGATTTCCAGACACCGTGGAATATCCGCGAGTCCGCAATCCACTCTCTGGAACTGGGTCATACAAAATATACAGCGAATGCAGGTCTGAAAGAGCTGCGTCAGGAAATCTGCAATTTCATGGGCCGCAAGTATGATCTGAACTACAACATCGATGAAGTTATGGTTACGGTCGGCGGTTCCGAGGCGATTGACCTGGCGATCCGCGCTCTGGTAGAAGAAGGGGATGAAGTCATTATTCCCGAACCCTGCTATGTCTCCTATGATCCGATTACAACTCTGCAGAAGGGTGTGGTTGTTCCGGTCAGAACAACAGCAGAAACAGAGTTCCGTCTGACAGCTGAACAGCTGAAGGCTGCGATTACACCGAAGACAAAGCTTCTGGTGCTCTCCTATCCCAACAACCCGACAGGAGCTGTACTGGAACATGATGATCTGGTGGCTATTGCGGAAGTACTGAAGGGTACAGACATTATTGTTCTTTCCGATGAAATCTATGCCGAACTGGTATATACACAGAATCGTCATGAATCCTTCGCGCATATTGAAGATATGAAGGAACGTACGATTGTCGTTAACGGCTTCTCCAAGACATTCTCCATGACCGGATGGCGTCTTGGCTTTGCCTGCGGTCCCAAGCCTCTGATTGATGTCATGATCAAGATTCATCAGAGCTGCATCATGACTGCTCCGACAACCAGCCAGTATGCTGCGATTACAGCGCTGATGGAATCTGATGAAGATATCGAAATGATGCGCAAGGAATACGACTTCCGCCGTCGTTACTGCGTACGTAAGCTCAATGAAATGGGCCTGTATACATTTGAACCGAAGGGTGCATTCTATCTGTTCCCGGATATCAGTTCTACAGGTATGACCAGTGATGAGTTCTGCGAACAGCTTCTGCATGCCAAGCATGTGGCAATTATTCCCGGTACAGCCTTCGGTGCTTCCGGTGAAGGTTTCGCAAGAATCAGTTATGCCTACAGTCTCGATCATCTGCAGACAGCAATGCATCGTATCAGTGACTTCCTGCTTGAATTGAAAGCAAAGAGAGGAGAATAAATCATGGATGAAATCAGAATGCTTCACCTGCTCGCCAACAATCCCCGTATTACAATCACAGATCTGGCTGATCTGTTAGGTGAGAGCGAAGGTGATGTTGAAAACAAGAAGACAGAACTGGAAAAGAACAAGGTCATCTGCGGCTATCACACAGTGATCAACTGGGATAAGACAAATGAGGAACGTGTAGATTCCATGATTCTGGTCAGTGCCAAGCCTGAAAGAAATTCCGGCTATGACCGCATCGCTGAACGCATTGCCCGTTTCCCTGAAGTATCCTCTCTGTATCTGATGAGCGGAACTTCCGAATTCGTGGTCAATGTGAATGCCCGCACCATGCGTGAAGTATCCGACTTTGTCGGCCAGAAGCTGGCGCCGATTGAAGGCGTTACTTCCACAGTGACATGCTTTGTGCTGAAGAAGTACAAGGTGGATGGCATCAACATGGAAATTGAAAGCGAAATCATCGACGAACGCGCAATTATTTCCGCATAAGCAGCAAAGTCCGAAGGACAGCAGTCTTTCGGACTTTATCTATCCTGAGGAGGAAAAGAACATGAGAAATATTCTGATTATGGGCGGCACGGTCTTTGTCAGCCGTTATGCCGCAGAGTATTTTGTTAAGAAGGGTGATCGTGTCACTGTTCTTAACCGCAACAGCAGACCGCAGGTAACAGGTGTGGAACTGATCGAAGCAGATCGTCATCAGCTGGGGGATGTCCTGAAGAACAGAAGCTTTGATGCTGTTCTGGATATTACCGCTTATACAGAAGAAGATATCAAAGATCTGATGGATGCATTAGGGGACTATGGAACCTATATTCTGATCAGCTCCAGTGCCGTTTATCCGGAAACAAAGCCGCAGCCTTTTGATGAAAAGGAAGAAATCGGTCCTAATTCCATCTGGGGCAAGTACGGTACTGACAAGGTCGCTGCAGAAAAGCTGATGTTCGCTCGTGATCCGCAGGCTTACTCCATCCGTCCGCCTTACATCTACGGTCCGATGAACAATGCATACCGTGAAGCTTTTGTCTTCGACTGCGCTGATGCGGATCGTCCGTTCGTACTGCCGCCGCATGATGACATGGGACTGCAGTTCTTCCATATCGATGATCTGTGCCGTCTGATGGACATCATCATCGACACAAAGCCGGATGAGCATATCCTCAACTGCGGCAATGCGGAAATGATCTCCGTACGTGACTGGGTGACTATGTGCTATGAAATTGCCGGTAAGGAAGTCCGTTTCGTCAAGGCAGATGGAGAAACACCGATCCGCAGCTATTTCAGCTTTGCGGACTATGAATATATGCTGAAAATGGACCGTCAGGCAGAACTTATGCCTGATCTGATTGATCTTCGTGAGGGTATGAAACAGTCCTATGCCTGGTATCATGGCAATGAAGATCAGGTCAAAAGAAGACCGTTCATTGAGTTTATTGATGAGCATTTTTCGCTCTGAAACAGCGTAAAAAAGAGTTGATTATGCGGTTGTATTCATCGGCATAATCGTTTACAATATTACGGCGAGTGGATTAAACCCCGCTCCTTGCCAGAAATGGCCGATTAGTCCAGAAGGAGGTGTACAAAATGAAGAAGTATGAAATCATGTACATCATCAATGCATCTGTTGAAGACGAAAAGAGAGCTGCTCTGATCGAAACAATCAATAAGATTGTTACAGACAACGGCGGCAACGTCACAAAGACAGACGAATGGGGTATGCGCGAATTTGCATATCGCATTGATGACATGACAAAGGGCTACTATGTAGTCAGTGCTTTTGAAGCAGACAACGCTTGCGTTAAGGAATTCGATCGTCTGATGGGTATCAACGCTAACGTCGTACGTTTCATG
>JAZUHS010000222.1:0-3700 GCA_045641845.1 Bulleidia sp. | reverse complement strand
TCAAAAGCTTCCATATAAGCATCCCAGTAGGAACGTTCTTCTACATCACCGGCAGAGAACTTCCAGTTCTTCTCAGCTTCATCAATACGGGAAATAAATCTTCTTGCCTGTTCTTCCCTGGATACATTCAGGAAGATCTTTACAGTTCTGACATTGTTTCTGTACAGATATTCTTCAAAGTTGGCAATGTCTTCATAACGATTCTCAATGACAGTATCCATATCAATACGGTCACTGTGAGCCTGATTAAGATACAGAGACTTTACTTTGCCGATGAGGACATCTTCATACTGGGAACGGTTGAAGATGGCAATCTCACCCTTGGCAGGAACCTTCTTTACAATTCTCCAGAGAAAATCATGTGCCAGTTCTTCGGATGTCGGAGCCTTGAAGGCTGCTTCATATACACCATGAGGAGACAGGCAGTTCAGTACAGCTGTAATTGTTCCATCCTTGCCGGCAGCGTCCATGGCCTGAATCAGAATGATCAGACCTTCCTTGCGTTCTGCATAGAGCTTCTGCTGGAGGAGATCAATCTTCTTGTTATTGTCCTTCTGCTTTTTCTCTGCTTCCTTCTTATCTTTGCATAATGATGTTTCATTTGTGGATACAGCAGAAAGCGTAAAGGCTTCACTGCCGTTATAACAGTATTTTCCGATCATGATCGATACCTCGTTTCTTATGCAGTTATCTTATCACAATCATTGATATGTACTGCTAAAACTGCTGTCTGCCGCGACGAATGCGCAGGTAGAGCAGAGCTCCGATCAGTGTACCGAAAGTATTGGTAATAATGTCGGAGATATCGCATACACGGAAAGAGGAAAGCATCGGCTGTACGCATTCAATGAACATGGAGAAGATCATGCCAATGATGACAGTTCTTGTCCAGGAGCCTTTGCTGTGATGGATATGCGCCATGCCGAAAGGTACAAACAGGAGGATGTTCAGCAGTGTTTCCAGACGATATTCACCATAGTGGTAATACCAGTCAACAAAGGGAATCAGGTTGAAACGTCCGTCTGTAATTGCATTCACGCTGAAAATACCTTTGATGATCGGAGAAAGCGTACAGAGCAGAATCAGAAGAACACTCATGAAGAGACATGTCTTACTGATTATTGTGCTTGTACCTCTGCGATACCATCGAAAGGCCATAAGAATATAAAGGACTGCTGCAACGAGCAGGTCCAGTAGTACGTAGCTTGTAATAATCATGCAGGGAAGATCATAACATATAACTCTGATTTCTCCTATGTACATAAAGTACACTTCACGGGCGTGTACTCTCTTCTTAAGGTTGGAAATGAAAACATCGTGATAACATGCTGGTGTAGAGGTGGCCAATATGGAAATTACTATCGGAGAAGCACTTGATCGTATTCTGAAGCGATGCGGAAAACAGGAAGCAGAGCTTTATCAGCAGGACGGAATGTCCATGAGTATTCTCATTCGATGGGCCGCAGATCTGCAGGCATTAGCCGCACATCTGAATGGAGATCTGGATGATATTCTGAAGGAAAGCAGAGCATGGAAGCTCAGTCTGTCGAAAGGTCCGGGTGATACAGGGATCAGAACACTGGGTGATGATGATATTTCCATGATTGAAGAAGAAAACAGACAGATGGACCAGCTTCTGAAGCCGGAGAGCAGATACTGCTGAAATACGAACAGAATAAAAGCATCGTCGATTGGCATACAGAAGAACTGATGGAATCCACGATGCTTTTCTTGTACTTATAAAAGAAAAAGCTGACCTTTCGATCAGCTCTTAATGGTCGGGATGACGGGATTCGAACCCACGACCTCTTCGTCCCGAACGAAGCGCGCTACCAAGCTGCGCTACATCCCGATGCTTTACTAGCAGAATGATTATAACTTATATTTCGGAAATTGCAAAAGAAATTTCAGAATTAGATAGGAATACGGTATTGCCCCGATTTTGATAATATGCAGTTCTTCCGTATAATGATAGGTGTATATAGTTTCCGTAAGGAAACGGAGGTTCTTATGAATAGACTAATTAAATTCATGCTTATGATAACCATGCTTTTGAATACAGCCTGTGCAGGCAGAAACAGCAGTTCTGTTTTCGCACCTGTATCTGATAACAAGACAGATCATGAACAGACAGCAGAACCTGTCCCTGCACCGGAACCGGTAGTCAGTGAAGCAACACTGTTCATGGTAGGTGATGCTCTTCTGCATATGACTGTTACCTATGACTCTGAACAGTATGATGGTTCATACGATTACAAGCATATTTTAGAAAGACTGAAGCCGTTAGCTGAGTCTGCGGATCTTGCCTACTACAATCAGGAAACACTGCTGGGCGGTGTGGAACTTGGATTGTCGGGTTATCCGATGTTCAACGGTCCGCAGGACTGGGGCGATGACATGATCGACTACTGTGGTTTTGATCTGGTATCTACGGCCAATAACCACTGTCTGGATCGTGGTGTAGAAGGGATTGAAAGTTCTCTTGCCTACTGGGACAGCAAGCCTGTCATCCATGCCGGTACTGCTCGTTCTCAGGAAGAAGCAGATACGATCAAATATGGTGAAGTCAATGGCATCAAGTATGCGTTCCTTTCCTGGTGTGAAAACATGAATGGTCTGGAAACGCCCTGGGGTATGGAGTATCTGGTGAACTGCTTTGCGGATAATGAAGAAGCTATGTATGATCAGGTCAGAGAAGCAAAGAGAAATGCGGATGTTGTTCTGATTGCAATCCACTGGGGTATCGAATATTCCATGTATCCTTCTGAATGGCAGCAGGAGATCGCTCATAATCTGGCAGATGCCGGTGCAGATATCATCATCGGCAACCATCCTCATGTCATTCAGCCGGTAGAGTGGATCGGTGATACGATCTGCTTCTATGCGTTAGGCAATATCGTCGCTGCTCAGTATGATGACAGCCGTATCGGTATGCTGGCAGGTCTGAAGATCACCAAGACAGAAGATGCGGTCATGAAGAAGGTGGAGATCAGTGATGTGCATTGTGATCTGCACTATACATATTACCGTGACTACTATATTGATAACTTTGACATCATTCCTTTCTCTCAGATGGATGATGATCATCTCTGGGGTTATCAGGATACATACGAACGTCTCAAGCAGGTTATTACAGATATGGATGATTCCATTACGATCGGTGGTTTCTGATTGTGAAGATCAGTATTCTGACGATGTTTCCGGAAATGTTTGAAGGCTTCCTTCACAGTCCGGTACCTTCTCATGCCATTGCCAAGGGCATTGCGGAAGTAGAGATCATTGATATCAAGGACTTTGCGCATGGCAGTTTCCGTCATATTGATGATTCACCCTATGGTGGCGGGGCAGGAATGATTCTGCGCTGTCAGCCGGTGCTGGAGGCTCTGCAGTCCGTAAAGACAGAGCAGAGCTATACCATCATGACCGCTGCTGCAGGTGTGCCTTATCATCAGAGCAAGGCTCATGCTTTTGCCGAAAAGGAACATCTGATCATTATCTGCGGACATTATGAAGGCATTGATGCCCGTGTTATGAAGCATGTGGATGAACCGGTATCGATCGGTGACTATGTTGTCACAGGCGGGGAATATCCGGCGATGATTATCTCTGATTCCATCATTCGTCTGTTAGATGGAGTCATCAAGCAGGCAAGTACGGAAGATGAGTCCTATGAGAACGGACTGCTGGAGTATCCGCAGTA
>JAZUHS010000221.1:0-12488 GCA_045641845.1 Bulleidia sp. | reverse complement strand
GACATTGACGAAACCGGATTCAATCCCATGGTACTGCATATAAACAATTACACATTGTATAGTATACTCTTTTGCAATACCCACGACATCTACAGATACATCACAATCATCAATATAAACTGTGGAAGCTTCTTCATCGATGATGACATGTTCCCATCCCTTATGCTTGGCAGCTTCCTGCAGTTCTTCATCAGAAGGCAGGTTGCCAAGTTTTCCCTGTGTATTCAGATCAATGCCTTCATCACGGTAGTTATGCCATACATGAAGCAGAGCACCGATGGTGATGTCGAATTCACCGCGGGAAAGATCATAGAAGTCACGTGCCATCTTGAGCATGTCGATGATCACGGGATCTACCTCTACCGGAGCAATACCGGCATTGTCATTGATCGTCTTGAGGTTGTTAACGCCTTCATAGCTGTTATAAATATCAAACAGATCGTTGTACTTTCTGAGAATCTCGGAACAGCCTTCAAAACGAGCGGATGCTTCCTCCTCATACGCCGCATTCTCCTTATAAGAGAAGATCGTATCGAAGCCGACATCTGTAGTGAGATTTGTATATGCAGTTTTTTCCTGTACGCTGGGTACAGAGGGCACCGAAGGTGCACAGCCGGTCATGAGCACACTTGCACAGGCCAGCGCAGTTATCATTTTCTTCATAGTTTCCGTATTATAGCATGTTTTCCATTTCTATAAAGAAAAGAGCAGAGTTTGCTCATCTGAATGATCGGAATTCCTGACTTCGCAATCTGCTGTTCAGCGTGATGCAGCTGGGAAATGTATTACTTTTGGGTATGGTGATTATTCAGCGAGCGCATGGTAATCTCTTTTAAATGATGCTATACTTTTCTATGATTCACATGAAGGGGAGGAGAAGGACATTATGTCACTGTTAAAAGGACCGATGCATACTCATCTGAACGGACATAAGGATCTGACAATGCACAAGGATGTGCTGACAACAATTGATCCTGATGTTGTATGGATTCCCCTGGTAAACGGTAACGCTCCGTGCGCACCGTGCGTCCAGGTTGGCGATGAAGTAAAAGTCGGAACAAAGGTAGCGGAAAGAAACGACCATTTCTATCTTCCGCTGTTTTCGCCGGTATCTGGAACCGTTACGGCGATTGAAAAATTCATGACTTCCGGTATGGCACCGGCAGATCATTTACGGATCCAGAATGACCACAAGCACACAGCTGTTCGTGCTTTCGAACCGTTTGACTATGCAAACGCAAGCTGGGAAGAAGTACATGCTTTCGTAAAGAACGCAGGTATGCTGGGTCTTGGTGGTGCAGGTTTCCCTACTTATGTAAAGTATATGAAGCCTGAAAACGTTAAGCTGTTCATCGTAAACGCAGTAGAATGCGAACCTTACCTGACAGCAGACTACAAGAACATTGAAGCTAACATGGCTCAGCTGGTTACAGGTACTCTTGCACTGTTCAAGCTGTCCAAGGCAGAAAAGGGCTGTGTAGCAATTAAGGAAGACAAGAAGGAACAGATCGCTCAGCTGCAGCAGGCATTTGCCGGCACTCCGATCGAAATCCGTCTGGTTCCTAACCTCTACCCGATGGGCTGGGAACGTACACTGGTATTCCAGCTGACTGGCAAGCGTTATGACAGACTGCCGATCGAAGCAGGCTGCATCCTGAACAACGCTTCCACAGCAATCGCTCTGGGTAATGCAATCGACAATGGTATGCCGATTACTCACAAGTACGTAACAGTATCCGGTGATGCAATTGCCAACCCTCAGAACGTTCTCGTTCCGATCGGTACAAAGGTACATGAAATCATCGATGCATGCGGCGGCTACAAAGATGGTGTTGATGATGTTCTGCTGGTAGCAGGCGGTCCTATGATGGGTAGAACAATTCCGAACGATCAGTTCGTAGTTGCTGCTCCTAACAATGGTCTGACTGTTCTGAAGAACGCACCTAAGGACGAAGTTCCTTGCCTGCGCTGCGGTAAGTGCACAGAATTCTGCCCGTCCGGTCTGGAACCTGTAAGAATTGCCAAGGCAGCTAAGGTTGTTGATAAGGCAGCTCTGAACAAGCTGAGTGTCATGGACTGCATTGAATGTGGTATGTGCACATATGTATGTCCTTCCAAGATTGACGTTACAGAAAACGTCAGAAAGGGTAAGAGATTCATCATGCAGGCTGCAAGGGGAGGTAAGAAGTAATGAAATTCGGTTTTAGACCTTCACCTAACTATCGTTCCGCACAGTCTACAACAGGTATCATGGCTGATCTGACAGCCTGCCTGCTTGCTGTTCTGACATTCTCTGCGGTCTGGTATGGTGTCAAGTTCGGTGCAGCTTATGGTCTGCGCGTAATCCTGATGGCAGCATTTGCTTCTGTTGCTGCTCTGGCAACTGAAGCTGTTTACTTCAAGATGATCGGCAAGAATCCCAAGGAAGTATTCCACTCCTATGGCTGGGTTACTGCTATTATCCTGACTCTGATTACAAGAATCGAAGTAAGCTACTACGCAGTAATCGTTGCTACAGTCATCGCTGTAGTATTCGGTAAGCTCGTATTCGGCGGCTTCGGTCAGAATATCTTCAATCCGGCAGCGTTCGGTGAAGCTCTGATCATGAACACATTCGGCAGCAGCACAAATGCTGACTTCGTCACAGGTGCTACTCCTGTTACAGAAATGGCAGGCAAGGGCTGGATGATGACTTCTGAAGAATTCGGCGGCTTCATCACAAAGTTCGGCGGTCTGGGCAACATGCTCACAGGTAACTATACATCTGTTATCGGTGCTACATGCGCAATCCTGATTCTGCTGTGCGGCGCTTACCTGATCTGGAAGGAAGACATCGACTGGCATCTGACATGCGTATATCTGGTAACAGTATTCGCTCTGTCTCTGATTGTTGGTCTGATTAAGGGCGCTGGTCTGTGGTATGCAGTATTCAACGTTCTCTCCGGTGGTGTTCTGTTCGGTGCAGTATTCATGATCACTGACCCGGTAACAACACCTGTATCCATCCCCGGCAGAGTGGTATTCGCTGTTGGTACAGCATGCCTCACTCTGATCATCCGCTGGAAGGCAAATCTTCCGGATGGTGTTCTGTTCTCCATCCTGCTCATGAACATGCTGACTCCTGCAATCGATAAGATTTTCGATGGCAATCAGATCAAGCAGGCTGCGAAGTTCACTAAGTATGTTGCAATCATCTCTGCAGTCTGCATCGTTGTAGCACTCGCAGTTGGTGCAACACTGTAAGGAGGTATTTCTCATGGATAAGAATTCTATTCAGTACAAGGCAATCCTCCTGGCAATCGTATCTGCAGTTGCAGGTGCACTGCTGGCTGCTGTAAACAGCGTCACAGCTCCGATTATCGAAGAAAACAATATGGCATCCATCAAGGCAACTCTCGAAGAGTTCTACCCGGGTGCTTCCTTCAAGGATGTAACTGCTGATGTTGCAGGCGACTACGACCTCGTTGATGGCGTATATGCTGCAGAAGGCAAGGGCTACATCTTCACACTGCACGGAAACGGTTATGCTTCCGATGCATTTACATTCATCATGGCTTTCGACAACGATGGCAAGATCTCCGGTTACAAGGGCCTGACATCCTCTGAAACAAGCGGTAAGGGTTCCAAGTGCTGGGAAGAAGATTACATCAATCAGGTTCTGGCTCTGACATCTACAGATGCTATGCCTCTGATCTCCGGTGCTACAGTAACATCCTCCGCTCTGGGTGCTGCTGTTACACAGGCTGAAGAAATCTTCAATGGTCTGCAGGGTATTGCCTTCGATGCATCCGCTAACACACCTGCTGCTCCGGCAGCTCCCGTAGCTGTTGCTCTGGGTGAAACAGATGCTTCCGGTGCTACAGTTGTAGACAACGGCGATGGTACATATACAGTTTCTGCTGAAGGCTTCAACGGTGCTGTTACAGCAACAGTCAAGGTTGAAAACGGTGCAATCGTTTCCATTACAAATGTAGACGGCGGCGATAACGGCGACCATGTCGGCGACAGTGTATTCGAAGAAGGCGGCTGCGCTAAGTTCGAAGGTGCTACAGCTGATACAGTTGTTGATTTCGAAACAGGTGCTACATTCACATCTAAGGCAATGAATACAATTGCTGCTGCAGCTATCCAGGCTGCTAAGTAAGGAGGGCGACATGAGCGAAAATAAGAAAAAGTCCGGTCTTCTGGACAAGATGATTACAGAAAATCCTGTATTCGGTCTGTACCTGGGAATCTGCTCTACTCTGGCTATTTCCACATCCCTCAACAATGCGCTGGGTATGGGTGTTGGTGTAACAATCGTCCTGATTCTGTCCAACGTAATCGTATCCGTACTGGCAAAGGTTACACCGGATGATATTCATATCCCGGTATACATCGTTGTCATCGCAACACTGGTATCTATTCTGGAAATGTTCATGCATGCATTCACTCCTGCTCTCTATACAGCTCTGGGTGCATTCCTGTCCCTGATCGTTGTTAACTGCATCATCCTCGGCCGTGCCGAAGCTTATGCATGCGAACACAACATGGCTGAATCCGCAATGGACGGTCTGACAATGGGTATTGCTTACACAGTATCCCTGATTGTTATGTCCCTGATCAGACAGCTGCTGGGTACAGGTGCTATTTCCCTGAACAATCCTTTCACTAATGCCGTAATCTTCAATGCCAAGATTATTCCTGCCGGCTTCGAAATTCCGATGCTGACAGGCGAAACAGGTGCATTCTTCACATTCGCTGTACTGGCTGCTCTGTGCGCTGTATACAAGGAATCCAAGAACAAGCCTGCAAAGAAGGAGGCTAAGAAATAATGAATCTGTTTGCATTATTCTTCAGCGCTATGCTGATTAACAACATTGTCCTGACTAAGTTCCTGGGCATGTGCCCGTTCATGGGTGTTTCCACAAAGCTCGAAAATGCAGTAGGTATGGGTCTGGCCGTTATCTTCGTAATCTTCGGCTCTTCCGTACTGTCCTGGTGCCTCTATAACTTCGTTCTGGCTCCTTTCGGACTCGAATACATGCAGCTGATTACATTCATCCTGCTGATTGCTGCATTCGTTCAGTTTGTTGAACTGTTCCTGAAGAAGACATCCCCGTCTCTGTACAAGCAGCTGGGTATCTTCCTGCCTCTGATCACTACAAACTGTACAGTTCTGTACGTTGCACAGGCAAACATCTCCAACCAGTACAATTTCATTGAAATGGTTGTTAATTCCATCGCAACTCCCGCAGGTTTCATGCTGATGCTCGTCATCTTTGCGACAATCCGTGAATACCTGAACGGCTGCGATCTGCCGAAGCCTTTCAAGGGCAACCCGATCGCATTCGTCATTGCCGGAATCATGGCTGTAGCATTCTCTGCTCTGGCCGGTCTGGTATAAGCACTTATGAAGATCATTGCTGCAATAGCGATCGCTGCAGTACTGGTAGTACTGAATGTTGTTCTCCGCATTGAAAATGCGAAGACACCGGTACCGGAGGGCTGCGAGGATCTGCTGCCTGACTGCACTGCATGCGGAATCGCAGATTGTACAATGCGTCGAAATAGCAGAAAAGAGGAAGACTGAAATGGCAATTGTTAAAGCGTTTGTTCTGATGCTTGTTCTGGGTGCTGCTCTTGGCGGAGTTCTCGGATTTGCATCTAAAGTATTCTATGTTAAGGAAGATACAAGAGTCACAGATGTCCTGGCTATGCTGCCTGGATACAACTGCGGCGGCTGCGGTAACCCCGGCTGCGCAGGTATGGCTGACAAGCTCGTCAGCGGTGACTGCACTATCGAACAGTGCAAGCCCTGCAAGCCTGATGTTAAGGCTGCAATCAAGGCTTACCTGGAAGAACATAAGGAAGCTTAATCAAAACCATGAAAACCGAAGTCTGATCATCCGATCACTTCGGTTTTTTTATTGTTCTCTAAAATTTGCTATCATAGTATCTGGCAAAGGAAGAAACATATATGATCAGAAACTTCAGAGATTTAAGCATGTATACAAATACGCAGGGCAGACATCTTCGCGTAGGCCATTTTCTGCGTTCCGCTGCACTTGTCGGTTTGAAGAAGAAAGATCATGATTTTCTGGGCACCTATCCGTTGTTTCATATTCTCGATCTTCGTACAGTGACGGAAAAGAGTGAAGGACCGGATGAATATCCTGGCATTATTCATCATGTATCGATTCTTTCTGAGGCAAAGGCAGGCATTTCTCATGAAAAGAGCAATGAGGAAAAGCTGAAGATGATTCCGGATATGATCCAGCTGTATACAGAATTCATTGAAGATGATCAGTGTGTTGAAAAGATCAGAGAAGCACTCGAAGTAATCTGTTCCATGTCTGAAGAGGATACAATTCTCTGGCACTGCACGGAAGGCAAGGATCGCTGCGGTATTATCAGTGCACTGTTTCTGAAGCTGATGGGCTTCAGCGATGAAGTTATCATGGAAGATTATCTGACTTCTTTGAAGAGTGCAGTAAAGCGAGCACGCAAATACTATCTGCTTGTTGCTTTGATGTCGCGTGATCTGAAAGCTGCCGCAGCCATCCGTGATGTATTCCTGGTTAAGCGTGAATACCTGACTGCATTCTTTCAGGTGATTGAAAAGAAGTATGGTTCTGCAGAACAGTTTCTGGCTTCCATCGGCTTTGACGATGAAAGAATCCGTGTCCTGCAGGATCGTTATCTAGTCGGCTGATACAAAACATAGCTTAAAAGCTTTCCTTTTATACCGGAAAGCTTTTTTTGAACATCGTAGGGGCAGTGTATAAATCATGGTTCATGGTCGAGGGTTTATGAGACAGATTCATGTAGAATGAATCGTAGAGAGGAAGAGTCATGAAAAATACAGACCAGTACATCCCTTGTGCAGTACGTATTCCCTACGACAATCCGCTGCATGAAGTGTTTTTCGAAAATGATATCTATGAATCGGGACTGCCGTGGTTTATCGAAGAATTCAATCGTGAGCCCGGTATGAACAACCGTACACAGGTTGCCCTGCACTGGCATTCCGGTCTTGAAGTGATTGTACCGGTGAATAATGGTGTACTGTATCGTCTGGAAGATCATGACGGTCTGATTGATGAAGGGGATTTCCTGCTGGTCAACTGCAACGAAATTCATGCCAGCCGTGTACAGGATCGTTCCCGCAGCTACCATGGCTACTGTATTAAAATCAATCATGACTATATGCAGAGCAGAATTCCCGGTTTCGAAAATATCCGCTTTGCCGTGATGGAATCCCGCCGCAGCATTATTCGTTCGCACCTTGAGAATATGCTGAGGGCATGGCATAAGAACGATCTGCTCAGAATTCAGAATGCACTGGATCAGATGCTCATTGAACTGGTAGATCATCATCTGGATCACAGAGATTTCGTTCATCACAGTGAAAACTCACTGTATCTCTGCATTCGTTATCTGAATGCTCATTACAATGAACGTTTTGATACTGAACGGGTAAGCAAAGCCCTGCATCTTTCCTATCCGTATCTGGCCCGCACCTTCAAGGCGCATACCGGCAAGACCATGCATGAGTATATCAACGAGATCCGCTGCAAAAAGGCAGAGGAACTGCTGCGCAGTGATATGCAGGTTGAGGATATCAGCGAACTGATCGGTTTCCCGAATGTGCGTGCGTTCACTTCCGCCTTCACGGAAATCCACGGTATTTCTCCGGCGAAGTATCGTCGTGAAAATAACATCTGAAAATAGCCAAATGGCTATTTTTTTGTTTTTCCAGGTTATTATTTTGCATGTTTTGCAGTGCATGTAATTGCTATCATTTCCTTTATGACAGGAGGTATTTCTTTTATGATGAAGAAATCACTTTGCCTTGCGGCCAGTGTACTGATGCTTGCAGCAGCAGTTAACCCCGCTAAGGCTGAATCCGTAGAAATCCAGTCCATCACAGCACACACTCTTGTTGGCGATGGTCAGAGAGAAGTATACGGCTTTGATATCAAGGTTTCTGATGCTGACGCAGTACAGAATCTGACAGCAGCTGATTTTGATATCAAGAACAACGGCTCTTCATGCATCGGCAATCCTGACGGCGCAGATGAAACATGGGCATATGTTGATGATGAACTGGAAGTATCTGTAGATGGTGATGTGATCACTCTGAACTTCAGACCTTTCCGTTATCCCGGTATGTACACACCTTCCCTCAGTGAAGTTCCCTGGACAGTAGAATGCACAGCTCTGCCTGAACTGACATTCACTAAGGCTGATGTTACATCTATCACTATTGATACTCTGGATGATGCTTACAGAGGTGAATTTACTTATGCTGGTCTGACACGTAAGTATGCTCTGTATGTACCTAAGGATGAAGCAGGCAACGATAAGACAAACCTGCCTCTGGTCATCTGGAATCATGGCGGCGGCGAATATGGCAGAAGACAGGATATTGAAAATACTCTGATTGCCAACCGTGGTCTGACAGCATGGAATGAAGAAGGCTATGAATGTGCAGTTCTGATGATTCAGGTTGCCAATGATAACTATTCCTATGGTGCTGCCGGCAATGAAAACAAGAAGAAGCTCATTGACCAGAACAATGCTCTGCAGGCTGCTCTTGTCAACGATCTGATTGATCAGGGTACTGTTGATGCAACAAGAGTATATGTTACAGGTGCTTCCTCCGGCGGCGGTGCAACAATGCGCTTTGTCATGCAGAACCCTGAACTGACTGCAGGTGCAATTGCGATGTGTTCCATGGACCCGATCGTTCAGGTTCACTACAGATGGGGTGCTGATCTTGAACAGATCACTTCCGAATTTGAAGAAGCTTGGGCTGGTACAGTTTATCAGTGGGATGAAGAAGCTCGGGAAATGGTAGCTGCTGATGTAAATACTGAAGCTCTGCTGAACGTTCCGATCTACTTCACACATGCTGAAACAGATGGTACATGCGGCAAGAACTCCTCTATCGCTATGTATGATTCCATGGCTAACCTTGGCGATGAAAACAACATGATCAAGATCTTCTCCGATGAAGAAATGGCGACTGTAGGTATTACTAATATCGCTAACAACGGTCTGAAGCACTGGAGCTGGGTCAAGGTCTTCAACGAAACTGAAGAAGGTACTCCGATGCACTGGCTGTTCCAGCAGGAAATCACACCTGAATATGTTCTCAGTGATGGTGAAACAGAAACAGTTCTGCCTGAAGATGCATTCACAGTGGATGAAGAAGGCAATGTTGTTCTGAGTGATGCCTGCCTGGAAACTCTGGCTCCCGGTACATACACAATCACTGTTAACCTCAATGGCCGTGTTGTCGGTACATGTGAAATCGTGGTTGAAGAAGCTGCAGAACCTGAACAGCCTGTACAGCCTGAAGAACCTGTAAAGCCGGCTGAACCGGTTAAGCCTCAGACAGGTGTGAATACAGGTGATGTATTCAATGGCGGTCTGCTGGGCGGTCTGATGATTGCAGCTGCAGCACTGGCATGCGCAGCGTGGTTTGCAATCAGAAGAAAGTAATTTCTGAACAAAGACTGTCATCTTAATATCCCCTGAAAAGGAATGTTTCCGCAGCGAAGCATTCCTTCGGGGGATTTTTAATTCTGTCAGGGGAGAATGGAAAGAAAGTGCGTATAGGTATAGCAGAAGAGGTGAAGAAGATGAAGAAACTGATGATGAAGATGCTGTTATGCACTGTGCTGGCTTCTCTGGTTCTTGCGGCTATGACCTTGCTGTTTCGCATCACTGTTACGCGCAGGATCGATCAGAAAAGTACATTTCTTGCAGCAGCGGACATTCCGCCAAGAACCATGATCACATCTGCGGATGTGATTGAAGTGAAGATTCCCGGTCAGTACATCCTGGCCAATACCTGTACAAAGGAAGAAGAGATCATAGGCAAATATACGGATATTCAGGGGAAGATACCTGCCGGTTCTCCGTTTTATCGCACTATGCTCTATGATCAGCAGGATCTGCCGGATCGGGCGGTGACAATGCTGAAGAAAGGGCAGACGGCATATGCGGCTGAGACGGATTTAGCGGCTATGGGAAGTGTGATTGCAGGAATGCGGACAGATATTCATCTGACCATAGAACGACACGAGGATGCGCCTGTAACAGGCTGTCTGATGCATCAGGCAAGAGTGATCTCCGTAAAGGATTATCAGGGCTATAACTGGGATGATGTGCACTACACCGGCATGCCGTATCTGGTGGAGATTGCTGTGCAGGCGGAAGATGTGGAGATTCTGTCACTTGCCGAAAGCACAGGGACACTGCGCTTTTTCCCGGCATCATCTGCCTATGAGGAAGGGGAAGCAGAACTTGCGAAAGAGAGTGAGATCTATCGCTACCTGATGACACTGAAGCAGGCACGAGAGTAAAGCATATTCTCTATGTCTGGACAAAGAGGACAGTGCTACAATACTTACATGAAATTTACAGCTAAGTATGTACAGGACAATGAAATCGCACAGGCAGTCAAAGTAGAAGCAGATACGATGGGCAGCTACACGTATCTCAAGGACGCCTGGGAACTTTATCGCAGAAGTGCAGGGGAACTGATCGGCATATATGATGAAGGACATATGATCGGTATTGGTCGTTTCACTGTACTCGCAGACAATTCCGGATGGCTGGAATGTCTTCGTGTCACACCCGAATATCAGCGTATGGGCGCGGGTAAGATGATCTATGACGAATACCTTAAGCTGGCAGAGAAATATCATTGCTCTTCTATCGCCATGTATACAGGCATGAAGAACATCAAGAGTTCCTCTCTTGCTGAAAAGTATGATCTGTATACCGTACAGGTCTTCCATGGCTATCATCTGACGCCTGAGATGACAGAAACAGATGCACACTTTCATCCGCTGACACCGGATGCATGTGAGGAACTGATGAAGGATCAGGAAACATATAACGGATGGCTGTCTGTTTCCCGTACCTTCTATCACTTCAACCCGGAAAACCTGAAGGACTTTGCTTCTAACGGCATGGTATACAAAGATGAGGAAAGCGGCTCCATCGTCATTGCCGGGGCCCGTTTCCAGCATGGCAAAGCACTGCATGTTGCCCTGATGAGCGGAGACATGGAGAAGTGTCTGGCTTTCGTCAATAACCTTGCGGCTGTGCAGTCCATCGGTGATCTGACCTTTACGCTTGCTGCACCTAATCCTCTGGAGGAAGTGCTGCTGGCAAAGGGCGCAAAGATGGATGCGGCGGAAATCATTGTCAAGGAACGCACATTCTGACAATATGAAGAGACTTCGGTCTCTTTTTCTGTTTCTTAAGGGGAGAATGCAGAAATGCAGGTAATATGAACAGTGCAGGAATTAAAAAAGAACCTGCATGTACAGGTTCTGGTCGGAAGATAAAGAAAAAGATCAGAACCGAAGTCCTGATCCTTTGCAGGGGCGATTGATGGGGTTCGAACCCACGAGTGCTGGAGCCACAATCCAGTGTGTTAGACCAACTTCACCACAACCGCCACAGGCAAGTAATAGTATAAGTGATAAAAGAACATACTGCAAGTGGTTTTTTCTGATCAGGTGTAGAATTGAAGAGAAAAAGGAGGCTTTATGCAGATCGAAATCAATGGAACAGTATATCCTGTTGAAATTACATACAAAAGAATACGAAACATGTATCTGCGTGTGACACCGGATGGGATTCTGCATGTCTCCTGCAGCAGAACCACGTCAAAGAAGAAGATTGAACTCTTCATTCAATCCAAAGCACAGTGGATTGAACGTACGCTGGGCAAGGTACAGAAGCGGGCAGGTCATATTCAGACAGGAACACAAGGGACTGCAACCTGGATGGGAAAAGAATATCCGGTGGAACTGATCATTTCCGCACGTGCTTCCATGCGTGTGACGGAAGATCGGATCATCATGCATGTGCGCGAAAACAGTGCTGAAGAAATCGAGAGAGTGTTCTATGCGTATGCCGGCAGAAAGATCGCAGAGCTGGCAGATGCATACAGAGGCAGATGGGATGACAGGATCTGCCTGAGAAACCGTCTGCCGCTGCCGAAGATCACCATCCGCTATATGACCGGAAGGTGGGGCTCCTGCACACCGGCCAATGCGAGTATCCGTCTTTCCTCACGTCTGATTCATTATCCGCTCGAATGCTTTGAATATGTTCTGCTTCATGAATATGCGCATCTGTTAGTGGCAAATCATTCCGCTGCCTTCTATGCAGTTGTTGCAGAACATATGCCTGACTATAAACGTGTACAGGCGCTGCTGAAGCAGTAATGAAAGCCGTTTCACCCAAATCATGCAAACGCTTACACTTTTCTCTTCGTTCAGACATAATAGCGGTTGAAGATTTATCTGATTCAGGTAAAATAAAGTTACGAAGATTAGTGAAAGAAGAATGGAGTTGAGCAATAATGGCAACAATGGCTAGAGCTTTTTCGTTATCCGCAAAATTCGTATATGGCATTGGAGATACTCTTTTCGGCGGGCCTTTCATGAATCATAAGTATGGTTTTTAGGTGGATGTAA
>JAZUHS010000220.1:0-2037 GCA_045641845.1 Bulleidia sp. | reverse complement strand
CACGATAAAACCGCTCAAAGACACGTTCCTGCTGATCGATCGGAATGCCTATTCCGGTATCCTTTACTTGTATCTTTGGATGCCCATTCTCAATCGTCACAAAGACTTCTACCGAGCCGCCTGTTCGATTATACTGAATGGCATTCTGTACAAGATTATCTATCATTTCGCGAATCAGTCCACGATCAGCATTGATACCAGCTGAAACCCCCCGGCATGATAAAGAAACCGATTTCCCGGCTGCTGTCAGCCGTAAATCAGCAACAGACTCCTGTGCAATCTGAAACAGATCCGTCTGTTCGAATTCTCTTGGCAATTCTCTGTGATCCAGTTCGGACAGCTGAATAATATCTGTAATCAGCAAAAGCAATCGGTTTGCGTTATGCCTGATCTGCTTAGCTATATGAACTTCAGCCTCACCTTCCACGAGCCTGTTCTCAATGAGTTCCGCATACCCGGATATTGCGGTGATCGGTGTTTTCAGTTCATGAGAAATATTTGCCGTGAAATCCTGACGGCTTTTTGCCGCAAGGAGAATGTTTTCATGCTGGCTTCGGATCTTATCTGCAAAAGGCTGCAGTTCCCGATATGCCGGTTCTCCTTTCTGATCATCCAGATGCTCCGCCATCTGTTCAATCGGCTTCAAAAGCTGACGCGTCAGATAATGACCGATCAGGATGCAGATGAAGAGGATGATGACTGCAATCACAAGGATTACAGGCAGAGATGTCAGAAAGACGCTGGTAATATTACGGGCTTCCATAGATACACGAAGTATAGTGCCATCTTCCAGAAGAAGCGCATAATAAAAGGTATTCATATTCAAAGTGTCAGACCTTCGGATACTCTCGCCTTCACCGTTTGTAAGTGCATCTTGTATCTCAGGCCTGTCAAGATGATTAGGCAGGCCACTTATATCCGTATCGTTATCAAACAGAACTGTTCCATCCTCAGCGATCCAGGTGATACGTAGTGTCTTCGAATTCAGTCTTTCAAGTGCGGAAGTGTCTATATGCTTGTTCGTATCATCCAGTGTATGATGGGCATTCTGAAACACTTCTGTCTCCATCAGGAGCCTTGCATTCAGTTTCAGATCGCTTCGCACCTGTGTTTGAAACAAGCTGTAATGAACCAAAGTAATACCCAGCGTTGCGAATGCAATCGCGATTAAGGCAATAAAGCCGAGTCGGAGGTTAATTTTTTGTTTCATGCATCTGCTCCCATATCAGCCCCTATCGCATAACCGATACCGCGAGTTGTTCTGATCTGTTTTCCATACTCACCAAGTTTCTGACGCAAAGTTTTGATATGCATATCAACGGTTCGGCTTTCTCCTTCAAAATCCACGCCCCACACATAACGCATGATCAACTCACGAGAGAGGACAATATCTTCATTCAGCATCAAATAATGAAGAAGTTCAAATTCTTTTAATGTCAGCTCGATGTTTTTCTCTCCTGCTACAACGACATGTTTTTCATTGTCCAACATGATATTTCCGACAATCAGATGCTCCGGTTTGTCCTCATGTGACCTGCGCAGCAATGCACGAACACGGGACAGCAGCTCCATCACAGAAAATGGCTTTCTTATATAATCATCTGCGCCGTCATCCAGCCCCTTGACCATGTCCATTTCCGTCGTCTTTGCCGTGATCATAATCACCGGAACCCTTCTTGTTTTCGGATTACTTCTCAGCTTACGTACAATCTTGTAGCCATCTTCATCCGGAAGCATAATATCGAGGAGTACCAGATCAGGGATGATTTCCTCCAGTTTTTCATAAAAGGTGGATGCACGGTCAAATGCCTGTACCATATAATTGCTGTTCTTTAATGCAATCATTTCTATTTCTTGTATACTTGTGTCATCTTCGACAATAAAAACTAATGCCATCTAAATTCCTTCTTTCGTTATGGCAGTATATAGATATGTTTCAGTCTCAAATACGCTACTGTAAAGTGCGGATTATTTCCTTTGACATGGGTTTCCATGTATTTATGCCTGTCAAAAGCGTCAGCCTGTATTTCGATCATA
>JAZUHS010000219.1:0-2421 GCA_045641845.1 Bulleidia sp. | reverse complement strand
CTCTTCTGTATCTGCTCTGATAAGCCAGTCTGTCTCTTTCTTTTTCAATTTCCTCCATGGAAGGAATTGAAATCTCATGATCACTCAGCTTCGTCATTTTCGTGTTCCTTTTCAGCTTCGTTGATCATTTCAATCACCTTGAACATTGTCTGCAGTTCTCTGTTGTTCTGCAGCATTCTGCCGGCCGACAGACGGTAGTTATTCCACTGTACCTGCTGTTCTTCCAGGGCTTCATTCATCATCTGTGTGCAGTCAACCTGATTGCATCTGTAGGCCTCTTCCGCCTTCTGTACAATCTCACCCGCCTGCTTCTTTGCACGGGCATCTACAGCATCATTCAGTTCAATGACCTGTCTCATCATATCCCTGGCAAGTTCTTCAGCCTGTTTGACAATACCATTTGCTTCTCTTCTGACTTCAGCACGGAAATCGATGACACGTTCTTCACGATCTGCCATAACCTTCTGCAGAGATTCCAGATAATCCTTGGCAGCACGGATCACCGCAGTCTGTACGTCATTTACAGCAAGTACGGCATCCGCAATATTGTTTGCGGAAGAGATCAGCTTGTCACGTTCATCAATCTGATACATCAGGGACTTCTGTTCTCTTTCAAGATCAGCAGTTCTCTGTCTCAGTGTATAAATAAGTTCAATCAGATCAAATCTGTTCTTATTTTTCAGATTCGCATCAGCCATGAATGATCCATCCCCTTTCTCTGCAGGACATATAGAAATAAGTATAGTCTCACCTAATAATCATCTATCAGAAATGGAAAAAGTCAAGAATCAATGATGAATCAAACTTGTTGCATTTTCAACATCTCAAGAGTATCCTAGACGATGTTGATTTTACAACAACTACAAAGGAGGAGAAGTATGTCTACTGGATTTGAAACATTCACTGTTCTTGTAAACAGACTCAATCGCAGCATCAAGCGTCTGAAGCAGGAAAAGATGTCCGGCTTTGATTTAAAAGGTCCTTATGTTTCCTGTCTTTACTATCTCTTCACATTCGGACCGATGACTGCCGCTGAATTATGCACAATCTGCGGTGAAGATAAGTCTGCTATTTCACGATCCTTAAGCGACCTGGAGAAGAATGGTTATCTCTATACAGAAATCTCTGCGGCTAAGAAGTACAGAAGCCCGCTGATTCTGACAAGTATGGGAAGATCAGTCGGTGAACGTCTGGCTAAGGAGATTGATGAGGTTGTTATGAATGCAACAAAGTCACTGACGAAGGAAGATCTCAGAGTACTTCTCAGATGTCTGACTGTCATCAGTGAGAATCTCAACGCAATGCATTTACAGTAATGAAGGAGCATATATGACAGTTAGAATTATCGCAGATTCTGCATCCGACATCTCTGCCGCTTATGTGGGCAGAGTCACATCTATTCCGCTGCTGTTCCGTATCGATGGTCAGGAATACCTGGATGGTGTTAACCTCACTAAGCAGGAATTCTATAAGAAGCTGGTTGCGGCTAAGGATATTCCTGCAACATCCCAGCCTTCCCCCGCTACATTTGAAAAATACTTCCGTGAAACAACTGCAGATGGCAGTGAAGCAATTTATATTGCCCTGTCTTCCAAGCTTTCCGGTACATACCAGTCTGCCCGCATGGTAGCTGAAGACTTCCCCAACGTTCATGTTGTGGATTCCCTGAGTGCTGCCTTAGGTTCCGGTATTCTGATCGAATATGCTGTACAGCTGGCCGATGCCGGAAAAACTGCAGCTGAGATTGTAGAAGAGCTGGAAAACAGAAAGAGAGATGTCATCCTGTTTGCGACACTGGATACTTTAGAGTATCTGCGCAAGGGCGGACGTATCTCCGGTGCGATCGCTGCTGCCGCAGGTCTGCTTCGCATCAAGCCGGTCATCACTCTTGTCGAAGGTGAAATCGTTCTGGTAGGCAAGCCCCGCGGTATTAAGGGCGGTATGCATACCATGGATGAGAAGGTAGCAGAAACAGGTGAAATCGATTATGACAAGCCGATCATGCTTGCCTACTCCGGCAATGAGGATACTCTTCTGGAACAGTACAAGGAACACAGTGCACAGCTGTGGGCACATACAGAAGCCTATAAGCAGAACATCCTGATTGCAGGTGTTATCGGTGTCCATGTCGGTCCCGGTGCATTCGCATGTGCTTATTTCCGCAAACACTGACACTTACACAAACATCCAAGAGTCCATTAGCACAGTGTTCATAAAACAGTAACACTGAAAAATGAGCGCTGTTGCTAACGGGTTGGCTAATGAGAAATAGAATAAATCGATACGATTTATTCCTTTGAGAAGCACAATTGCCTGCACCTCTTCTGGGATCCTCACATTCCCTTATCCCCTATCAGGGATTGCATGTTGTTCTTCCGGTCGATCCGGATGTCTGATTACCCGTATCCTTCTGAAGTCCGG
>JAZUHS010000218.1:0-8028 GCA_045641845.1 Bulleidia sp. | reverse complement strand
TCTTCCTAAGACCGCTTGGCCTCCGACTTCATCTTCCCACTTGGCAGCTTCACCTGTTTCAACTGTGAAGCACCATTCAATCCAGTCTGCTTCATTAGGATCGCCTGCCTGTACACCCAGGTACTTCAGATCAGCGATGAGTTCATCTGTAACAGGGATATCTGTATCAGCTTCATACTTTTCGAAGAAGTCTGTACCATCTTCCAGTGTGAAGTAGTCAGGACCGTAATCGTTATAAGCGGAATCCATGGATGTGCCCCAGAAAGCATTGGATTCGCCTGTGTTGATGATGACGCCTGCTGTATCTGCAGCATCATAGCCAACGGATTCGTTTGCATTGACGTAGGACTTGCCGCCGCCATAGTAGCTCTTTGCATTAGCCAGACCGCCCATACCTTCATAGTAGGAAGAAGCACGGTAGTTCTTCATGGAAGGGTTCAGGAACTGCTGGAGTGTATATTCATAAGTATCGGCATTGATCTTTGTGCCATCCTGCCATGTCAGCTTGTCATTCAGAGTAATTCTCCATGCATAGCCTTCTGCAGCATCTTCAGGCAGACCATACAGAGCCTTCTGTTCAGCTGTCAGTTCAGCAGTGATGTCCTGAGGCATTGCGGAAGCAGCTGCAGGATAGATCACATAGCCGTCCTTTGTTTCGTTCATTTCGAAATCGTAGAGAGGTGTAGTTGTGTAGCCCAGAATTGCACCTTCGTTGTTGGTCTGCCAGTCAGTAGGAGACCATGTGCTCGGTGCTGTAGTAGTTGTGTTGTAGGTGTAAGTAGCACCGTCACCTGCAGGCTGAGCAGCTTCCTTGCTGGAGCATCCGACCATAGTCAGAGTCATCGCAGCAGCGGAAAGAACAGCGGCCAGCTTCTTTGTGTTGTAGTTCATTTCGTTCCTCCTTTGAAAATAAAACTGTTGTTAACTTGATATAACCATACAAAACAGTATGGAAAAACCAAGTGTAATAAAACTATTTTAGCACTGAAGAAGGATATCAAATTAAGGATTGGTTAAGAAACGGGCATCAATTTTCTGAACAAAAACAATGAATATTCAAAAAGACTGTCAATTACTTATCTTTTTGTAATGAAACTTTTCATGAATAACGGGTTTCCAAAGAAAAAAGCCTGCGTGTGCAGACTTTTCATCATCTGTTTAATCCCCAAGCAGTTCCAGAAGGTACGGAATTGCCTGTTCGAAGTTGACACCATAGGTATTGTGGTTTTCCTCAGCCAGGGTCCGGGCAATGGAAGCACGGATGAATTCACAGGCGATGTACATAGCCTTTTCAAAGCTCAGACCTCTGACCAGTGCACCGGTAAACACGGATGCCCAAAGATCGCCGGTGCCATGGAAGCGTGTGCTTTCTTCCGGTGTTTCCACACAGGTATAGACATCATTCACACTGTCATAGGCATAGGCTCCGATCTTACCGGAATGCAGTACAGTACCGGTAATGACGGCAGCTTTGCATCCTAAAGCACATAACTGCTTCAGTACATCCTTTACGTAAGCTTCATCATATTCTTCACGATAGGGAATACCTAAAAGCAAAGATGCTTCGGTCATGTTCGGACAGATCACATCCGCCTTGGCACACAGAGCAGCCATTGCTTTCGGAAACTCCGGTGAGAAGCCGGTATAGAGCTTGCCGTTATCAGCCATGCAGGGATCAACGACACATAAGCCCTGACCGAATTCATCAAAGAGCTGTTCGGCAATCTTCAGCTGGCGGAATGAACCGAGGTAGCCTGTATATACCGCATCGAAGCGGAAGTTTTCTTTCTTCCAATGTTCCATGATCGGATTGAGTTCATCGGTCAGATCATGGAAGGTGACATTGGAAAACATGGTATGGGCGGATAAGACAGCAGTGGGCAGTACGGAAGTTTCAATGCCCATGGCTGAAATCACAGGCAGTGCTACTGTCAGGGAACACTTGCCTACACAGGAAATATCCTGCATCGTTACAATTTTCTTCATAAGACTTTACATTTCCTTCCATATATATCATACATCGAAAAGGTTATAATTATGCTGTAGACAAAGGAAGTGCAAATATGGAAATCGGAAATCTGACACTGGCAGAAAATGAACGTATTCTGCTGAGACATACCAGGGAAGAAGACGCGGATGATTTAAAGGAACTGTTTGATGTACCGCTGAATGCAGAGCAGACAAAGATGATGATTGCGCATTTTGCCTCTGCCTTTAAAGAAGGAAGAGAAGCGAATCTGGCAATTGTGGATAAGGGAAGAAATAAGGTTGCAGGAATTATCTCCTTATATGATATCCGTCAGGATAATTCCCTGCAGATCGGCTACAGAGTACGTGAAGAAGAACGCAACAAGCATTATGCGACAGATGCAGTCAGACTGCTTTCACCGCTGCTTCTGGAAACGTATGGTGCAGAATACATCAGAGCAACAGCACATACGGATAACTATCCGTCTGTCGGTGTTCTGACAAACAGCGGCTACCAGCTGGTTGCACAGGAAAAGAGCGTATGCCTTTTCATGTATGATCAGGCCTGTGCAGCAAAGATGAAACAGAGAGCATAGGAGAGTGAAAATATGCAGACGAAATTATTTGAAGAAAACTATACACAGAACAGAGAACTGTCATGGCTGCGCTTTGATGACCGTGTACTGGTAGAAGCGGAAGATCCGACTGTACCGCTGCTTGAAAAGCTGAAATCAGTCTATTTCTATACATCCAACCTGACGGAATTCTTCCGTGTACGTGTCGGCAGTCTGAACGATATGAACAAGGCCAAGTATCCTCATGTTGATAACAAGTCCGGCATGACTCCCGGTGAACAGCTGAGTGCCATCTATCCGGCTGCACACAGAGGCTGCCGCAAGCGTGATGCGATCTTTGCGGATGTACGTAAGAAGATGGCCAAGGAAGGTATTGAGGATCTGGAAATCAAGGACTGTTCCAAGGATGAAATGAAGTTCCTCAAGAAGTATTTCAAGAACAAGGTAGCACCGCTGCTGGCACCGCAGATCGTTGACCAGCATCATCCTTTCCCCAACCTGCAGAGCGGCAACATCTACGTAGCAGCAATCGTAAAGTACAAGGGACATGGCTCCTTCAGCTTTGTGGCTGTACCTTCCGTTCTGCCGGCAGTCATTGTATTGCCGCATAGGAAGAAGTTCCGCTTTGTTCATCTGGAAGATCTGATCGTGCATTTCATCGGTCTGGTATATCCGGATGCACAGGTGGATGAAGTACTGAAGCTGACAGTTGCCCGCAGTGCCTATGTCGATCCGATGGATGAAGCCTTTGAAGATGTTGTCGACTACCGCAAGAAGATGCTGAAGGTACTGAAGCAGAGAAAGAAGATGAATGTGACCATGCTTGTATGTTCGCAGATGCCTTCTTCCCACTTCCGCAAGTATCTGATGAATAACCTCAAGATCAAGGCCAGAGAACTGTTTGTATGTACAGCGCCGCTGAATCTGAAGTACTGCTTCTCCCTGGAGAAGATGCTGCCGGAAGATCTGCAGGGCAGATATTCTTATGAACCGTATGAACCGAAGCTTTCTCCTGCTTTCAATTATGATAAGCCTCTGTTTGATCAGATCAAGCGCAAGGATGTTCTGCTTTCCTATCCTTATGAATCCATGGAACCTTTCCTGCGTCTGGTCAAGGAAGCATCTGAAGATCCGGATGTTGTATCCATCAAGATTACAATCTATCGTCTGGCTTCCCATGCCCGTCTGGTACGCTATCTGTGCCAGGCTGCGGAAAACGGCAAGGAAGTCGATGTTCTGATTGAACTGAAGGCACGCTTTGATGAACAGAACAACATTGACTATTCCGAGCGTCTGGAAGATGCCGGCTGCAATGTCATCTATGGCTTTGATGCCTACAAGGTACATTCCAAGATCTGTCTGATTACAAAGGTGGAAGGGGATAAGACCAGCGCTGCTGTACTGATCTCTACCGGTAACTTCAATGAGAATACAGCTGCTTCCTACACAGATCTGGCTGTCATGACATCACGCAAGGCGATTGTTCAGGATGCCATTGCCTTCTTCCAGAACATGTCCATCGGCAAGCTGGATGGTGAATACAAGCAGCTGCTGGTTGCTCCGGTATCCCTGAAGAGTACATTCCTGGATCTGATGGATCGTGAAATTGCCAAGGGTACAGAAGGACGTATCATTGCCAAGGTCAATTCCATTACTGATGAGGATATCATCGTTAAGCTCAAGGAAGCTTCCTGTGCAGGTGTCAAGGTGACCCTGATTGTCAGAGGCATCTCCTGCATTCTGCCAGGCATTGAAGGCAAGACCGAGAACATCGAAATCCGTTCCATCGTCGGCCGTTTCCTCGAACACTCCCGTGTCTATATCTTCGGCAGCGGCGCGGATGAAAAGATGTACATCGGCTCAGCTGACTTCATGACAAGAAATACTGAACGCCGTGTTGAAATTGCGGCACCGATCCTGGATAAGAAGATTCAGGTGAAACTCCATGAATACATCAGTCTGATCATGCAGGATAACTGCAAGGCAAGACTGCTCAGTTCTTCCGGCAGATACCAGAAGTTCAAGAATGTTGAAGTACCGTTCGATGAACAGAAGGCAATGATGCGTCTGACCCCGGAGAGCAGAAAGTCTGTCAGCACTTCCCGCAATCGTGAAAGGACTGTAGTATTCCACACTACATATAAGAAATAAGTATAAAAGACATATGAAACTGATGGTTCAATTTCCTGATGGCATCGTTGAAGAAGTCAATGCGAATGCCGGTGTGAGAGCAGAAGATCTGATCTCTGCTTCTTCTCATCAGCCTGAACATCGTATTCTTGCCTGCCGTCTGAACGGCAGAACCATGCGCTTATGCGATCCTCTGCATGAAGAGGGAATGCTGCAGCTGCTGGATCTGCGCGATCCGGGGGCGAATATGAGTTATCAGGCTTCACTGACATTAATGTATCTCAAGGCAGTTCATGATATCTGCGGCAGAAATGTGCAGGTCATGATTGCCAACTCCCTGTCCAAAGGTGTATTTACCCGTGTGAAGATTCCTGCAGTGACCGATGAAACGGCACAGCAGATTCACAAACGCATGGAACAGCTGCGTGATCAGAAGCTCTGCATCACGCAGGAAAGATGTGAAGGGGAAACACTTAATGCATATCTGAACATGCATGGCAGTAAAGAAGAACAGCTGCTTTATGCCGGCAATGCCAGTATGCCGCAGGCGTATCTCTGTGCACTGGAAGATGAAAAGGGTCTTTTCTATGAACAGCTTGTACCGGATACAGGCTATCTGGAATACTTTGAAGTAAAACGTTACCGCAGCGGTATTCTTCTGCGTTTCCCGCATCCGCAGAATCCTTCGGAAGTCATGGCTTACAAGGAACAGCGGCTGCTGTACGAAGCTTTCTCCGAAGAAACACAATGGGAGAAGCTGATGGGTGTCAGCTTTGCCGGAGAACTCAATGAAGTAACATCTGCCGGAAATGGCAGGGATCTGATCATGCTGAGCGAAGCTCTGCATGAAAAGAAGATTGCTGAGATTGCCGGTATGATCAAAGCTTCCCGTAAACGCATTGTTCTGATTGCCGGTCCTTCTTCCTCAGGCAAGACTACTTTTGCGAAACGTCTGTGCATTCAGCTTCAGGTAACAGGTCTGAAACCTCTGTATCTTGGTACAGATGATTACTTCATTGACCGTGATAAGGTTCCGTTTGAAGCAGATGGCACACAGAACTTCGAGGATCTCAATGCTGTGGATACAGATCTCTTTGCAAAGCAGATGAATGAACTGCTGGCCGGCAGGAAAGTAGATCTGCCTGAATATGATTTCATTTCGGGGAAGATGGTCTTCGGACGCCGCATTACATCCATTACGGCAGAACAGCCGATTGTCATCGAAGGCATTCATGCCCTGAATCCTGACCTTTCCGCAGGATTGGCGGAAGAGGAGAAGTTCCGTATCTATATCAGCCCGCTGACCCAGCTGAACATCGACCTGCATCATCGTATTCCGACGACGGATGCACGTATGCTCAGAAGAATGGTCAGAGATAACCGTACCCGCAACATCGGTGCTTCCCGTACCATTGCCATGTGGAACAGTGTACGCAAGGGTGAGGAAAAGAATATCTTCCCGTATTGCGATGAAGCAGATGTCTTCTTCAACAGTCAGTGTCTGTATGAACTGGCGGTATTGAAGAAGTATGCTGAGCCGCTGCTGCAGGAGATTAAACCGGAAGACGCATCTTATCCGGAAGCACAGAGACTGCTTCGCTTCCTTGCCTTCTTTACCGGGATTGATGATGACAGCGTGATCGCAAACAATTCGATTCTGCGTGAATTCATCGGCAACAGCATTCTTGTAAACTGATGACCAGAAGACAGTGCTGTAATACATACACGGCACTGTCTTTTCTGTACAATAAACTTATGATTGATGAACGTCTTGTATACGAAATTCTGGAAACGGTACGTGAGATTCCCAAAGGCAAAGTGGCTACCTATGGTCAGATCGCCCGTCTGATCGGCAGAGAGCGCAATGCCCGTCTTGTCGGCAAGGTTCTCTCGATGGCGGACTACTATGGAAAATATCCCTGTTTCCGTGTGGTAAACAGTGCAGGCCGTACAGCACCGGGATGGGAAGAACAATATGATCTTCTGGTTGAGGATGGTGCTGTGATGAAGGATCTGACACATGCGGATCTGAAGAAGTGTCAATGGGAGCTGAAATGATGGAATATCTCTCTTTCTATGAATCGCCGATCGGCAGAATCACGATGGCATCGGATGGTACAGCCTTGACCGGGTTATGGTTTGATGGCCAGAAGTATGACCGTGCCGGTCTTTCTGCTTGTGAAGAAAGGGAAGATCTTATGATCTTTCAGGAAACATGTCACTGGCTGGATCTGTATTTTCAGGGAAAAGATCCCGGCTTTATACCGAAGCTGAGTATTCAGGGAAGCCCGTTTCGTCAGCTCGTTGCGGAAATCATGTGCACAATCCCCTATGGTACAACGATGACCTATGGCCGGATTGCATCGATTGCGGCAGAGCGTATGGGCAGAGAGCATATGTCAGCGCAGGCAGTGGGAGGTGCTGTCGGACATAATCGCATCTCCATTATCATTCCCTGCCATCGTGTGATGGGGACAGACGGTTCCTTAACCGGCTATGCCGGAGGAATTGAGCGTAAGCTGTATCTGCTCAATCTGGAACATATCAAAGTGAGAACGAAATAAAGCGACCCGTTCAATTCAGAACAGGTCGCTTTCAGCTATACATCTTTGTGAGCGTAGGGCAGAACCGGACGATTCGGGAATACCCACTTCTGATCCAGATATCCGTTCAGGAACGCCTGTGCCAGAGAGTTTCTGCGGATATTCTTACGGGCTTCTTCCCAGCTGAACCAGCAATAGGAGTCAATTTCACCATTGGGATGCAGTTCCATATCTTCTACTACAGCAGTGAAGTTGAGCATCAGCGTGTTGCTGGGGGCATAGTAGTGAGAGTGGTTGAAGCTTACCTTGATGGCAGTCAATCCGGTTTCTTCCTTGATCTCACGTACAGCTGCATCCTCGGCATCTTCGCCTTTGTTGATGTAGCCTGCAGTCAGGATATAGGAATCACCGCCATACTGCTTGATCAGTAGCACCTGATCCTTTGCCTGATTGGTGACAATCATACTGACAGCAGTACTGAATACCGGGAAACGGAACTCTCTGCATTCAGGGCAGTAGGGAATCTCTTTACCTTCACTTTTCAGATATCTTGTGATCAGCTTTGTGCCGCATTGTGTACAGTAGTTTTCTTTTACCGGCATATCAGCTGTTCTTCAGTTCTTCTTCCAGCTGTGCACGCAGGACCTGATACTGGTCCATACGTTCCTGCGGTACTTCCGGGAACTGCGGGTTCATATCTTCGAGTGTATGCAGAATGATTTCACTGACGAGATAGCGCATGTACCACTTGTTGTCGGCAGGTACAACATACCAGGGACTGTGCTCTGTGGAAGTCTTGTTGATGGCTGTCT
>JAZUHS010000217.1:0-3022 GCA_045641845.1 Bulleidia sp. | reverse complement strand
ATTTCACACGAGCTGTTTCCTGATCTGACCTATGATCAATACTGCACATCCTATCGCAAAAGAAATGATATTGATGTTGCGCTGATGCTGGTGAGAAATTACTTTGAAACAAAGTATCAGGAGAAATTCAATGAAGTGAGTGTGAATTTCGGTAAGCATACGTTCAATGCTTCAGCATTCCGCAGTAATAATGAAGAATGGATTCATGTTGATGTTCTTGTGACTGCAGGAATATTGGACTATTTGGTCCTGATCGTCAAATGGGCGTCAGAGACCGGTAAGAATACGGCAGATGATGAATACTTCTTCATGAGGCTTTTCTATGTTCTTACAGTGATGCCTCTGCTTCTGGCAATGCCCACAGCAGAAGGTAACAGGGAAATCTACGGCTCACTCGCAGACGAACTGAATCTGATGAATATCGCTTCAGATACCTATCACGTGATGCTCTGCTTTGTGATCGCACATGAGATGCAGCATCTGTATCAGGCACGTACGGATGCTGAATACTGGAATGAACATCCAATGGAAGCTGAACTCGATGCTGATGCGGTCGCATATGACTGCATACTCAATCTGCTGATGCATCACAGACAGGAAAGTGAAGTACTGGAAGAATACACATATCTTGCTCCTATGATGCTGATGGACTATTTTGCACGGGTTGATCAGCTGAAACAGATCATTGCAGGGAATGTTGACAGTGATGGTATCCATCCTGACTATTCAATACGAAAAGATGCTCTTTTTGCTATTGTTGATCAGGACTACTATCAGCTGAATACCGAGGAAGGAAATCTCTGGTATAACTGGTATCTTGAGATGTATGACAAATTTACAGCTATGATGAGTCAATACGATATCAAAAACAGCTATATTGCACTCAAGTACAGAAAGGGAAACTAATATGAACAGAGAAGAATTGCTGAAATATAACTAAGAACTCCTGGAAGAATCGAGAAGGCTTTCCGAAGAATATGGCTTGGATGCTGATCTCTTATGCAGAGTTACAGACGGAAATGTATTGTTAATCCCCGATCATAATGAAGGTACTAATTTCATCTCTGCAGGAAAGAATACTGTATCTGTTAAGCCATCAAATGTTAAAGTGAATCAGGAAAGATTGTTTATTAGCGCATTAAACCTCTTTTCGGATTACAACTTCCCGGTATCAAAGATTCAGGTAGCACAGTACCTTGTGAAAATACTACTGTTTCTGAGTGTTGCTGCTGTAAAGCTTTCGGATCTGGAGGGATATATCATTAGTTATCTCTTCGAAAACAATATGAATGATCCTGTAAACTGCTATGAATATGAATACTTCATTCTTAACTTCATGAGATGGATCAAAACAGAATCGAAAAAGAACTACAGTGATGAAAATGTAAAGGAAGCACTCGACAATCTTGTTAAGCTAGGTTCTGTGTCTGCAGAGGGAAAAGTAATCCTGAAAGAATATGTGTGGTATAGAAAATACTAGAGATAAGTAACCCTTTATCCCTGGCTTTCATCTGGAAATCAATGGTGTATATGAAGAATGGCATAGAAGCTCCTTTCGCTCCTATGCCATATTCAGTTATTCTGTATATAAAGATGCACCATTGGTAGCTATGACTTCCTTATACCAGTCATAGCTCTTTTTCTTGTAGCGTTCCATGGTGCCTGTTCCATCAGGATTGAGATCGACATAGATGAATCCGTATCTCTTCTTGATTTCCGCAGTAGAACAGGAGATCAGATCAATACATCCCCAGGAAGTATAGCCAAGTACTTCAACACCATCCTTGATCGCTTCATCGAGCTGCTTCAGATGTTCCTGCATGTACTTAATGCGATAGTCATCCATGACAGTATAGGAGCCATGACCGTCAGGTACTAATGTATCGTTAGCACCTAAGCCGTTCTCTGCAATTAACAGGGGAAGCTCATAGCGTGCATATAAGCGATTGCATGTGTAGCGCAATCCCTTAGGATCAATCTGCCATCCCCATTCCGTTACATCAGAGTAGGGATTCTTTCTTAATTCCGGTGTCATGTTGGAACGGGAAGGTTCACCTAAGGTCGGATCCATGCATGCACAGTTGCTGGAGTAATAGCTGAAGGAGACATAGTCGACAGTATTCTTCAGTGCTTCCAGATCTTCTTCTGTAATATCAAGATGGATATTGTTCTCTTCAAATCTTCTCTTTGCATAGTAGGGGTATTTACCGCGGCAGTGGATATCCAGGAAGAAGTAAAGATCATTGTCCAGATCCATGACCTTGAGAATATCATCGGGATTAGGTGTTAAAGGATAGATGGTAATGCCTACGACCATGCATCCGATCATGAAGGCGGGATTGATCTTATGGCCCAGCTTCGTTGCTAAAGCAGAAGCGACAAGTTCATGATGCATGGCCTGATAAAGATCAGAAGCAGACAATTCACTCTTGGGTGTCATGATGGCACCGGACATGAAGGGCTGTCTGAGAATAGAGTTGATCTCATTGAAGGTAATCCAGTACTTTACCTTGTCTGCATATCTTCTGAATAATGTCTCTGCATATTTGAGATACAGATCAATCATGACTCTTGATGTCCAGCCGTTGTACTTCTTCGCAAGTGCCAGCGGTGTTTCATAGTGAGAGATGGTAACGATCGGTTCAATGCCGTGTCTGATGCATTCATCAATAACACTGTCATAGAAGGCTAAGCCTAAGGGATTCGGCTCTGCTTCTTCGCCTGTCGGATAGATGCGTGACCAGGCAACGGAGAAGCGATAGGCCTTGAAGCCCATGCCGGCAAATAAAGCAATATCTTCCTTGTATCGATGATAGTGGTCAATGCCATTGAGCTTGAGATTATCAGGTGTCGGTTCTTCGGTAATGTACGCAAAGCCTTTGGGCAGTACATCCTGGATGGATAAACCCTTGCCATCTTCCAGGTATGCACCTTCACACTGGTTGGCAGCTGTTGCACCGCCCCAGAGGAAATTCTTCGGATATGTCATGATTCAGATTCTCCTTATGTGTCTATGTACAGT
>JAZUHS010000216.1:0-2924 GCA_045641845.1 Bulleidia sp. | reverse complement strand
CTGAATATCCTGTTTCTAGTGAAGTTGATTCCGGGAGAAGCACAATAGCATCCGATATTCATGCTTACCTGATCAATAGCCTTATACAGATAATTCCTGATCTCACCGGGTGAATAATATTCTTTGGAAATCATAGTCGATGTTAGCAGCGGGCGTTTTTGACCACTGAACAGCGGCGAAAATAGCCATTAAGCAGCGGGAAATGTAACCAGCAGAATAAAAGATCACTACGTATATTTGCGTATCTTCTAGTACACTGAAGTTGTCCAATACATCAGTGGAAAGGAGATAATTTGACGAAAGAATATATCAGTAGTGATCCATTAGAAATGGTATCACAGGTAATCGAAGAGATGAAGAAAGAACAGGAAGGTCTCTTCGATATCAATAACATCAACCTTGCAGAGCTCAGTCGCAGAACCGGGCTTTCAAGATCCAAACTCAGAACAATGAAACGAAGAGGGTTCGTTTCGTCTGCGAGTAAAAGAAATCGTGTCACAAAGCTGACAGGCTATACAGAAATCCTGGATGATTTTTTAAGAAACAATGTCAGTAATTCTGTCGTGTGTTACGAACATCTTAAGACACTTGGTTATACAGGAGGCCAGACAATCGTCAGGGATTACCTTCGTGCTCACAAGGATCTTCTTCCCCCTGCAAGACAGGCAGTAGCTCCTCAGGGCAATCGTGGTCGTCGCTATGAGACAGGTCCCGGTGAATCCTATCAGATGGACTGGGGATTCCTGAATGTGGATACACCATATGGCACTTTATATCGAACTGCATGCTTTGCGATGATCTGTCATCATTGCGGTATGTGCTACGTGGAATTCTTCCCGGACGCCAAGCAGGAAAGCCTGTTTATCGGAATGGTTCATGCATTCCAGTACATGGGTGTTCCGAAGTATGTGCTGACGGATAACATGAAGAGCGTTGTGATCAGTCGTGATGGCTACGGACATCCGATCTGGCAGAAGGACTATGAAGTTTTCATGAAGACAATCGGCTTCCAGACAAAGCTGTGTAAGCCCAGACATCCATTCACTAAGGGAAAGGTTGAAAGACTTGTACGCTATGTGAAGGATAACTTCGCTGCAGGCAGAACATTCGGTAATATCACAGATCTGAACATTGAAGCGATGAACTGGTGTGAACAGGCAAATCATCGTTATCGCAATGAAGTGGAAGGTGTGCCTGCAGAACTTCATGAAGACTGCTGTATGTCAGTGGCACAGCCGATTGTCATGGATATTGAGGTCCATAAGTATCTGTGTCCGCTCCGCAGAATCTCCTTTGATGGTTTCATTAACTATGAAGGCAGAAGATTTGGAGTCCCTTTCAGATATCATAAGAAGATGTGCAGAGTGAAGAGAAGCCAGTTTGATCTGTATATCTACAGTGATGACTTAAGTGAGGAACTCGTTGTACATAATGTGACATGGAGTAAGAAGGACAGTTACTGTACGTATCAATACGATGACAGGCAGCCGGAAGAACTCCCTTCAGCACCGGTAAGAACAGTGATCAGACAGATTGAAGAAATGGTTCCGGACTCTGCATTCGAGAAGTTCAACTTTGCAAAGGCGGTGAATTGGGATGACTGATACACTGTATGAACGCATTGAGCAGAGTGCACGTGCATTGAAACTTGATTTCAGTGCACAGGAGATGGCAAAGCTGATCGAAGAAGGCAACTTCTCACAGGACCATCTGGAAGCTATCTCAAAGCTGCTCAGCTACCTGGAAAAGAAGAAGACTGACTCAATCATTGCGACATGCATGAGACTGAGCAGGCTTCCTGTAAAGGAACCTAAGACCTTTGAGAACTTCAACTTTGAATACATCAAGGGACATGAGTCAGAGAAGCTTAAGAACCTTCCTACACTTTCTCCGCTGTATGCAAGGAAGAACATTGCATTCATCGGACCGCAGGGCGTAGGAAAGACACACCTGGCTATGGCATTCGGTACAGAGTGCTGTAATCATGGTATGAAGGTATACTTCCTGAAGGCCAGTGAACTTGATCAGAAGCTCACCAATGCCCGTAAGTTCGGTAAGGTAGGCTCTGTCGTCAACGGCCTTGTAAAGCCTTCCTGTCTCATCATTGACGAGGTAGGACGCTGCACTTTCGATGTCGAGAACACGCGTCTGTTCTTCGATATCATCGACAGAAGATCGAACAAGGAAGGTCCTAACTGTACGATCTTTACAAGCAATAAAGCGCCTAATACGTGGGGAGAATACTTCTCAGAAGACGATTCCCTGCTGTGTGCGCTGGACAGAATCTTCGATGATGCACTGGTCTTCATGATGAAAGGTAAGTCTTATCGAGGACGAAAACTCGAAACAATCGCCATTGAAACAGGCGACAGATAAGCAACAGGGTTAACACCCGGCACTGATGTATTGGTCATTCATTCCGCTGATTTCAGTGGCTAATTTCCCCCGCTGCTGAATGGTCAATCTAACCCGTCGCTAACAAGCAATAGTGCATACACATCACCACCATGCGATTTGATAGAATTCCAAAGAGAATCGATAGGTATCTATCATAAATCAATTACATATCTCAAGAATAACTGCAGTGCCCATGAGAACGATTCTTGCGCCATTTGCAACATAGCTGAAAGTTAACCCAAGTATGGCGTTTGCCCCTAACTTAATTGCTTTTTTCTCTAATTGCTTCCGTGCATCTTCATAGTATTCTTCGACGTTGAAAACATTCCTTGCGATAGAGAAATCTAAATCCGTAGAAATTATGATGCCTTTTATATCCACAATTTCATAACCGGGATACTGAGATAAAGTACTAACAATCATGAGGAGTATACCAGGAGTGGATTACAAGTGTAAAACGAAGTCACAGGCGCAATTACATCATAGGTGCCATATTGATCAGAATAAATAACTCTATAGAACGAAAT
>JAZUHS010000215.1:0-2599 GCA_045641845.1 Bulleidia sp. | reverse complement strand
ATTGCATGTTGTTCTTCAGATCGATCCGGATGTCTGATTACCCGTATCCTTCTGAAGTCCGGCTCATATGCCGCAAACGCTGCAGGTATATTCTTTCTCACAATATTCGCCGCTCCATTCAGGTCTGCATTTATCTGCAGGCCTGTTTCTGTTTTATACAGTCTTCCTTCTCTCCTGCCGCTGAATACAGGATTGCCTTCTTCTCCGTATACAGGCATAACGTCTTTCTGTATGGCGGACTGCTTGCAGGACTGGCACAGTTTCCGGGACTGCTTCTGGAATATATCGCCAATGTCGTGATCTTTACGGCACTGATTCCCATCTTTGCAAGAATCCGTAAAATTATCCATCTCTGAAAGAAAGCGGCCGCAGCCGCTTTTCATTATTCCTGCATTCTGAATACCGCAAAAGTATGTGCACCGATCTCTGTTTCATGTTCATGAATGACAAAGGTTCCGATCGTAAAGAGCGTATCGATGATCTGCTTTTCATGCTTATATACCGTCGATTTAGCGGAAGGATTGACTGCACACAGCAGCTCACCGCGGCGGTATACAAACAAAGGCCTCGATCTAGAAGTATAGACGACTTCAAACGGAGTATCACCCTGCAGTTCTGTATGCGCATTGCGTAATGCAATCATAGCCCGGACAATCTTAACGGCAATGGAATCCCTGCCCTGACGATCCGCTGCACTTGGTGCGCTGGCGCTTTCATCCACCGGCAGATACAGTTTCTCCTTTTCTGCCATTGAGAAGCTTTGCACAGGTGTATAGGACCACTGCATCGGTGTACGCTGACCGCTTCTTCCATAGCTGCCTTCGACATTGCCGGTATCTGTTCTCTGCTTGATGCCGATCTCATCACCATAGTAGATCACAGGCAGAGAAGGCATCGTAAACATGAAGGCCATGAACAGACGCATTTCTTCGATGCTTAACGTATGAGACATACGCTTCATGTCGACACTGCCGCTTGGCATCATCATATAGCCTCTGTTTCTTGAGACTGCATATTCAGGCAGAAAGTCCTTGAGGAAACGGGAGATGCTGCCGCCGGCATCGCAGCGGAAATAGCTGCGGTCGCCGCCTTCGGTTTCATAGTCTCTTAATAACGTATTGTAGCCGCTGTATCTGCGGTTGGTATAGAGATCACCATGGAAGCCGCTGTGGACAATTGCATTTGAAGGATCACTCCATTCCGCAATCATCACAGCTTGAGGATATTCCTCATCCAGCATTGCTCTGAACTGACGGTAGATCAAAGACGTATTCTGATAGCCGTGATCACGGTCATTGCGGACAATGTGATCAGCCTGATAGAAGCTGAAGCCGTCACAGCCAAGATCCAGCCAGAAACGCATGATGTCCTTAAAAGCATCGATATTCTTCTGTACAGCAGCGTCACCATAGCGGTTCTGCCACTTTTCACGCGGCTTGCCAAAGCCGAAGTTCAAGGCCGGCTGGAAGCTGAAGGTATCCATCACAGCACAGCCATCTCTGTCGCTGATGCCGCAGGCATACATCATGCCTTCCGGTTTTCGCTGGATGGAGTCTGTCCAGATGTAGTGATCATCTTCTGACCTGCCCTTCTTTGATGAGATAAACCATTCATGTTCATCGGAAGTATAGTTCACCACGATCTCCATAACGACTTTCATATCCCTGGCATGCGCCTGTGCAAACAGTTCCCGCATGTCATCGAGCGTACCGTAGCGTTCTGCGACCTTATAGTAATCACGGATATCATAGCCGCCATTGCGGAACGGGGAATCATAGATCGGACCTAAACGGATCGCACTGACACCAAGAGAGCGGATGTAATCAAGTCTTGATATGATGCCTCTCAGGTCACCGATACCATCACCATTACTGTCCTGAAAGACCGGCGGATAGATGTCATAGAAGACAGCAGAGGACAGCCAGGCCGGCATGTTTGCCGCGGAGAATTCCAGTATCTTTTCAATACCGCCTTCATTGATGACTTCCGGTCTGTACCATACAGGAAACAGCTGTTCTGCTCTGCGGGTAATCTCCTGTTCGCTGTATCCTCTGCGGTTCAGGAAGACACTGCGGATTCCGCAGGAAGCAGCCAGAGCGATATCGGAACTCAGACTGTCACCGACAAGCAGGGTTTCCTCTGTCTTGAGATTCTCTTCCTTCATCAGACGCTCGAGAAACTCCTTCTGAGGCTTGCGGATGCCATAGTCGGATGAAATACGGATGTCATCAAAGAAGTCCGTCAGAGAGCATAATTTCATCTCAGGAAGTGCATAGAATCTCTGTCCGTTGCACAGTACAAAGAGCCTGCAGCCTTGTTCTTTCAGCTTCTTCAGTGTTTCAATCGTTTCCGGATATGCCGCTACGGATACTCTGGATAAAGTACGGAAGATACGTGCTGCCATTTCCACAAATTCACTGCGGTCAGCAACTTTCTCTCCTTCAGGATTCTTGTCTGTGCATTCATCGAGAAGACGCTGGAAGACATACTTGATATTCACTTCCGGAAAGGGCTGTCCATAGACTCTTCCCTGTGCTTCCATCTCCTCCCTGATCATGCGATGATATGCATCTTTCAGATGTTCAGGTGTATATTCGGC
>JAZUHS010000214.1:0-33855 GCA_045641845.1 Bulleidia sp. | reverse complement strand
GTTGTCTATGAAATGGCATATGCTGAAGAAACACCGTTCCGTGTACTGTTAGGCTCCGATGCGGTAAGAGTAGCTGTTGCCACTGCTGAAGGCAGAATTGCGGAAGCGAAGAAGTTTGCGGCTGTTTCCGAAAGCACGGATTTTGAAAAGAAAGACTGATAAAACATGAAAAAACTCACATCCAGACATATTATGCTTCTGACCGCCATGGCCGGTCTGATCAGTATTGTATTAGGTCTGTTCGTTAATACGGCAGGTGTATTCTTTACTCCGATTGCGGAAGAATACGGCGTAGGCCGTGCATCTGTGTCCATGACCAGTACAATTGGTTCCATTGTGATGGCATTCTCAGGAATGCTTACAGCAAAGATGATCAGACCGCAGAACTTCAAGAGAAGTCTGATCCTGTGGCTGGCAGTAATGATTCTTGCGACAGCAGCACTGGCTGTATGTCCGAATATCTACCTGATGTATGTCCTGTTTGCAATCCGCGGTTTTGCCGGAGGTCTGCTGGGACTTGTACTGGTATCTCCGATCATCAACAGCTGGTTCTATGAGAAAGTGGGAATGTTCACCAGCCTGTGCGTCGGTTTCTCCGGTCTTACAGGTGCTGTATTCTCTCCTGTCATGACATCCCTGATTGCAAGTATCGGCTGGCGTATGGCAGAAGCAGTATCTGCAGGATTGATGCTGATCTTTGCACTGCCGGCGGTTCTCTTCCCTATTGCCATGACACCGGAAGACGCAGGTACGCTTCCCTATGGCGAAAAGGTACAGACTGTCGAAACAAAGAAAACAGGTAACGGAGGAAAGGCAGATCCTATCCTGTTTGCATTAGTTGCAGGTTTTGCAATTCTGGCATGTTACGGTACAGCCATGCCTCCTCATTTCCCCGGCGCTGCAGAAAGCTTCGGTTTAAGTGCTGCGACAGGTGCGATGATGCTGTCACTGGCAATGATTGCCAACACATCCGGTAAGGTGCTGCTCGGTATTCTATCGGATATGATCGGTACAAAGATTTCCATGATGCTGTTCCTTGTAATGGTTACTGCCGGTGCACTGTGCATGGCTCTGATTCATACACCTTTGATGATGTATGTCGGTGCAGTGCTGATCGGTATGAGCTATGGTATGGGCTCGGTAGGTAATGTACTTGCCGTAAAGGATATCTTCGGAGATGAACTGTACAGCAGTGTATATCCTAAGATCACACTGCTTACAACACTGTCCAATTCCCTGGCAACAACATTGAATGGTTCTCTGTACGATATTTCCGGTGGCTATGTACTGCCTCTGATGGTACTGGCTCCGATTCCGCTGCTTGCCATTATGATGCTGCTGATGGCATACAGAAAGAAGTGATCAGTCAGATATATCTGAAAAGGGACTGTGTTCTTCCGTGTAATGAGGAAGGATACAGTCCCTTTAATCATGTGTTGAGGAGCGAATCAGTTTTCGTTGCTCGGCATACCGCCCAGAACGAATGTGCGGATATCGCTGCTCAGCATACGGCAGTTTTCTTCACCCAGGTAGATCATATGTCCGCTCGGGTAGTCTCTTCTGCAGATGCGGTCCTTGGGCAGACCCTGATGAGTTAACAGATAGTCGATGTAGCCTGTATATGTAGCTGTATCGTACCAGCCGTTAGCGAAGAATAAGCGCATGCCGAAGTTTCTTCTCATGGCATTGTTCAGATGTTCGCCGGTAGTGCCGGAAGGTTCGCTGTTATCCCACTTGTAGCCCTTGTTCTCATCAGAGAAAGCATTGAAGTAGGACATGTATGTACGATCAAGCTTGACATTCATGCGAGGCAGCAGGTCATTGCATACGCAGGAGAGGAAGGCAGCGTCATATCTGTCATCCAGAGCATCGTCGTATGTCTTCTGTTCCACTGTCCAGGGAGTGAAGGCAGGACGAGTGATACGGCCGTCGAGACGGGATACGCTCAGACCCTTATCACGCAGTACTTCGCTTCTGTATGCGAATTCATTGATATTCAGGTTGTTGTCTTCCAGATACTGAGAAGAAACACCTGTGTAGTACATAACCTTTTCCTTTACTTCCTTGCGGAATTCAGGATCGATGTCTTCACCCTGGTACAGAGCCAGCAGATAGTCGGATTCGCCGAATGCCTTTGCTTCATATACGAATTCTTCCAGTGTCTGATCGGAAGGATGGTTATGATACCAGTTGATGGCAGCCCAGGATTCAAAGCAGATAACTGCCTTTTCTACAGGCAGACCCTTGCCGAAGAACTGACCGGGAGTGACGGAGTTGCCGATCATGACAACACCATCGAAGGCAATGTCGAAGTCTCTGTTCTTTGTGCCTTCTACACCAAAGCCTGCAACAACTGCATTTCTTGTGCAGCCATAGGATTCACCTACCAGATACTTGGGAGAGAGGAAACGGTTGTACTTTGTCAGCCACTTGTCGATGAATGTCAGGATTGCTTCACCATCCTGTTCAATACCGAAGAACTGATCACCCTTGGTTTCATCAATCAGAATACCGTAGCCTGTGTTGACCGGGTCAATCAGAACGATATCAGCGATGTCCAGCAGGCAGTCGGGATTGTCAATGACTTCATAGGGAGGCAGGGAAGTAGGTCTGTCTACTTCACCATAGGATAAACGACGGGGACCCATGAAACCTGCATGTACATACATGGAGGAAGTGCCGGGACCGCCGTTATAGCAGAACAGTACGGGACGGTTCACTGTTGTTTCTACATCACTTCTGAAATAGGAGTAGGAGTAGATGGATGCTAAAGCATTGCCATCCTTGTCGTAGATGACATTATCTTCGGCAACTGTATGGTAAGGAATATCCTGACCATTGATATGGGCAGTGCCTTCACCCTTGAAACAGGAAGGAACAAAGTCCTTCAGCTTTTCAGTTGTATACATCATGGTGTATACCTCTTACTTGTCGCAGGGCATGCCGCCGAGAACGAATTCTCTGATGTCATTGCACATTTCTGTGCAGTTTTCTTCACCGAAGTACAGCATATGACCGGCATCATAGTTCTTTCTGCAGATACGATCCTTAGGCAGACCCTGATGTGTCAGCAGATAATCAATGTAGCCTGTGTATGTAGCTGTATCGAAACGGCCGTTAGCGAAGAATGTACGCATGCCGAAGTTCTTTCTCATGGCATTGTTCAGATGTTCACCGGTTGTGCCGAGAGTTTCTGTCTGATCCCATGTGCTTGTCATTGTTGTCTTATCCCAGGTGGAGAAGCCTGTGACGTATGTACGATCCAGCTGAATGCCCATCATCGGGAAGATGACACCGCAGCATGCTGCTCTGTAGTATGCACCATATGCATCCGCAGAAGCATCATCCCAGAGACCCTTAGTCAGTTCATAATTGCGGGGCTCATACTGAGGTCTGACGATACGTGCATCGAAACGGGCAACGGATAAGCCCTTGTGCTTCAGTACTTCAGCTCTGTATGTACGATCATCGATTCTCATATCTCTTTCTTCCAGGTATTCCTTGGAAGCGCCTGTGTAGTAGCTTACCTTTTCGATGATGGCATCTCTTTCTTCCTTGCTTAAGGATTCACCGCGGAACAGAGCCAGGACATAATCCTTGTTTGCAAATGTCTTTGCTTCTTCAATGAATTCCTGGATTGTCTGATCTGTGGGATGGTTGTGATACCAGTTGATTGCTGCATATGTCTGGAAAGCAATAACGGAGTGTTCTACAGGCAGTTCCTTACCGAAGTACTTGCCGGGAGTAACAGTGTTGCCGATCATGACGATACCGTCAAAAGCAACGGAGAAGCTTCTGTGCTTGGAACCGTTGACACCCATGCCGGCAGTAACTGCGGATCTTGTGCAGCCATAGGATTCACCAACCAGATACTTCGGGCTGTTGAATCTGTTGTATCTGTGCATCCACATTTCGATGAATGTAAGCAGAGCTTCTGCATCCTGTTCGATACCGAAGAATTCATTCTTCTTTGTTTCATCCAGAAGCAGACCATAACCTGTATTTACAGGTTCAACAACTACGATATCAGCGATATCCAGCAGGCAGTCAGGGTTATCGATGACTTCATAGGGAGGCAGAGATGTTTCTCTTGTAATGTTCTCACCATAAGTAACTCTCTTTGTACCCAGGAAACCTGCGTGTACGAAATAGCTGGCAGAACCGGGACCGCCATTGTAGCCGAACAGTACAGGACGGCTTTCTGTATCTTCTACATCAGTTCTGAAATAAGAGTAGGAAAAGAGTGTGGCAATGGGCTTGCCTGTCTTGTCATAGAAAACGTTGTCTTCTGCGACTGTCTTGTAGTTGATTTCCTGTCCGCGCAGTACCATCTTGTGGTCTCTTTCAAAGCGGGCGGGCTTGAATGTGTCAGCCTTGAATACTTCAGTTGTATACATAACTAATCTCCTTTTTATACTTGTTTTCTATTATAGACAGAATCATCATATTTTCTCATTGTTTGCACAGAAATGATTAACTGTATATAATGGATATATACAGTATGAACAGTGTCGAGGTGATACCCATGCATCTGCGTATCGATAATAAAAACGGCAGACCGATCTATGATCAGATCTATACCCAGCTCAAGGATATGATCATGAACGATACATTGCCGTCAGGAACAGGACTTCCCAGTATCCGTGTGCTGGCAAAGGATCTGCGTATCAGTGTCATTACCACCAAGCACGCCTATGATGCTCTGGAACAGGAAGGCTATATCTATACCGTGCCGGGCAAGGGATGTTTTGTGGCTGAGAAGAACATGGAACTGATCCGTGAAGAGAATCTCAGGAAGATGGAAGAACACTTCCTGGAGATCAGAAGACTGGCTGCAATCTGTGCCATGAGTGAAAAGGAAACAGAAGAGATGATGCATATCATCTGGGAGAATCAGGATGAATAAGAATGCAATTGTATTAGAACGTGCTGTAAAGAACTATCCGCACTTTACCCTTGGTGAGATTTCCTTTGCTGTTCCTGCCGGATGCATCGTCGGTCTGATCGGCGAAAACGGTGCCGGTAAAACTACTCTGTCCCGTCTGCTTCTAGGAATTGAAAAGAGAGATGCAGGCAAAGTGGAAGTGCTTGGCTGCGATGAGATTCGTCTGTATCCGGCTGTACGTGACCGTATCGGTTTTGTTCTGGAAGACTCCGGCTTTCCTGCCGAAATGACAGGAACGGAAGTTGCTGATCTGATGAAGGGAATCTATACCAGATGGGACGATGCTGTCTTTGCCGAGATTACAAAGTGTCTGGGCCTCAAATTGAAGGAGCGCTGCGGCCGTATGTCGGATGGTCAGAGAATGAAGCTGATGATTGCCATTGCCATGTCTCATCATGCCGAACTTCTGGTCATGGATGAACCGACGGGACATCTGGATCCTGCCGCAAGAATGGAAGTGACAGAGCTTCTGCATGCCTTTACAGAAGATGAAACGCATACTGTCTTCATCAGCAGTCATATCGTTTCGGACCTGGAGAAAATCGCTGACTATGTCATCTTCCTGCATGAAGGAAAAGTACTGCTGTTTGAAGAAAAGGATGCACTGCTGGATCGCTACTGCAAGGTGGATGCAGAGGAAAAAATTCCGAATGCTGTGGCTTTGCGTAAGAGTCAGTATAGCTGTGAAGCAATCGTTGAGAGAAAGAATATACAGGCAGAAGAATATGTACCGGTTACATTGGAAGAACTGTTTGTGGCAATGGTGAAGGGAGTGTTCTAGGATGAAGGCTCTTGTAAAGAAGAATCTGTTTCAGATCCGAGGGAATATCGGTTTTCTGATCATTGTTCTGATATGCCTTGTTACATCGCACTACAATGGCAGCCCGATCTGGATGATGGTCATGTGCATGCTGCCGGGATATACCTTCGTCAGCCGTGAAATGGATCAGTTCAGCGGCTGGAGCACTGCCATGAAGGCATTGCCTGTAACAGCAGAAGACTATGTCAATGCCTCCTGCATCACCGTCCTGATTCACAGCGCCATAACCGCTGTCCTGTTTCTGCTTGCCTTTCCTGCAGGCTATCAGTTTATCCGATGGTTTCCGTGCTTCCTGCTGTATCTGCCGGCTGCACTGATGCCGCTGTACGAGAAGTTCAAAGCAAATAGAAATGCCCGCTATGGCTGCAATGCTGCTGCAATCCTCATCGCCTGGGCCGGGGTATATCTGTTAAGAACAAAGCTGACGCTGGCCTTTGCAGAACCCGGTGTACTGCCGGTACTGCTTGTCAATGGCCTTGGTATTCTGGCGATGCTTGGCGCAAGAAAGCTGACGCTGCATATGCTGGCGAAGGAGGAACAGGTATGAAGAAGAGAATGATCTTTGTGCTTGGTATGATGGTTTCTCTTTTATGCGGCTGCGCAAAGATAGAAGGACGTGGCGCATATGCCTTTGCTTTGGTGGAAAGTGATTTAAGCAGCAGTGTGATTCATTATTACGATGAAGCTTTCCATGAAACCGGTACAGTGGAACTGTCTGATACAGTTCTCAGCAACCGTGCCTGCGTCAGTGATGAAGATACTGTATATCTGTATCCGGCAATACAAAGACCGCTATGGCCTTGGAACTATGGTCTGCTTGCTGTAGATCGTCATGATGGCAGTATCTCTGCGATGTCTTTGAATGCGCAGGAACGACGCAGTCTGTATATGGAAAATAATCATCTTTATGTCACTCAGCACAGCGGTGATGATGCTGTTCTGATGAAAAGAGATGAAGTGGATCATCGTCTTTCGAAACTGTATACAGCTGCGGAAATCGTGGGTGTATCAGAATACGAAGGCCTGACTTATGTGTTCATGACAACTGAAGGATATGCCGGCATGAGTGTCAGTATTCTGGATGAAGATCTGAAACAGGCAGATCAGATGATCATTATGCCGGATCGTACCGGTCTTCCTGATGATGCATACTGCCGTCTGCATATTACATTTGGGGCTGTGGATATGCTCAGAATCGGGAATAAAGTCTATATTCCCTGCTATTTGGAAAGCTATCTGCCTGGGGATGATGATCGGTATATGAATGAGGTATATGCCATTGAAGTGATTGATCTCAAGAGCAGAGAAGCCCGCAGCATTTCCGTATGTGATATGGACGATCGTATGCCGCAGATGCAGCTGTATGATCTTGGCAATGGTATGATTCTGATCAATGAACCGCCCTGGCTGGACTACTATGGAACAGATCCTTTTATGGGAAGTGTATTCTTGATGAATACAGAGACAGAATCTATCAGAAAGATGGATATCCCTGCCGGTCAGTATGCAATGGTAAAGGATGCACAGCTGTATCAGCTGTATGAAGATCGTGTGGATGTCTATGATATCAGCTCAATGACAAAGACAGAATCTCATCCCTTATCCAAAGCTGAACGTATGGACTGGTGTCTGATCTTTGCGGGTGAATGATATGAAGACATTATTCCGGATGGACTGGAAGTGTTTCTGGTATAAGAATCTTGCCCCACTTGTACTTGTCCTGCTTCTGGGCATGGTTTTGATGCCTGTCCTGACGCTTCTGCCGCTGATCCCTGATGTCTATGTTCTGCTGGCATGCGGCATGTGGCCGATTCTCTTAGTGATCGCAGAAGCAGAAACAGGATGGAAGGATGATGTCCTTGCCTATCCGTATTCTCTTAAGGCAGTCTATGGCCGTCTGTATCTGCTTCAGATCGTGATGGCAGTATTAGCCGGACTGATTGTCTATCTGCCTGTGAAAAACAGCGAGATGGCGCTTAGAATGAGCGGAAACGTACTTGTGACCGGAGCGCTGTATCTGCCTTTCCTGTATCGTCGCAGGAAAGAAGCCGTGGGGATCACAATGGCATTCCTTGGGGTTCTGCTGTGTGTGACAGTATCTACTTACGGCTATGTACGTATTATTGCAGGAGGCATTGTTCTGCTTGTTTCCTGGCTGTACTGCATGCTGAAAAAATGATCATAACAGGTGTGTATCTTTTCGTTAAACGGACATGATACATGCCTGTTCTGCTTTTAGTAATGCTACAATACAGGTAATAATTCAGGAGGAAATATAATGGATTACAAGACACTTAAACCCTTCCCTGCGGACTTCCTCTGGGGTGCATCTTCCAGTGCATACCAGTGTGAAGGTGCATGGGATGAAGATGGCAAGACTCCGTCCGTACAGGACTGCATGCCGATTGTTCCCGGTACAACAGACTGGAAGGTAACTTCCGATCATTATCATCGTTTCAAGGAAGATATTGCCCTGATGGCTGAAATGAACTTCAAGGAGTTCCGTTTCTCCATTCCCTGGACACGTATCATCCCTTCCGGTGATGGTGAAGTCAATCCCCTTGGTGTACAGCATTATCATGAAGTTATTGATGAATGTCTGAAGTACGGCATTCAGCCGGTTGTGACTCTGTATCACTTTGATCTGCCTCAGGTACTGCAGGACAAATACGGCGGCTGGACATCCCGTCAGTGCATTGAAGACTTCGTTAAGTACTGCGAAGTATGCTTCAAGGAATATGGCAAGAAGGTTAAGTACTTCCTGACCATCAATGAACAGAACATGATGACAATGTTCAACATGGGCGGCTATAAGACAGATAAGGAACGTTATCAGGCAAACCACCATATGCTCGTAGCTATGGCTAAGGCTACAATCCGCTGTCATGAAATGTGCGATGCATGGATTGCACCGGCACCGAACATCACATGCGTATATCCGCTGACTTCTTCTCCGCTGGATAATCTGGCTGCGATGGACTATGACCAGCTGCGCAACAGACTGTATCTGGATACTATCGTCTTCGGTGAATATCCTGAAGCATTCGCAGAATATCTGAAGCAGAGAGATGCTTTCCCTGAAATTACAGTGGAAGATATGGCTGTCATGAAGTGTGCACATCCTGACTTCATTGCCTTCAATTACTATGGCGGTTCTACTGTAAAGTACGTATCTGAAGAAGAAGGCTGGAAGATCAAGGGCACAAGCGACTGGTCTCATATGGATATGGCCGGCATGATGACAGAACCCGGTATGGCTATGGCTGCACAGAATCCTCTGCAGGAACGTACAAGCTATGGCATGGGTATTGACCCTGTAGGTCTGCGTATTACTCTGCGTCAGCTGTGGGAACGTTATCATCTGCCGCTGCTGATTACAGAAAACGGCTGCGGTGTTCCGGATACTCTGACAGAAGATGGCAAGGTACATGATGACTATCGTATCGACTATCTGAGAAAGCACATCATTGCCTGCCGTGAAGCAATCACAGATGGTGTTAATCTGATGGGCTATTCTCCCTGGTCTGCAATGGACCTGGTATCCACACATCAGGGTATTACAAAGCGTTACGGTATGATCTATGTCAACCGTGATGAATTTGATCTGAAGGATCTCAGACGTATCAAGAAGGATTCCTTCTTCTGGTATCAGAAGGCAATCGCTTCCAACGGCGAAGATCTCGACTGAAATCTTAAGAAGTCCCGGGTATGAACAATATCCGGGATTTTTCATCTTTTTCTATTCTACAAGTGTAGAATGAATGATATACTACAATTGTAGAATAAGTGAGGTGAAGCACATGAAAACAAGTGTTAAAAGATTACCGGATGCTGAACTGGATGTCATGCAGGCAATGTGGGACTGTAATGTTCCGGTCTTGCGCAGTGATCTGGAAACGATTCTGAATGAGTCTCATCCAATGGCTCTGACAACGCTTCTGACGCTGCTGAATCGTCTGTCTGATAAAGGATTCATCCGCATTGAGAAAGTCGGCCGTGCTTCGCAGTATTATCCTCTGGTAACAAAAGAGGAATATCTTGCTGAGCAGAGCCATCGTTTCCTGCATCAGCTGTGTCAGGGCAATGTATCTACTTTTGCCTCTGCACTGGTGTCAGGTGGATTAAGCAAAGAGGATATAGAAGAACTCAGAGCTCTTCTTAAGGAGAAACTGTAATGAACGCAATCGGATCACTGGCAGTCGGTAAAGTGATTGCCGGTCTTGTGATCGGCGGTCTTCTTGCCTATGATGTTCTGCGTCGTTTCGATATGGAAACGGGCAGTGAGAACAAAGGCGGCAGAGTGGAACCTATGTTATGGACACTGCTGCTGCCGGGCTTCATCATTCTGATTACATTTGTCGCTCTTCTTGCCGATCCCGGCAGGGTAGTCATGCATATGATCATGCCGACACTGTCTGCTTTCTTTGTTATGATCAGTGTCTACTATGCACTATTGATGGCGGTGCTGCCTGTACTGCGCAGAAGAATCAGTGCCCGTGCCTGTGCAATGCTGTGGCTGATGCCCAACATGCTGTATATCTTCTTCCGCTTCCAGGGTGCAGTCATGGATGAGAGAATGATCTTCTTTGTGAATGAAAGAATTGTATATCTGATCTTCATCGTATGGCTGGCAGGCTTTATTGCTGTAGAAGGCTACTATCTCCTTCAGCATTTCTTCTTCCGTCGTCATGTACTGAAAGGTACATATGCTGTTGATGAGAATACTGCTGCTGTCTTTAATAAAGCCAAGCGTAAGCTGCATATCTACAGACCTATGGCTGATCCGCTGATTTCCCCGGCAGTCGTATCACCGCTGACCGTCGGTTTACGCCGCTCTTCTCTGCGCGTACTGCTTCCTGAGAAGGAATACAGCAATGAAGAACTGTATATGATCTTCCGTCATGAACTGGTGCATATCTGCCGTCAGGATCATCTGGTGAAGTTCTATATGCTCTTCTGCAAGGCGTTATGCTGGATCAATCCGCTGATGTGGATGGCGATGCGCAAGAGTGCGGAAGATATGGAATTAAGCTGTGATGAAACCGTACTGATGAATGCGGATGATGAAACAAGAAGACTGTATGCGGATCTTCTGTTAACGCAGACTGCGGATATCCGCGGCTTTACAACATGTCTTTCTGCCAAGGCGGAATCTTTCCGCTACCGTCTGTTATCCGTACTGGAAGGAGAAAAGAGACACAGCGGTGCATTGGCTGTATTTGTGACAGGCTTTGTCATGACGATGCTGATGGTTGTACCTGTCTTTGCTGTTAACAGAACGACCGGCAGAGAAGTGATCTTCCAGGGTAATGATGTCAAGGGCTGTACGGTAGTGGATTGCTCTGTATGGGAGAATATGAATGTACAGGATATTGATGTTACAACTGTTTACTGCAGGGATCCTGAAGGTATGATGACATATCTTTCCGAAATGGAACTGTATGAACTGACAGGTATCTTTGACTTTGATGAAACGGAAATGCTCAGTATGGATCTTGTTCTTCCGGATGATCATATCTTCATCTACCAGCAGGGATGCAAGCTCAGAGTTTACAGCATGAACAAAGACATGACAGGATACTACATCGTAAAAGATGAAGCTGAGACAGCAGGTATTTCCGACTATCTGTTTGCAGGTATTCGTCTGAATGTCTACTATGAATTAGATAATGGCAAAGTGATGGACTGTGCGACATTGCTGAAGGCTCTGGAAGTAAAAGATGGCAAAGCTGAACCGTTCTTCGTACAGAACCGTGAAGATGTCCTGGAGAGCTTCAGTGTTTCTGAAACAGATACTCTGAAGGTATTCTTCTCTGATTATAAGCAGGCTGCTCCGATGCATATTTCAGTAACATATGCAGATGGCACAGAGGAAAGCTATGACCAGATTGATCATGAAACACCGCTGGAATTCAAGGTGAAGGATCAGGATCTGATCATGCAGATCGATGCAGATGTTTACAGTCAGGATGAAAGCACTGTATACAGACTGGAATATGTATATGATCTGCGCAGAGCAGTGCCTGATGAAGAATAATCTTAAATAGTATTAATTACATGCGTCATCACTCACTCCCGTTTCCTCACGTTCTATAATGTGATCGGAAATAACAGTATCCGGGAAAGGGGGATGGCGCATGTCTTTAGATGAAATCATTGCTCTTCGTGATGAAGAAATTCATGTCTATCAGATGCAGAAGGAAATGCATGAGATGGGTCGCAGAGTACTGCGTACGGATGAACAGATCGGCAGAATGCATCTGGTCAGTGAAGACCATGAAATGCATTCATTCAGAATTGCAGACTATCTGCCGTCATTCTTTGAACTCGGACTGCTTCTGTGTCTTGCGGTATGGAACCGCAATCAGAGTCTGCCTGCATTTGTGACGGTTCTTTCAGTACCTGCAGTCTTTGTATGTGCAGCCGGACTTCTGATGGAAATGCTTGCTTTGCGTGCGGAAGATGCATATGAACGCAGAAGGAACAGCTGGTTCCGTCTGACTTCAATGCTGTTCATGCTTGTCTATATCCGCAGTGCCTATGCCGGATCGGAAAGGTCAACGATGATTCATGTGGTCCTCGCTGTTGTTCTTGTATGCGTGCAGGTGCTCGTATATGGAGGCTATTGTCTGCATTATCAAAGACATCAGAAGGAAAAGAACATTGCTCATAATGTGCAGGAAAAAGCTTCCTATGAAAGAAGAAAGGAAGAAGCTGCTGAAACAAAGAAACGTCTCAATGAAGAGATTTATCGACGTAAGGCAGAACTGTTTGATCAGATGGAACATCTCAAAGCCGATTATGAACGAATCGGTATTGACGAGATGTACCGCAATCCTGCCGGAATGATTGTGCTGGCTCGGCGTATGCAGGAAAATCCGGATTCTGCGGCTGTGCAGAGGGATATTGCGACACTTGCGGAAATGCAGAATACAGCAAAACATCTGAATGAGGAAATCAGTAAATTGGAAGTGTGATGGTTTATCAATATGATCCGCTCAGACACTGTACACTTAAGCCGCAGAGTGCTTCTTTTTGCGTAAAATAAGCGGTTTTCAGGATGTTTTGAGGAATTGAAAACCATTCCTAAAAGTAATATATGAAAATAGTTGATTTCCGGAATATGGAATGTTATATTTATCGGGCGTTAAGGAAGACGACATCGAACAGAGACCTGTTCGATTGAAATATACGCTCAATACTGACTGCTGAGCAGTCAGGTGAAATACAGAGATAAACGATCAAAGAGATCGGTGATATAGACGGGGACTTCTGGTCCTGCTTTTTTTTTTGCCTTTTTTTCGGATTGACATATCTGAAAAAATATTCATAATTAACGAAAATTCTTTTCTGATTTTCACTGCAGTGATGGATACGTCATAAAACGATGAAATGATTCATGCTATGATTAAAAAAATCGGAAATCCGAAGGCGGCTGAGTATATTGCCGTACAGGTATGAGCGAGGTACATACATGACAAACTTTATCTTTATTTCTCCGAATTTCCCGGAAAACTACTGGCTTTTCTGCAAAGAACTGAAGAACAACGGTATCAATGTTCTCGGTATTGGTGAAGCACCCTATGATTCTCTGACAAATGAACTGAAGGGGAGTCTGACAGAATACTACAAGGTTAACTCTATGGAAAGCTATGATGATATGCTCCGTGCAGTGGCTTTCTTTACATTCAAATACGGCAAGATCGACTGGCTGGAATCCAATAATGAATACTGGCTGGAACGTGATGCGACATTACGTACAGACTTCAATATCTCTTCCGGTTTCCAGGTATGGGATATGGATCAGATCAAGCATAAGTCCAAGATGAAGAAGTTCTATGAAGCTGCCGGTGTTCCGGTTGCCCGCTATTATCTGGTGGAAAGCTATGAAGGTGCATGGAAGTTCATTGATGAGGTAGGCTTCCCTGTCATTACCAAGCCTGATAACGGTGTCGGTGCTTCCGATACACATAAGATCAACAATGAAGCAGATCTGAATCATTTCTTTGCGACAAAGATTCCCGGTGTTCTGTACATCATGGAAGAATTCATTGAAGGTGAAGTTGATTCCTATGATGCAATTGTGGACAAAGACGGCAATCCGATCTTTGAGACAGGTACATGTTCACCTGTATCCATCATGGATATCGTAAACAATGCGGATGACCCGCTGTACCATGTCACAGCACAGATTCCTGAAAACCTGCGTGCTGCCGGCCGTGCAACAGTAAAGAGCTTCGGTGTGAAGAACCGCTTCGTTCATTTTGAATTCTTCCGTCTGACCAAGGACCAGCATATCGGCAAGGAAGGTGATATTGTTGCCCTGGAAGTCAATATGAGACCGTGCGGTGGTGATACTCCGACCATGATGAATTATGCCAACTCCACAAATGTATATAAGATCTGGGCGGATATGATTGCTTATGGCAGTTCCTTATGCAAGCCCGGCAAGCGCGGATACTGTGCTTCTGCAGGCAGATGGGATCATAAGAACTATCTGATGTCTGATGAAGCTCTGTATGCCAAGTACAGTGCAAACATCAAGGAAACAGAACGTATTCCGGATGCGATTGCGTCCACTACAGGCAACTATACATACCTGGCAGTATTCGATACAGAAAAGGAACTGTTCGAATTCTACGAAGACGTCATCAAGTGCGAATAATGAAAGAAAGCAGAGCATGTTGAGTGTTCTGCTTTTATTATGTATGAAAAAAAGAGAGTCATGCGACTCTCTCATGCGTATTAATAGCCAAGCTTGCGATTGACAACATGGTCCAGCGGTTCACCAGCCAGAAACTTGTCCAGGTTGGATACGAACATGTCGATCAGTGTGTCATATGTAACAGCAGCGTTGAAACGTCCGGAGATATGAGGTGTGATGTATACATTCTCCGTTGTCCATAAAGCATTGTTCTTGGGAAGAGGTTCTACTTCCGTAACATCCAGACATGCACCGGCAAGGTGATGATCACGCATGACGTTGATCAGAGCATTGCCGTCAATGGCGGAGCCTCTGCCGACGTTGATCAGGATTGCACCTTTCTTCATGCGGCGCAGTCTTTCTTCATTGAACAGACCCTTGGTTTCATCTGTACCGGGCAGGGACAGTGCAACAACATCGAATTCAGGCAGGATATCATCCAGCTGATCCAGTGTATACAGCTCCTTGAGGTAATCAGGCTTGTCATGTACAGTTCTTCTGACACCGCATACTTCTGCACCAAGCAGGGCCATCTTGCGGGCATAGTCGGAACCGATGTTGCCCATACCGATGGACAGTACCTTGCTGGTAGTGATGGTATTGACGGAACCCAGGTTATTCCAGGAACGTTCCTTCTGCTGTTCCTGATATCTTGCCAGATTCTTCATGACCATCAATGTGCATCCGAGCATATGTTCGGAAATGGCAGTGCCATAGGCACCGGCAGCGTTTGTCAGCTGAATCTCATCACGCAGATTCTTGTAGAATTCAGCACCTGCACTGTTGAGCTGTACCCACTTCAGATTGGGGCAGGAATTGAACTTTTCTTCGGAAAGATTGCCGAAGATGATATCAGCTTCCTGAAGCTGTTCTTCTGTATATGTCTTGTTGTCAGCGAAGATGCATTCCAGACCTTCGCGTTCGAAGAGATGTCTCTTTTCTTCTTTAATCGGTGTAATAAATAAAGCTTTCATGATCTTATTCTCCATTACTGTAAACAATCCTAGCATATTTGCACTGTAAACGGAAAGCGGCAGACTCAGGGGGTGCACAGTACATTCTTGCGTACATATCCATATGCTTTTCTTTTTACGCTAAATAACATAGAATTACAGCCGGAGGTGATCAGATGTTCAATGACTGGTTAACGATTGGTCCGCTGACGATTCATGGCTATGGTGCTATGATCGCTGTCGGTATTCTTGTCGGTATCTATATTGCCGAGAAACTGGCAAAGCGCTTCGGGCTGAATTACGAGAAGATCGATTCGTTCATTCTCTACACAATTGTCTTTGGCTACGCATGTTCCAAGCTTACATATGTAATCGTCAGCTGGGATCAGTTCCTGAAAGACCCTATGTCCGTACTGGGCTCCGGCGGATGGGTTGTCTATGGCGGCATCCTGGGCGGTGTCTTCGGGGCATGGCTGTGGTGCAGATATTTCAAATGGGACTTCATGAAGTACTTCAATACTGTCATTCCTGTTGTCGCTCTGGCTCAGGGCTTCGGCCGTATCGGCTGTTTCTTTGCCGGGTGCTGTGCAGGGGTGCCGACACATGCATGGTACGGCATTCAGTTTCCTGCCGGTTCACTGGCATGGAATACAACGGATAAGCTGGTGCCTGTACAGCTGATTTCAGCTGCAGGTGATTTCCTGATCTTTGCTTATCTGTATTATCAGCTGACCAAGAGCAAGCATCCGGATGATACTGCTGCATGGTATCTGATTCTTTACAGTCTTGGCCGCTTTGCGGTAGAATTCCTGCGCGGAGATCTGATCCGCGGCAGTGTTGGGGCATTGTCCACATCACAGTTTATTTCACTGTTCACATTCTTGGGCGGATGTCTTCTGATCTATATCCGTTCCCGGAATGATAAGAAAATCAAGGAGGAAATCGTCGAATGATTATCGGTATCGCTAACGATCATGCTGCTACAGACATGAAGAATGAACTTGTAGAATATCTGACATCCAAGGGTTATGAAGTAGTTAACTTCGGTGCAGATACAAACGAAAGCGTAGACTATCCCGTCTATGGTGAAAAGGTTGCACAGGCTGTCGCTGATGGCAAGGTGGAACTGGGAATCGCAATCTGCGGTACAGGCGTCGGCATCGGTATTGCCTGCAACAAGGTAAACGGTGTTCGTGCCTGCACATGCTCTGAACCTTACAGTGCAAGATTCTCCCGTCTGCACAACAATGCAAATGTTGTAACATTCGGTGCACGTGTCATCGGCATTGAAACAGCCAAGATGATCTGCGATGAATTCCTGACTGCTAAGTTTGAAGGCGGCCGTCATGAAAGACGTGTCAACCAGCTGATGGATATTCAGGAAAGAAACTGAGCATATAAGCAACCGGCGGTGTCTGAAGGATGCCGCTTTTTCTGTACATAAAAGGCCGGTGCCATGATGACATCGGCCTTTTAAAGTTCTTATGCTTCGACTGCTGTATCTTCGGGAATCATAGCCGGCTGTTCTGTGTACTTTTCCGGATGATTCAGGATATCCATGAATTCTTCACCGGTAATGGTTTCCTTTTCATAGAGGTATCTGGAAATACGGTCAAGGTCTTCACGATGCTCTTTCAGCAGGCTCAGAGCCTTGCTGTGCTGGGCACGGACAAGTTCAACGACCTTGGTATCAATCGCTGCAGCAGTGCTGTCAGAACATGTCAGAGAAGCATCGCCGCCAAGGTATTTGCCATTGATCTGTTCCATGGCAACCATGTCGAAGTCATCGCTCATACCGTAGCGTGTGATCATTGAACGGGCGATCTTGGTTGCCTGCTCGATATCGTTGGAAGCACCGGTACTGATCTGATTGAAGACAACTTCCTCTGCTGCTCTGCCGCCGGTCAATGTAGCAATGCGGTTCTGCAGTTCTTCCTTGGTGTAAAGGTAATGATTGCCTTCTTCAATCTGCATCGTATAGCCTAAGGCACCGGAAGTACGGGGGATGATCGTGATCTTCTGCACAGGAGCACTGTTGCTCTGCAATGCCGCAACCAGAGCATGTCCGACTTCGTGATAGGAAACAGCAAGCTTTTCCTGATCAGTCAGAATCGCATTCTTCTTCTGATAGCCGGCAAAGACGACTTCAATGCTTTCTTCCATATCCTTCTGTGTAACCGTATTGCGGCCTTCACGAACGGCTCTTAATGCGGCTTCGTTGATGATGTTGGCAAGTTCTGCACCGGAAGCACCGGCAGCCATGCGGGCGATGACATTGTAGTCAATGTCGGCAGCAGTCTTAACCTTTCTTGCATGTACCTTGAGGATATCCTCGCGGCCCTGCAGATCCGGCAGTTCTACCGGTACGCGGCGGTCGAAACGGCCCGGACGAAGCAGGGCGTTATCGAGAGACTCGGGGCGGTTGGTGGCAGCCAGAATGACAACACCGCTGTTGCCTTCAAAGCCATCCATTTCTGTTAACAGCTGATTCAGTGTCTGTTCACGTTCATCATTGCCGCCGGAGATACGGCCGGCAGAACGCTTGCCGCCGATGGCGTCAATTTCATCAATGAAGACAATGCAGGGGGCTTTTTCCTTAGCCTGCTTGAACAGGTCACGGACTTTGGAAGCACCCATACCGACGAACATCTCGACGAATTCAGAACCGGACATGGAGAAGAAGGGAACATTGGATTCACCTGCGACAGCTTTTGCCAGCATGGTCTTGCCGGTACCGGGAGGACCGACCAGCAGAATGCCCTTGGGCATGGTGGCACCGATCGCCTTGTACTTGGAAGGATCATGCAGGTAAGTGACAATCTCCTGCAGGTTTTCCTTGGCTTCATCTTCACCGGCAATATCACTGAAGTGAATACCAGCTTCGCTCTTTACATAAACACGGGCATTGGACTTGCCCATGTTGAAGGTCATGGAACCGCCTTTGCCGGCTCTGGTAAAGGAAGAGAAGAATAATGTTGCAAGCATCAGCGGCAGCATCCATGTTGTAAACAGGCGGCTTGCAGAAGATGTCTGCGTATAGATCGTGGCTTTGAAGGGGATCTGTTTTTCCTGCAGATGTTCTACCAGATTCTGATCAGGAACAATACCTGTCATATAGATGGTTTCATCATCCTTCAGGGAGTAGAGAATACGATTGGACTGTATTTCCACTTCTTCAACACTCTCTGTTTCCACGGAGTTAAGGAACTCATTGTAGTTGGTCTCTGTAACCTGTGCATTCTGATACAGAGGAATCATGAAGAGGTTAAGCAGAATCATGATTACCATGACGATGGCATAGTAATACAGAATCGGCTTACGACTGTTCTTGTTATCGTTGTTGACGGGAATAGGTCATCACCTCACTTTTCGTGTGTATGTACTTTAGCACACTAACGCAAAGAGTGCTAATAGTTCGCACGTATCTTAAGATGTGTTAAGACAATTCATGCAAATATATAGGACTGTTCATGGATGTGAGTCATTGCTGTATGAAAAAAAGTGTTATCATTAAGTAAAGAAAGTGTTCACGAGGATCATAATCATGACAGGAAAAATCATTACTATCAGCCGTCAGTTCGGCTCCGGCGGCAGAACCATCGGACATCAGCTGTCCCAGAGACTCGGCATTCCCTGCTATGACAGCCAGCTTCTGAAGAAGATTGCGCAGCAGAGCGGTCTTTCTGAAGCTTATGTAGCAAAGGAATCAGAGTCTGCCGGTTCAGGCATCTTCTCCTTTGTACAGGAAACAGACTATTACGGATATTCCAATAAGCTGGAAATCTGGAAGGCACAGTGCCAGATCATCAAGGATCTTGCGGCAGAAGGCCCCTGCATCATTGTCGGCAGATGTGCAGACTATGTCTTAAGAGATACATGTGATCTTCTCAAGGTTTATGTATATGCGGACAAGCAGTTCCGCCAGGACAGATCTGCGACAGTATATGGCGAAGGTGTTGATAATATTGTCAAATACGTCAAGGACAATGACAAGCGCCGTACAACTTACTACGATGTCTATACAGACCAGAAGTTCGGTGATGCAAAGAATTACGACCTCTGCCTCAATTCCGGCAGAATCGGCATCGATCAGTGTGTTGACCTGATCGCAGCAGTTTACAACAACAGCAGATAATCTAGATTGAATGACCTGCAGGTAAAACTGCAGGTTTTCATATACAGCTGTATATAACGAAAAAACACGTCATTTCTGACGTGCTTATCATGGTCGGGATGACAGGATTTGAACCTGCGACCCCTTCGTCCCTAACGAAGTGCGCTACCAATCTGCGCTACATCCCGATATTTACCGACCTAAGAACCAAGCGTCCTCGGGCGGATTTGAACCGCCGACCTACCGCTTAGGAGGCGGTCGCTCTATCCAGCTGAGCTACGAGGACAGATGCAAGTAGTATTATACATACATTTCAGAAGAATGCTAGGGTTTTTGTAAAAATAGTTCAAAAATGTTCATGATTTTTTATGAACACTTACACAAGAGATGTGAATGCCTGTTGATTTCATGGAAACAGGATAAGGAATTGCATTTATCTTTTCTGTAGTTCACAATAATAGACAGAAATAACTGTGGAGGGTTTATGAAGAACTGGATCATTCCTGCTGTTCTGGTAGCTGCAGCCGGTGTTGCTGCATTTATGACAGACATTCCCATGTATACAAAGGCAATCATTGTTGCTGTAGCTGTATACGGTGTATATCTGTTTGGCCAGAAAGAATCTGACTGAAGACATCCGATGAAAATCGGATTTTCTTTTTTTCATAAATGAAATTATTTTTTCTGAAAAAGAAAACGTTTGCGGTTGACTTATATATTTTCAGTAAGTATCATCGTAATCACATTCAAGGAACGGAAGAGTATTCTTAAAACGATCCGATAGCGAGCCGGAACAGAGTGGAAGTCCGGCGGGGTACGATAAGAAGAAGCGCATCCGGGAGAAGTTCTCATGAAACGTCAGTAGTGAGAAACGTCACAGCCGCGTTAAGGCATAGAGTGATCAGTTCTTTTGAACTGGTAACCAGTGTGGTACCGCGCTTATGTCGTCTCTGGAAAAATATTCCGGAGACGTTTTTTTTGTAGCAGGAGGTTTTACAGGTAGTTATGAAAGTCCGACGAATGCAGCTGAATATTACAGCAGAAAGTATCAAACATTAATCTAGTAAGTTAAAAAAGCAAGGGAGAAAAAGAAAATGACAAACAAGATTACAAAGGCTGCTCTGGCTGCAGCATTACTCACACTCACAGCATGTTCATCCGCAAAGAGCTCCGCAGGTTCCGCAGCAGCTGAACCTAAGACAGGTACAAACAGCACATATGCATATCTGCTCGACACAACAGGTCTGGCAATGCCTGAACTTGATCTCAGCAATCCTACAGGTGCTCTGAAGAACATCGTTGATAAGGGTGTATTCACAATTGCAACATCTCCGGACTATCCGGCAGCTGAATGGATCACAGACGATGGTATCGTTTACGGTTCCGAAATGATGCTGGCTAAGTATGCAGCTGACTGCATGGGCGTAGACCTGGCAATCGAAACAATGGACTTCGGTTCTACTCTGGTAGCTGTTGATACAGGTAAGGTTGATATGGCATTCTCCGGTTACGGCTGGAAGGCTGACAGAGCTGAATCCTATGCTCTGACAGATGGCTACATCGGCGATCCTGACAGCGTATCCTATCACACAATCATCGTTGCAGCAGGCAATGAAGGCAACTACAAGGAACTCAAGGATTTCGTAGGCAAGCACATTCTGGCTCAGGCTTCTTCCCTGCAGCAGATGTATGTTGAAGACCAGATCATCGCTCTGGATCCTAACGGCGGTACAGAACTTGAAATGGTAGCTACTCTGGACCAGGCTATTCTGGGTCTTGCAGCAGGCAAGTGCGATGCTGTAGCTCTCGATGGTACAACAGCTGAAAACTATGTTAAGCAGTCTGAAGGTCAGTTTGCATTAACAGGCGTTAAGTTCGACCTGGCTATGTATGGTACACATGAAGGTAACGTTGCTGCAGCTAAGAAGGGTGAAACAGCTCTGGTTGATGTACTGAACCAGATCATCGCATGCTCCGCAGAAAACGGCTACTACATCCAGTGGGCTGCTGAAGCTAAGGCAGCTGCCGGCATCGAAGACGAAGAATAATTCAAACCACTTACGTTCTATAACAGATTCTGATTCAGACGTGTTCTGATAGATAGGAGATAAGAAATGGGAAAAGGACTGATTGAAGTTTTCCTTGAATACTGGCCGATGTTCCTCAAGGGTGCACTCGGTACACTGAAATACGCATTTATCGCTGTGTCCCTTGGAACACTGCTAGGTGCACTGATTGCTCTGATGAGACTCTCCAAGAGCAAGATTCTCAACTGGATCTCTGTGATCTATATCAACATCTTAAGAGGTACACCTCTGCTCGTTCAGATGTATATCGCTTACTTCTTCATTCCGATGGTATTTCCGGTGCTGAACAGCATTGACAAGGTGTTCTACATTCTGGGTGCCCTGATTCTCAACTCCAGTGCCTATGTATCCGAAATCATCCGTTCCGGTATCAATGCAGTGGATAAGGGTCAGACTGAAGCTGCCCGCTCTCTGGGTATGACAGCTTCTCATACAATGACAAAGATCATTCTTCCTCAGGCCATCAAGAATATTCTTCCTGCCCTGGCGAATGAATACATTGCCATGATCAAGGAAACATCACTGGCCGGTACATTCATGTGCTACGAACTGATGTATACAAGAACACTGCTTGCTAATAAGTATCTGGTATGGCAGCCTCAGCTGATCATTGCGGCAATCTACCTGATTATGACATTAGGTTTGACATCTCTGGTAAGAGTTCTGGAAAAGAGGATGAGTGTAAGTGACTGAGTTCAATGAAGTACTGATCGAGACAAAAGGTCTGAAAAAGAATTTCGGTTCCCTGGAAGTATTAAAGGGAATTGATGAAAAAATCTACAAAGGTGAAGTCGTATCCATCATCGGTCCTTCCGGCGGCGGCAAATCCACATTCCTGAGATGTCTGAATCTTCTGGAAGAGCCGACAGATGGACAGGTAATCTTCGAAGGCAATGTCCTGGATCCTAAGGGCACTGACCTGAACATGCACAGACAGAAGATCGGCATGGTATTCCAGCTGTTCAATGTCTTCCCGCATCTGACGGTTCTGGAGAATATCACTCTCGCACCGACCCTGGAAAAGCATGTACCGAAGGAACAGGCAGAAGCTGAAGCAATGCAGCTGCTGAAGAATATCGGTCTGGAAGATAAGGCTAACGAATATCCCAGAAAGCTTTCCGGCGGTCAGAAGCAGCGTCTTGCAATTGTACGTGCAATGGCAATGCATCCGGAAGTTATGCTGTTCGACGAACCTACCTCCGCACTTGATCCGGAAATGGTTAAGGGCGTTCTGCAGGTTATCAAGAATCTCGCTGAAAGCGGTATGACCTGCGTAATTGTTACACATGAAATGGGCTTTGCAAGGGAAGTCAGTGACCGTGTGTTCTTTATTGATGGCGGTATCATTGCTGAAAAGGGAACTCCTGAAGAAGTGTTCGATCATCCGGTTAATCCGAGAACACAGGAATTCCTGTCTCAGGTTCTTTAAAGGAGAAATATCATGAAGACAACATTCAAGTATGACCACTACTACAAGTTTGCTGAGATTAAGAGCAATCTTGACTACTTTGCTGAAAAGTATCCGGAACTGTGCACAGTTGAAGTCAACTGCGTTACAGCCAAGGGTCTGAATCAGTATGCAGTTACGCTGACAAATAAGAAGACAGGCGATGCGTTAAGCAAGCCGGGCTGGTATCTGGATGGCAACATCCATGCCGGTGAAGTTACTTCCTGCATGGCTGCAATGCATACTATCGACTACCTGCTGACAAACTATGGTACAGATGCTGATTGCACAAAGCTGCTCGATACAGAAACAATCTATGTTATTCCCCGTATCACACCCGATGGTGCTGAAACATATCTGACAACTCCTTATACACTGCGTTCCGTTGACAGAGACTATCTGCCGGAAAAGGGCGGTATGATGGATGAAGATCTGGATGGTGACGGTGCAGTCAGAGCTATGCGTATTCCTACACCTTATGGTGCATGGAAGATCGATGCTGAAGGCAACATGGTTCTGCGTACTCCTTCCGATACAGAAGGCACATTCTATGATGTTTACAACGAAGGTATGCTGGAAGCATTCGAAGGCGATGAAAACCTCAAGAAGAAGAAGGCAGACTGGGGCAACGACTTCAACAGAAACTTCCCTCTGGGCTGGTTCCCTGAATACAGACAGCCCGGTGCAGGTGTATATCCTCTGTGCCATCCGGAAACAAAGGCTGTTGCAGACTTCGTTCTTGCTCACCCGAACATCGGTGGTGCTGCCTGCGGTCATACATCCGGCGGTATCATCCTGTATCCTCCGGGAACAAAGCCTTCCGCAAAGGCTTCTCAGGCTGATATGAAAGCCTTCATCGCCATTGCCAAGATGGGTGAAGAAGAAACAGCATACAAGCCTATGAACATCTTCGATAACTTCATGCTGGATCAGGAAAACTTCTCTTCCGGTGCCGTAGATGACTGGTTCTATCAGAACCTCGGCATTCCTGCATATACAATCGAATTCTGGGATGTAAACTCCAAGGCTGGTGTTCCCTTCAACTGGTTCGATCATTCTCAGGAAGGTCCTGAAAAGTCCATGGAACGTTTCCATGCAATTCAGAAGTGGGTTAAGGAAAATGCTCCTGAATCCTACATTGAATGGACACCGTTTGATCATCCGCAGTTCGGCAAGGTCGAAATCGGCGGCTTCAACTCCAAGTTCACACATCAGAATCCTCCGGCACACCTGCTGACAAAGGAATGCGAAAACGATACAAAGTTCAACATCCGCTTTGCCAAGTCCATGCCGAAGCTGGTCATCGATTCTGTAAAGAGCGAAGATATGGGCAATGGTGTATATAAGGTAACTGCTGTTGTCGGTAACGTTGGTTATCTGTCCACTAACCTGACAGAAGAAGCACTGAACATCAAGGTTGCTAAGCCTGTTAGGGCATGCATCGAAGGTGCTGAAATGTTCGATGGCTGTGCTGAAGCCTGCCTGGGCAATCTGGATGGTTTCTCCAAGACTGTTACAGGTATCTTCTATGGCGGCAACATTCAGACAATGAAGAATGCTCAGGCTAAGAAGAAGGTTTCCTGGATGGTCAAGGCTGCTCCCGGTACTAAGGTTACAGTCAAGGCCTGCCATGAAAAGGCCGGTACTGCCTGCGCTGAAGTAACTCTCTGATCACATTGAAAACGGGTCTTATCCATGGTTGGATAAGGCTCGTTTTTTCGCATAATCTACGCATATTCATTCATTTTTTGATTTTAATGAACAAAATGCATCAAATATTCATTATTGTGCTCCGGATTTGTTGAAATGTTCGCTGAATTGACTACAATGAACTTAACGACGCAAGGAGATAACATAATGGCACAGAAGAGCATTACAAGAAGACAGATTGCTGCAGAGATGGCTGACAAGTTCGGTATTACCAAGAAGATGTCCGCTGAACTCATCAATTTCGTTTTCGACAGAATCGCTGAAGAAATGCGTGAGGGGGAGGTTGTTTCCATCGGAAATTTCGGTAAATTCATGACTTCAGAACGTGGTGAAAGAGTAGGTATGAATCCTTTCACAGGCGCTAAGGTTGATCTGGACGCTAAAAGACTTCCCAGATTCAAGGCATCCAAGACACTTAAGGCTTATCTGAACGAAGACTGACCGTAACTCAGGCTGTTCCTGCGGAACAGCTTTTTCTTTTCCCGAAAACGAAAAAAGGCCATGCCATGCATGACCTGATTCATCCCTTAGTCTTCGATGTATACACGCTTCATGACAACCGGTGTGAGCGGACGGTCGTTGGCGCGGTTTGTCTTAACAGCAGCGATTCTGTTGACAACATCCATACCTTCTACAACATGACCGAAGGCTGCGTACTGACCATCGAGGTGCGGTGCATCCTTGTGCATGATGAAGAACTGGGAAGATGCGGAGTTAACCGGGAAAGCACGGGCCATGGAGATGACACCTGCTGTGTGCTTGATTGTATTCTTGACACCATTGGACAGGAATTCACCCTTGATCTGCTTGGAGGAGCCGCCTGTGCCGTTGCCCTTAGGGTCACCGCCCTGGATCATGAAACCCTTGATGACACGATGGAATGTCAGACCATCATAGAAACCCTGCTTTACGAGTGTTTCGAAGTTTTCTACTGTAATCGGCGCATTTTCGGGATCGAGTTCGAGCTTGATGATGCCGCCGTCAGCCATTTCAATAATAACCATTCTGTATGTTCTCCTTTCAGAAATGCGCATACAGTATAGCACAGGAAAAAGAAATCATCACAGAGACAGAATATAGCGAAAAAGGAAAGATACAGGTATACTACTAATAGCATTTATTAATGGAGACACAAATGATGAAAAAAGCAGGTATTCTGATGCCGGTGGCTTCTCTGCCGGACAGACATGGATGCGGTAGCTTCGGTGCGGAAGCTTACCGTTTTGTAGACGCAATCGCGGATGCGGGTTTTGCCATCTGGCAGATTCTGCCGATGAATCCGATGGGTTTAGGCAATTCTCCCTATGCACCGTACTCTTCCTATGCAATGGATGATATCTTCCTTTCTCTGGATCTTCTTCATGAAGCAGGTCTGGTACAGGAAGCACCTGACTTCTGTGCTGATGCAGAAGCGGTGGAATATGATGAAATCAGAAAGATGCGTGAGCCTTATCTGAGAGAAGCTTATGCAAACTTCGAACCTGATCTGAACTATACAAACTTCGCATATCAGGACTGGGCAAAGAACTATGCGATCTTCCGTGCTCTGCTCAAGAAGAACAACGATATCAACTGGACAGACTGGCCGGAAGAAGACAAGAACATCCTGATGGCTGAGAATCCTGATCTCTCTGCGATCCAGGATGAAATTCTGTATCAGCTCTTCCTGCAGTATGAACTGTATATTCAGTGGAAGAATCTGAAGCAGTATGCAAATGATCATGATATTCAGATCATGGGTGATATTCCTTTCTATGTAGGTCTGAATTCTGCCGACTGCTGGGCTTCCCGTGAAAACTTCCTGCTGGATGATGATGGACGTCCGACCTTCATCGCCGGTGTACCGCCGGATTATTTCTCCAAGACAGGTCAGAGATGGGGTAATCCGATCTATGACTGGGAATACATGGTCAATGATGACTTTGGCTTCTGGGTAGAAAGACTGGCATATACACAGCGTATGTTCGACATCGTACGTGTCGACCACTTCCGTGCATTTGATACATACTGGAAGATCGCCGCTTCCTGTCCGACTGCCATTGAAGGTGAATGGATTGAAGCACCCGGTACACAGCTGTTCAATACAGTGCTGGAAAAACTGCCGGATCTGGAATTGATCGCCGAAGACCTTGGCTACCTGCGTCCGGAAGTGCATGAACTCAGAGATCACTTTGACTTCAGAGGTATGAGAGTCATTCAGTTCTCCTTTGATCCTCATGGTATGCCGGAAGATAAGGAACATCTGGTTGTTTATACAGGTACACATGACAATGCGACAGTTGTCGGCTGGTATCAGGAACAGGATGAACCGACAAAGCGTTCTATGCGCAAGTATCTGCGTGATCATGGCTATACAAAGCCTCGCTTTGCGTCTAACATCATTGACTATGCACTGGCTTCCAATGGCGATATGGTCATCATTCCTATGGGTGACTGGCTGCATATGGGCAATGAGGCAAGAGTCAATACTCCCGGTACAGTAGGCAAGGGCAACTGGGACTGGCGTATGACAAAGCTGGATCCGTTCATGCGCAAGCGCAAGGCAATCCGTGAACTGCTGGAAAAGGCAGGCAGAATTGTCGAAACAGAAGAATAAGCAATGGTTAAGGGCACAGCGGTGCCCTTTTCATATGTGCGGAAAATGAAGCGTGCTATAATACGTTCGTTATGTGTTAAGGGAGGTATCTTGCGATGCTTATCAATATTCTTAAATCCGTGATCTTCGGTATCGTTCAGGGTATTACTGAATGGCTGCCGATCAGTTCCACAGGACATCTGATTCTGTTTAACTCCTTCATGCCTTTGCAGGTATATAAGGATGCCGCAATGAATACAGAATTCTGGGATATGTACAAAGTTGTAATTCAGTTCGGTTCCATTCTGGCTGTACTGCTTGTTTACTGGCGCAATCTCTGGCCTTTTGCCAAGGACATCACACCGAAGCGTCAGCGTAAGATATACAGACTCTGGCTGCTGATTCTGATCGCCAGTGTTCCTGCCGGCATCGTTGGTCTTGCTCTGGATGATCTGATTGATGAAGTGCTCTCATCTGCACTTGTCATTTCCTTTACATTGATTCTCTATGGTGTTCTCTTCCTGTGGATGGAAAGCAGAAAGCATACATTCACAGTCACAAGAACAGGTCAGATTACTCCGAAGAAGGCTCTGGCTGTCGGTGCCTTCCAGATGCTCGCACTGATTCCCGGTACATCCCGTTCCGGTGCTACTATCTTCGGTTCCACACTGCTGGGCTTTGACCGTCCTACAGCCTGCGAATTCTCCTTCTACATGGCAATTCCCGTTATGTTCGGTGCCAGCCTGCTGAAGATTCTCAAGGCAATGCTTAAGGGTATGGTATTCACCGGCAGTTCTCTGGCAATTCTTCTGGTAGGTATGATCGTTTCCTTCGGTGTATCCGTTGTTGTTATCAGAGGTCTGATGAGCTACATCCGTTCCAAGGACTTCAGATTCTTCGGTATCTATCGTATCGCTGTCGGTATCGTGATCGCAGTATTCGTACTGTTCAAGATTATCGCTTAATTATAAGGAGTGACTGATGAATACAGGATTATCCATCACCAGTCTGTTTATGGAAGGACTGCTGTCCTTCTTTTCTCCATGTGTACTGCCGCTTGTACCGCTGTATATCGGCTATCTGACACAGGACGCAAAGAGCGTGGATGAAAGAGGGAACATCGTCTACAGAAGAGGAAGAACATTTGTTCTGACCCTGGCTTTCGTACTTGGCATCTGCACTGTATTTGTGATTGCCGGTTTAGGTTCGGGACTGCTTCATCGCTTCTTTACAGCCAATACATTAATGTTCCAGATCATCGGCGGTATTCTGCTGGTTCTGTTCGGTCTGGTCAGTCTTCACGTCATCCGTATTCCCTTACTGGAACAGACACATCAGTTCAATGTGAATGTGCAGGGAGGCATGGGCTTTATCAAGGCATGGCTGAAGGGCTTTTTCTTCAGTTTCGCCTGGACACCCTGCATCGGTCCGATGATGGCACAGGCCATTGTCATGGCCGCATCTGCAACTAATGGCATGGGCTGGGTATATATTGCCTCCTTCGCGGCAGGCTTTATTCTGATCTTCCTGTTATTGGGATTGTTTACAGGAGAAGTACTGAATGCTTTGAAGAAGCATCGTGATGTTGTCAGATACACCGGAATCATCGGCGGTGTGATTGTTCTTGGTATGGGCTGCTGGACACTTGTACAGGCTTACAACACAGCCTCGGCCCTGCAGAAACGTACAGAACAGCCAGTACAGCAGGAAACTGAAGAAGAAGGTTCAGAGGCTCAGGGTGAGACAGAAGAACATGAGATTCTTACCATTGAAGACCTGAACTTCACATTGAAGGATGGCCAGGGCATTGAACACTCCGTTGTGGACTACAAGGGCAAGACAGTGATTGTTAACTTCTTCGGTACATGGTGCTATTACTGCAAGCAGGAACTTCCCGGTCTGCAGGCACTGGCAGACAGCCGTGAGGATGTGCAGGTACTGCTGGTTGCGGCACCCAGTGTCAATGGTGAAGGTACAATTGAAGACGTAGAGAAGTGGATGCAGGACAACGGTTACAGCATGCCTGTGCTCTATGATGAAACGATCGAAGTAACACAGATGTTCGGTATCAGCGGCTATCCGACAAGTTTCTTCATCTGTCCGGATGGTACATTCCTTGGTTATGTACCCGGCTATGTTGATGATGATACACTCGGCAGAATCGTCGCGGACGCTGCTTCCCATCAGTAAAACGAGACTCCCGGGAACGGGAGTTTTCTCTTTGAAAAAATCAATATCTGACTATCAGATTTATCTATAGCAAAACAGGGTGATAATCAGAAATATTTATTGCAATTATCTGAAACCGAAGTAAACTAGAAATCACAAAAGCAAAGAAGAGAAGAGTAACCGAGCTGGAAACAGACAGAGAATCTCCGGGAGCTGAGAAGGAGAGATGCAGAAAATCGGTGAAAATGGTCTCGGAGCTGCAGGATCGATACAGTAGGTTCTGACGGTTGGCCCCGTTAAAGGCATAGAGTATTCCGGTGGTCGGAGCACTTGAAGAGGGAATGTTCGTGAGGACATTCTGAAGTAAGGTGGTAACGCGTTAACATACGTCCTTACAGCTGAAAAGCTGAGGGCGTATTTTTTGTTGAAAGCCCCGGCAAAAAAGAATAACAGGAGGGTAAAGATCATGAAAAAGTTATTCACAGTATTCACAGCAGCAGCACTCGCAGCATCTCTGGCAGGATGCTCATCCGCACCTAAGGCAGACGCAGAAAAGACAATCAAGGTCGGCGCTACTGCAGTTCCCCATGCAATGATTCTCAACGATGTCGTTAAGGGTATCCTGGCTGATGAAGGCTGGACACTGGATGTTGTTGAATTCTCTGATTATGTACAGCCTAATACAACTCTGGAAGAAGGCGAACTCGACGCTAACTATTTCCAGACTCTGGCTTACATGGAAGACCAGAACGCTACAAGAGGCCTGCACCTGGTTGCGGCTCAGGGTGTTCACTATGAACCTATGACACTGTTTGCAAAGGATTACACAGCAGTTGATGAATTCGCTGATGGCGATAAGATCGCAGTTCCCAATGACTATGATAATGAAGTACGTGCTCTGAATCTGGCAGCTTCTACTGGTCTGATTGAATACAACCACAAGGATGGCGATTCTTCTCCTCTCGATGGCATTACAGCTAATCCTAAGAACATCACATTCGTTGAAGTTGAAGCAGCTCTGGTTCCTCAGCAGAACGATGATGTTGCAGGTCTGATCGTTAACGGTAACTATGCTCTGGAATCCAAGATCAAGGACAAGGCTAACACAGTATTCGTTGAACAGCTCACACCTGAACAGATCAATGCAAGAATCAACTACCTGGTTGTCAAGGAAGGCAATGAAGGTACTGAAAAGACACAGGCTCTGATCAAGGCTATTACTTCTGATGCAGTTAAGAGCTACATCGAAGAAAACTATGGCTCTGCAGTTATCTGCAAGTTCAACTAAAAACCTATAAACTCATAGCCGCCTGCGGGCGGCTGTGATACGAAAGGGTACAGATCACATGTACCCTTTCGCATCATTACGAGAACTACACAAATCAAGGAAGGAAAGACAGATATGATTGAAGTAAGAGGACTTCATAAGAATTTCGGTGATCTGAAGGTTATTACAGATGTATCCTTTGACATCGAAAAAGGTGATATTTTCGGAATTATCGGCCAGTCCGGTGCCGGTAAGTCCACATTGCTCAGATGCATCAACGGTCTGGAAGACTACCAGTCCGGAACCATTACAGTAGACGGAAAGGAAATCTCTTCTCTTTCTCCCGCTGAACTTCGTCAGCAGCAGAAGGATATGGGTATGATCTTCCAGAACTTCAACCTGATGAACCGTCTGACCGTATACGAGAATGTCGCACTGCCGCTGCGTTTCTGGGGACAGAATCCGAAAGAGGCGAAGAACGATGCCCGCATCCGTGAACTGCTGAAGCTGGTAGGTCTGGAGGAAAAGATGTTCTCCAAGCCCAGAGAACTCTCCGGCGGTCAGAAGCAGAGAGTTGCGATTGCCCGTGCATTGGTGCTGAATCCCTCCATTCTGCTGTGTGATGAAGCAACATCCGCACTGGATCCGAAGATTACACAAGGGATCCTGCAGCTGCTGCTGAAGATCAATCAGGAACTGGGTATTACCATTATCGTTGTTACGCATCAGATGGAAGTAGTAAAGCAGATCTGCACAAAGACAGTCTTCCTCAAGAACGGTAAGATTGTTGCTAAGGGCAGACCGGAAGAACTGTTTGTCTCCAGCAATGAAGACATCAAGGACTTCGTTGGTGATGATACGGAAACACTGCCGACAACAGGTTCCAACATCCAGCTGTTCTTTACGAACAACAATTCCAAGTCTCATACCATTACTTCACTGGCCCGTGAACTGGATGTCGACTTCGATATCTGCCAGGGTAAGCTGGAAAACTTCCGTGGTCAGATCATGGGTTCACTGATCATCAATGTCGAAGAAAAGGACAAGGATCGTGTACTGAAATACTTAACAGAAGCAAATGTAGAATGGGAGGAAATCGCAAATGTTTGATGTACTGCTGAAAGCATCCGGACAGACAATCTATATGGTCATCTGTTCTACCTTCTTCTCTGCTGTTCTCGGCTTTATTCCGGCGATCATCCTGACAGTTACTGCTCCGGATGGTCTTCGTCCCAACAAGGTTGTCTATCAGATTCTTGATACCCTGGTAAACATCTTCCGTTCTTTCCCGTTCATCATTCTGATGGTTATCGTCATTCCGCTGACACGCGCCATTGCCGGTACATCCATCGGTTCTACAGCTGCTATTGTGCCGCTGACGATCTCTGCGATTCCCTTTGTTGCCCGTGTTGTGGAAACAGCAATGCGCGGTGTTGATCCCGGTCTGATTGAAGCTGCCCGTTCCTTCGGTGCAAGCGATATGCAGATTATCAGACGTGTCTACCTCAAGGAAGCTCTGCCCGGTATCCTCTCCGGTATTACATTGACAATGATTTCCCTGATCGGCTACAGCGCAATGGGCGGTGCTATCGGTGCCGGCGGTCTTGGTGACGTTGCCATCAGAAGAGGCTATCAGGCATATAACTTTGAATACCTGCTGGTCACATCTGTGATTCTGATTGTCTTCGTACAGATCATTCAGAGTGCAGGCAACTATCTGTTCAAGAAGCTGTCCTGATCATCATAAAGAACAAAACCCGGAGTAAAAAAATCCGGGTTTTCATATGCTCAGATGGTACTGACAGGATGACCGTTCAGCCAGCTTTTGAAATTGTCGGAGGCAAGCTTCACCACACGGTAGCGAGCTTCTGCAGGAAGCCAGGCAATATGTCCGGTGATGATGGTGTTAGGGGCATCGAAGATTTCGGTCACATGATCCAGCGGTTCACCAGTTACAACATCAAGACCTGCGGCTGCGATTTTTCCGTTCTTCAGTGCCTTGATCAAAGCGGGTTCAACAATGATCTCCCCACGGGCTGTATTGATGATGACTGCACCATCCTTCATCTGATTGATACGTTCTTCATTGATGAGATGTCTTGTTTCATCCGTTAATGGACAGTGAATGGAAAGGACATCACTGCGGGCGAGCAGATCATTCAGATCCGTCTGTTCAATGAAACTGTATTTTTCGCCTTCCTTCTTATGACGTGAATAAGCAAGTACCTTCATGCCGAAGGCAGAAGCCATACGGGCCATGCAGTAACCGATGCTGCCAAGACCAATGATACCGATTGTCTTTCCATACAGTTCAAACTGACGGGTCAGAGAAGGCATCCACTGTTCGTGGGTATGACCTTCTAAAGCAGAACGGAAATAGCGTGCTTCTGTTTCGACATGATTGGCAATGGCTAATAACAAGGACATGGCAAACTGGGCAATGGTCTCATCACCATAGACGGTATTGCAGAAAGTGACATTGTGACGTTCTGCAGCTTCGTGGTCAAAACGTCCGAAACCATGGGCAGTAGTGGAGATATAGCGCAGATTCGGATGACGCACAAAGAATTCCTCGGTAAACAGATCATCACTGATCCAGGCGCCGATAACAGCTGTCTGATCACTTACTATTTCGTCAGCACGATTACGGTCAAAGGATGTGATGAAAGTCAGGTCGATATTATCAATGACGGATAATTCTTTCTTCCAGAGCTCGATCAGCTCTTCTCCGGGCGGATTTGCGCCTTTACTGCAGGATTGTACTACGGTTACTTTCATGTCTTATACCTCACGTATGAGCTATTCTAGCATGTTCTGCACAGAGGCGTTTCCGTATGCTCTGCGTATAAAACATGCTTATTAAGGGTATAAACAATGTGTATAGGAAACGGTGAATATACTGCTTTCTGGTTATTGAACATGAGGAAGCACAGGACTATAATCTTGTTCGTTACTTGAGTTAAGAACAGACACTCGAGGGCAATAAAAAAAACGATTCCGATCGTTATATTTTATTGCCCTCTTTTTCTGTGTTTTCAAGGATAAGGAGATAAAAGTATGAAGT
>JAZUHS010000213.1:0-28639 GCA_045641845.1 Bulleidia sp. | reverse complement strand
GGAAATTTATGAACTCGTACAGACATCCGGCGAACACTTCGAACTCGAAATGACAGTACCTGGCAACCTGTACTTCTATGACTACACAGTTACATACGCAGACGGCAAGAAGAAGACTGTAAAGGATCCTTCCAACATGCCTGTTAAGAATCCTGCAACAAACTCTGACTCCGGTCACTCCCTGATCTATGTTGGTTCTGCAGACAACTGCACACCTGGTCAGGAATGGATCTATGAAACAGAAGGCGTTGAAAAGGGCTCCAGAGCTTATGTAGCTTACACAGATGTACAGGGTAAGGAACGTTACCTCGAAGTATATCTGCCTGCTGGTTACGATGAAAACGAAACATATCCTACACTGTACGTTTCCCACGGCGGCGGCGGTAACGAAGCTGAATGGATGGAAATCGGTGCTGCAGCTAACATCATGGACAACCTGATCGATGCTGGCATGGTTGAACCTACAGTAATGGTTACAATGAATAACACAGTACTGAACTGGAACGATGACCTGACAATCAAGAACCTGGTTGAAAACATCATTCCGTTCATGGAAAAGAACTATGCAGTATCCACAGAAGCTAATGACAGAGCTCTCTGCGGTCTGTCCATGGGTTCCATGTTCACTAACTCTGTAGCTAAGACTTGCCCTGAAGAATTCGGTTATCTGGGTTCCTTCTCCGGCGGTAACAACGATACAGACGGTACACACTATGATGTAGAAAAGCTGAATGATACAGTTCTGTACCTGACAGCTGGCTGCATCGATATGGCTTACAACAACAAGATGGGTATCGCATCCACAGACTTCATCGCTATGTATGATGAAATCGGTGTTGAATACGACTTCGATCTGCTCCTCGGTGCTCATGACTGGGGTGTATGGAGAGAATCTCTGACTAAGTTCGCTATGAACTACCTCTGGAAGCTCAACTGCGAAGGCGGTCTGACATGCGAACCTAACACAGACTTCCCTGAATCTGATGCTCCTTACCAGGTAACATTCACATACATCGGCGAAGCAGATGCTGTTGAACTCGTAGGCGGCTTCCAGTTCTATACACAGGAACAGGCAGATGCTCATAAGGATGGCACAGCAGTTAACCCTGTATCTTTCGATGCATATGAATTCAAGAATGGTATGTTCCCTACAGGTTATGATCTGTCCGGTATCGGTAACAGAGCATATCCGATGGCTGAAGTTAAGGACGATGTATGGACAGTAACAATCCCTGTACCTGCAGGTGAATGGTTCTATGCATTCAACGTAACAGTAGATGGCGAAACAACTAAGGTTCTCGACCCTGCAACAGAAACTCCTTACAACGAAGCAAACGGTCATGACAATGGCTGGAGCCTCTTCTTCGTAGGTGAATCTTCTGAAGCAATCGTTGGTCAGGAATGGGTATTCCCTGAAGCTACTAAGGTTGGTGCTACATGCTTCGTAGAATACACAGCAATCGATGGTTCCACACAGCCTCTGGGTATCCATGTACCTGCAGACTATGATGAAACTAAGACATACCCTGTTGTATACGTATCTCACGGTGGCGGCGGTAACGAAGTTGAATGGCAGTACATCGGTGCTGCAGGCAACATCTTCGATAACCTCGTTGAAGCTGGTGAAGTAGACGAAACAATCGTAGTAACAATGAATAGCACATACTTCGGATGGAACAAGGAAAAGGTTACAGACAACCTGATCAAGTGCATCGTTCCGTTCGTAGAAGAAAACTTCGCAGTATCCAAGGATGCAAATGACAGAGCATTCTGCGGTCTGTCCATGGGCGGCGGCTTCGCTAACCAGGTATATGAACTGCTCGCAGGTGAATTCAGATATATTGGTATCTGGTCCGGCTGCTATCCTGATACAATCACAGACGCAATCGAAAACAAGGACTTCCCTGTTCTGATGCTCGGCTGTGGTTCTATGGACTTCGCAGCTCCCGGCTTCCCTGTACTGAAGGAAAACATGGATAAGATCGGCGTTGAATACGGCTTCCATGAAGTAAACGGTGCACATGACTGGGGCGTATGGAGAAATCTGCTCTCTATCTTCGCTAAGGATTACCTCTGGGAAACACCTTATGTTGAAGAAGAACCTGAAACTCCTGTAAAGCCTGGCGATAAGCCTGTTACACCTAGCAAGCCTGGTGTAAACACTGGTGATGCATTCAACGGTGGTATCCTGGGCGGCATGATGGCAGCAGCAGCTGGTCTTGCAGCAGCAGCTTGGTTTGCTCTCAACAGAAAGCACTAAGAGCCTGATTGTTCAGTCTAAAGTGAACTGATGAAGCAGGAATCCGCAAGGGTTCCTGCTTTTTAAACGAAAAAGGATCACCGCATACCTTAAATGGTATGCAGTGATCCTTTCATACTTTCTGATATCAAAGAGCAGGGGGATAAGTGAAGCGTCTATCCTTGCTTAATGTCTCTCTGTACTTTCTGATATAGTACTTTGCCATATTGAGATTCTGTTCGGAGTAGTTGCCGCACTGATCAGGGGCAGCACCGGGGATGTCTCCTTCGAAGTCAATAATGAAGTCGCACATGGCAATGACAAGATCATAGATGTCTTCACTGTTCAGATCTCCAAAGAGAACAATATAGCATCCGGTACGGCATCCCATTGGACCGAAGTAGACAACATCATCCTTCTGTGCACAGTTGCGTAAGTAAGTAGCACCCAGGTGTTCGATGGTATGCAGGGCAGGCATGTCCACTACAGGTTCTCTGTTAGGAGCGGTGATTCTCATATCAAATGTAGTAATGACACAATCACCTTTCTGATCTCTTCTGGATACGTAGAGACCCGGATACAGGTCCAGGTGGTTGATTGTAAAGCTGGCAATTCTTTCCATAATACTCTTTCCTCTATATATGCTTGATGCCTGCTTATTTTAACATTGAATAGTTCTCTGATGAAAAGTGAAAAGAAAATACCTGTTTACATTAGCAATCAGCCTTGATCTATATCAATTTTGTTTATCCCGATACTGGTCAGAAACCGGATGACTTTCATCTGGTTTCTGGTCACTTGCAGAAAATGAAAGTGAAAAAGATAAGCAGATAACATTTCTATTTATGTCCGAAATTGTGCGTTGGATGAAAACGCTTACAGATTCTGCATATCCGGTTTCTATATGAATAAGATGTGATACTGTTCATGAAATTGCGGCTTCTGAATGTGTTTGTCTGCACCATCCTGTGCTGAGGCAGTTTTTAGATTATGTCTCTATAATTCAAGATACAGTGAATGAATCTGTGCTGCTTTTCTGTCAGCGGCAGTACAGCGTTAGTTTGCTAAGATGGAGGAAGACATAATGAGTTGGAAAACAGCCAAGCTCAATAGTCTGTTAGTTGCTTCCGCAATGACAATGTCAGTAGTATCACTGCCCGTTGTTGCTGAAGAACCCGAACAGCCTGTTGAGGAACCTACTACAGAAGACGTAGTAGAGACTACTCCCGAAGTTGAACCTGTAGAAGCAGAGTTCACACTCGGCGCTCACGTATTCGATTACGGTGAGTCAATCAACACAGTCAACATTAAGACAGGTGCTGTCAAGGAAGACACAGTTACAGAAGGTACATTTACAGTTGTATCCAGCGGTTACTGCGCAGCAGTTGACAAGCAGGCTTACGAAAATGTTGAAAGAACAGTAACTGGTGTAACAGTTACAGAAGAAGGTGTAACACTTGATCTCGAATGCAAGTTCGGCGGTGCAGGTGAAGGTACACTGACTTATGCGAGTGGTGTAAACCACAGCAATACAGTTACATACGTAATCCAGCAGAATGAAGAATTCACACTGGCTGACGGTACTGTAGTAAAGCCCGGTGAAATGACATTCACACAGAAGGGTCAGTGGACTGATCCGGAAGTAGATGCATTCATCTCCGGTACAACAAATCAGGTTCAGTACAGACTGTACATCCCTGAAAATGCCAATGATGGCAATAAGCATCCTCTGATTGTCTGGCTGCACGGCGCAGGCGAAACAGGTGCTGCAACAAATCCTAATAATTCTTCTCAGATCCGCGCAAACCGCGGTGCACTTGGCTTCACACTTCCTGAGAACCAGGAACTGTTCGGCGGTGCATTTGTCCTCGCTCCTCAGGCTCCCGCTAACGGCAGATGGAATGAGGCAAATCTGCAGTGTGTCGTAGACACAATCACAATGCTGACAGGCAAGTACAACATCGATAAGGAACAGATCAGTGTTTCCGGCTGCTCTATGGGTGGCGGCGGCACAGTTCGTATCGCAACAACATGGCCGGATATCTGGAATGCAGTAGTACCGATCTGCCCTGCAGTAGGTCCGGAAGCTACAGATGCTGTAATCAAGAGCACAATGGCAAAGCAGAACGTATTCCTGATTCATTCAGCTAATGACCCGACAGTTAAAGTTGCATCTTCCAGAAGACTCGACAGCCTGCTGAAGTACAACGAATATGCTGAATATGAAACAGTAAACTACGGTGGTGTTGAATACCCCGGTCACTGGTCCTGGATCTACATGGCTCAGAATGATCCTACAGCAGCAGATGGCACACCTTTCATGACATGGCTCGCAAACCAGAGAAAGGTTGGCGAAATCGAAGAAGGTAAGGCTGGCGCAACTGTTCTGGCAGATCCTGAATCTCCTTCCGGCTACACAGTAACATTCGTTTACGATGCTACTGAATCCGAAAAGGAAGTTGTTGGTGTGTCCGTTGGCGGTGCATTCAACTACACAAACAAGTTCTATGAAGACGGCGGCGAAACAAAGAACGTTGATCCTTATGGCTTCGAAGATGGTATGTATGCTTCCAACTGCCATGGTGATGGTTCCGGTGCTTGGGGCTACAGTGCTGAACTGACAGATAAGGACGCTGATGGTATCTGGGCAGTATCCTTCCCGATCACTTCCGGTTCTTATGGTTACAACTACACAATCACTTACGCTGATGGTACAACAGCTAAGATTGAAGACCCTGCTAACCCTGCAAACGCAGAAGGCAAGATGAATCCTGAAGGCAACAAGAATTCCGGCGATACAACATCTTCCATCGTTAAGGGTCACTGGGATGCTGAAAAGCAGTCCAAGTCTCCTAACATGGACTATGTACTGCCCGTTGAAGATCCTGCACAGGCTGGTACAGTAACATATGTTGAATATACAAATGCTGCTGGCAAGAAGTCTCATGTTGGTGTTTACACACCTGCAGGCTATGATGCTGAAAGAGAAGAACCTTATAAGACAATCTACATCTCCCATGGTGCAGGCGGCGATGAAACTGACTGGTATCACATGGGCTCCATCGATGACATCATGGACAACATGGTAGCTTCCGGTGAAGCAGAAGCAGCTGTTATCGTAACAATGGATAACTCAGCTCTGGGTTGGGATTACACAAAGACTCTGCCTAACATCGTAGACATCATCATCCCGATGATTGAAGAAAACTATAACGTTTCCACAGCAGTAGAAGACAGAGCAATGTGCGGTCTGTCTGCTGGTGCTATGACAACAACAAATATGTTCAAGCAGTATCCTGCAGAATTCGGCTACTTCGGCATGTTCTCCGGTTCCGATATCCCTGACTCCGGTCTCGAATGGAATCCTGATTATGCTAAGCCTATTGTAATGGTTACTACAGGTTCTACAGACTTCGCATCTTCCAGATGGTCCGGTTCCGAAGGTTCCTTCTCTTCTGAAAGACTCGATGCTTGGGCAAAGGAAAACATCCCTGATACATATGTAACAGAAGACATCTATGTAAAGGGTTCTCACGACTGGTTCGAATGGCCTCAGTCCTTCGCAATGTTCATCAAGGATGTTGCTTGGAAGGATGCAAACGGTAACGAAAAGCCTGCAGCAAAGGCTGAAGCTACAGCAGTTGAAGGCAACACAATCAAGTTCGTTTATGACGATGAAGACGATAAGAACGCTGTTAAGGTTACTGTAGCAGGTAACTTCCAGTGGCATGATCCCGCTGAAGCAGATCAGTATGTTGCTATGGGTGACAACTCTGCTATGAAGCAGGTAAGAGCTGAAGACTATGAAGATGGTCTCTACAACTCTTCCGGTCTGAATGGTCAGGAAATTTATGAACTCGTACAGACATCCGGCGAACACTTCGAACTCGAAATGACAGTACCTGGCAACCTGTACTTCTATGACTACACAGTTACATACGCTGATGGTTCCACAAAGACTATCAAGGATCCTACAAATCTGCCTAAGGCTAACCCTGCTACTGGCAAGGATTCCGGTCACTCCCTGATCTACGTTGGTTCTGCAGACAACTGCACACCTGGTCAGGAATGGATCTATGAAACAGAAGGCGTTGAAAAGGGCTCCAGAGCATACGTTCCTTACGAAGCAATCGATGGTACAACTAAGTATCTCGAAGTTTACCTGCCTGCAGGCTATGACGAAACAAAGACATATCCTACACTGTACGTTTCCCACGGTGGCGGCGGTAACGAAGCTGAATGGATGGAAATCGGTGCTGCAGCTAACATCATGGACAACCTGATCGCAGCTGGTGAAGTTGAACCTACAGTTATGGTTACAATGGACAACCAGATCTTCGGCTGGAATGATGAAGTTACAATTCCTAACCTCGTAGAAAAGATCATTCCTTTCATGGAAAAGAACTACGCAGTATCTAAGGACGCTAAGGACAGAGCTCTCTGCGGGCTGTCCATGGGTTCCATGTTCACTAACTCTGTTGCTAAGACTTGCCCTGAAGAATTCGGTTACCTGGGTTCCTTCTCCGGTGGTAATAACGACATTGATGGTACACATTACGACGCTGAAAAGCTGAACGATACAGTTCTGTACCTGACAGCTGGCTGCATCGATATGGCTTACAACAACAAGATGGGTATTGCTTCCCTCGACTTCATCGCTATGTATGACGAAATCGGCGTTAAGTATGACTTCGACGTACTGCTCGGTGCTCATGACTGGGGCGTTTGGAGAGAATCCCTGACTAACTTCGCTAAGGATTACCTCTGGACAGCAGAAGAAGCTACAACTCCTGAAAAGCCTGAGACAAAGCCTGAAAACAAGCCTGCAAATCCTTCCAAGCCTGGTGTAAACACTGGTGATGCATTCAACGGTGGTATCCTGGGTGGCATGATGGCAGCAGCAGCTGGTCTTGCTGCAGCAGCTTGGTTTGCTCTCAAGAGAAAGCACTAAGAATCAATCACAGATTAATCTCTGATCTGTAAAGAGGCAGGTGCCCGCAAGGGTGCCTGCTTTTTGTGTGTCTGCATTGAAAAAGGACAATGGCCGGCATTGTCCTGAGAGTTACTATGAACAGATTTAACTGAAGAAACGGATCACTGCTTCCAGCAGTTCATCTGAAGCAGGAAGATCGGGTGTGAAAGCAAGATGATCATGACCAAGAGAAGGATCATACTGATCTACCAGCAGTACCTGTTTTCCTGTTTTTCGAAGATATGCGTCATACCACATGGTATTGGCACGCATGTTGTCTTTTGCGGAAGTGCTGAGCAGAACATCAGGCAGGTGTTCGCTGATCAGAGGGTTCTCGGGATCCGCATATTTCATGAATACAGGATCTGTTTTCCGATTGCTGTAGAGAAGTCCTTTGCAGAACATGCCGACAGGGCCTTTCTGCAGGGTATAAAGAAGCGGAGAAATCAAAGCCAGCTTTCTGATTCTGATCATAGGGACATCCATATGCATTTCTTCTGCGAAGATGTGATTATGAAGCATAGCTGTAGTATAGAGTGCCGGATAAGCACCGCCGCTGTCACCCATGATCATGATCTCATCGGGATTGCCGTTGTATTGTGTGCATACCTCTGCAATGCGCTTTTCAGCCTGCAGGACACTCGTCAGTATTTCTCTGAGAGAATGTTCAGGTGCTAATGGATAATCAATGGCAAAGACTGTAAAGCCTCTCTGCGCGAGTTCTATGCACATAGGACGGTTGAATTCTTTGCTTGCACACATCATGCCGCCGCCATGGATGTTGATGATGACTTTGTGCAGTGCTGCGTCATCTGTTTTCGGTACGTAGATATCCATCGTATGCTCAGGATGATGATCATCACTGTAGAAGACGTTGTCATATAACTGAATGTCATCCGGTACAGGATGGTCTTTGAGAATTACAGGAAGACGTTCGGCGACATCTTTACGCTGTGTGGATACAAGATAATTGACGATGAAACCCATAGCTTATGCAAGCCCGGCAGCTTTCAGCAGCTGCTTGCGGAACAGCTTGTTGTATACAGACATCAGACGTCCGGTCAGAACGATGGCGATAACAGAACCGATGCCTAAACCTCTGATAGCATTGCCGCTTAACAGACACAGGGAGATGGTAACAGAGACACATACAACGTCGAAGATGTTCTTGGAAAGACCCATCTCAAAACCGAAGACTTCACTGATGACATTAACCATGCCGTCACCGGGATTGGGGATCAGCTTCATGTTGAGCATCAGACATGCACCAAGAGCAGTAAAGGCAAGAGCAACCATCAGGATGGCAAGACGTACAGGCATGGAGCTTTCGGCAAAGCTCGGTAACATACCTGCAAACAGATTCATCATTCTTGAGAACAGAAGAGAGAAGGGAAGCTGCAGAGCATCCATGAGGAATACGCTCTTCGGTTTCTTCAGACGCAGATGTACAAGCATCTGAATGGCAATGAATACACAGTATTCTATCAAGGTGATATCACCGATGGTCTTGCCGGTAATATCAGCACCGGCATAAGCGATGGATACGATCGGTGATGTGCCTAATGCACATTTGGTATTCAGAATCAGACCCAGAGTCAGAGTCGGAATACCGATACAGTAAAACAGAATACGTTTGAAATTCATTGCAGTGTCTCCTTGCTGAGAAAGGAAGCCCAGGTATACTTTGGATCCTGACTCTCTTTCTTCATTTCCTTTAGATATGATACATATTCAGAGCATTTCTCTTCAACCGCCTGATCACACTTCTCCATACCGCTTTGATATGCCAGGGCCGTTAAAGCATAGATGGGATAGCCTAAGGCATGCTTTGGCGTATGTACAGTAGAACACCCTTGTGCCACTGCATGACAAAGACAGGCATCCGGATAATCCTGCAGTTCTTTTGCCATGGCATGACATGCCAGGATGGCCTCTTTAGCTTCAGGCATTTTGATCTTACCCTGCGCCCATGCTCTGCTTTTCTCAAGCGCCAGCAGCGGACGCATGTCATCGGGATACTTCGCACTGAGATACTGTACAGTATCAGCGGATAAGGAAAGTGCCCAGAGGACAATCGTACGGCGATCAGACACAGCCAGCTGTGCGCGCAGCTGGTTCATGCATGCACTCTCACGGTCAAAGAGAATATGTTTTCTTTTGTTCTTCTTCATGCGGGAAGATACTTCTGAAATAGTCATACATAACAATGATAAACGCTAAAAGGGATTCCGCTAAGGGAATCCCGAATGAGTTTATCTGCTTTCTCTATGCAGTAGTCTTTTCTTGAAAGCACGGATTGCAGCGCCATAGCGGCTGGTGAACAGTGCACCGATCAGGATCATACCCAGGACAAGGCCTAAGCAGAAATCAGCGAAGAATTCATATCCCGGCATATCTGCAACACCGGCAATGTCCATGACCATGTAGACACCGAAAGCGGCGATGGCAAGCAGGTAGAGATTGTGGATTCTCTTCAGCATACGTGACTTTTCCTCGTTGCTGTAGTCAGCGACCTTAAGTACTGTTTCTTTGAGTTCTGTATTCATATGTTCTTCCTTTCGTTCTCCATCCAGGAGTTCACGAAGGTCTACTTCAAAGTAATCTGCTATTTCGATTAACAGATCCAGATCCGGAACATTCGCTCCCGTTTCCCAGCGGGATACCGTACGTCTTGATACATTGAAATGTTCTGCAAGCTGTTCCTGTGTAAGATTCTTTTCCTTACGTAAGCTGCGGATGAAGTTTCCTGTTCTGATCTGGTCCATGAAGTGTGACCTCCTTTGCGAATACAGAATATGATGCATTTTCACTGCATAACAGGACATGGAACGTCATATTATGCATATTTCTGCCATGGGACATACCTTGTCACATGCTTAAAGTGTATGAATAAAGTCAATAATCAGCTGATTTACAATCTCCGGACGATCGGTATTGGAGTTATGACCGGCATTGGAGATCATCTGCAGAGGAATGCCTGTGTGCTTATGCCATGCCTTGTTATAGCGGATGCAGGAACCGGCACGGTCCTTTTCCCCGCAGATCAGCAAGGCAGGACAGGTAATCTCATAGGGAAGATCACGTTCCATCGCTTCCGCAAGCATCACATAGCCATGGCCGCTCAGCTTGGCGTAGTGCTGCTTGTCACCATCATACGTCATCATGATCTCGTGCATGAGCTGACGTCCATACTCACTTACAGCTACACCATCACTGCCTGTTTTAAGCAAAGACTTCCAGGGATAGTAGTAATAGACAGGTTCCATGCGCTTCAGCAGCCAGATCTCAATGCCAGTGACATATCTTCTCTGTAAAGGTGCAGAGTCAATGGAGATAAAGCCTCCGGCCTTGCCGGGGAACAGTTCCATATATGCCTGCGATACATAGCCGCCCATGGACTGTCCGATCAGAATGGGAGAAGTAATATGATTCTCTTCCAGAATCTCATTCAGCCACTTTGCTTTATCAAAGAGATCAAAATCAAAGGTAAAAGGCCAGCTTGCACTATGACCGGGAGCATCCCAGACAAAGAGATTATATTCATCTTCAAAACGTTCAATCTGCTTTTCAAACAGACGATGGTCTGCCGTCAATCCCGGCAGAAACACCAGGGTTCTGCGTGTATCATCAAAATCGCTGAGCCAGTAGTGAATCACACCGCAGCGGGTTTCATAAGTATATTCTTTCATGAAAGGAGTCCTCCTGTATTCATACTAATACTTTGTTGACGATTATTTAGCTTTCAATGCACTAACAGCATATAACTTTATGAGCATAATAATATGAATCTTATAATTAAATGTTTATACTATGGATGAGGGTAATCCCCTCTCCCTTGCGAAGCCGTTGAGAATGTCAGCTCTGCGGCTTTTTATATGTTCTGTACATAAAAACTGCCTGCAGAAATGCAGACAGTCATATTTATTCTTCTTCTGTTCCTTCCGGATCGTATTCCAGAATGTCCCCCGGCTGGCAATTGAGAACAGCACAGATCGCCGCTAGTGTAGAAAAGCGGATTGCACTGATTTTACCTGTCTTCATCTTGGACAGGTTGACGTTGGTGATGCCGACACGTTCAGAGAGTTCCTTCAGGGAGATCTTGCGGTCAGCCATCACACGGTCAAGTCTGAGAATGATCTTGCCCATAGCTTACAGAGTCTCATCTGCTTCACGCTGCAGACTTTCACCGTATTCGAAGATGAAGGAGAGAAGGAAGATCAACAGGACAGGGATAATGAAATTCAGATTGATGGAATAGTTGAATGTATATCCTTTCACTGACTGCATGTTCAGCAGAGCTGTCATATCCACTCTTCCAAGAACCATGTGGCTGACGACCAGACTTGTAACTGCAGCTGTGATCTCTGTGATCAGGAAAGCAGTACCAAGCTTTCTCAGCTGTCTGCCTGTACCTTCTTCAAAGGGACGACCATCCATCATCGGCATCAGTATTCCACGCAGTACATGAAGCATATACCAGGCAGCTGCCATCACAATCATGGCAGTGCACATGGTCAGGATGATAAAACCGGGAGAAAGAACAGAGATGGCAGGAGACTGCTCGCTCAGGGAAAGAGAGAGATTGCCAAGATTTACCGTTGTAGCGGGAATACCCATGATCTGTTCTCTGAAGACATAGATCAGACCGGAACCGACGATGATTAATACAGCTGCGACTAAGATGATTTTCTGTACAGCCCCGAAGAACTTGTACAGACCGGAAGCATACTTCTTCATTTTTTCGTTATTCATATAGAACCTCCTGTTTCATGATAAACATTACATATTTATCGTTTATCATTAACTACGAGTACAGTATAGATTCGTATATATACGTATGTCAATATATAATTATCGAAAAACGATAAATGATTATTTCTTTTTGATAAGAAGTGAATTAATGGTTATCATTTTAATTTCGGGTGCAGGAACTCATGTTTAGAGGAGAGGATCGCGGTTTTCGAATCTTGTTGTTTCTAAAGGTAGTGCAACGCATTTATTGACTCCTTTCACATAAGCAAAGTTTTCGAATCTTGTTGTTTCTATTCAAAGAAGGCGAATTGCATAGAGAAGTGGTTGTTGCAAAAAATGCAACAACCTCTCAACAGGGTGCACTATCAGGAAAAACACAAACACATAATGTTAATCACTACAATCTTGATGCCATTATTTCTGTAGGCAAACATAATCCTGAAAAAAACCTTGAATGGTCAAATATTTGTACAAGCCGTCTAATAAATTATGTGTATCCAAAAACTGACGATGATACGTAGTGCTGGGATTTTGAATCTTGCTGTTTTTGCAGTAGCGCAGCAGAAACATCTGCCCTTATTTGATTGGTTAAGAAGGAGGAATGAATGATACAGTTATTGTTATTTTGGATTATATTCCTGATTATAGAATTCGCTCTTTCGTAGTTTTCGAATTGCATCAAGCATGAATGTGGCCTCCGTATCGATAAAGAAAAGACAGACGCTGTGTCTGTCACTGCTTTACCAGAATTTCGATGACCCGTGAGGATACCATCACGCTGATGAGTGAGTAGAAGATGTCGTGGAAAGGAATGTAGCTTAAGGATAATAGCAGGATCACTGCATCTGAGAAGAAATAGACAAGGGATACCTTGAACTGAAAGAGTTTGTTCAGGACAAGTACCAGTACATCGTCTCCGCCTGGTGCTGCACTGCATCGTACAGCAAGTCCTGCGCCGATGCCTACCAGAATACCACCAAGAATCGCTGCTGTAAGCAGATGTGTACTCAGATCAGGCAGTACAGGCCCGAAGTATTCGAAAATGGCATACCAGAGAGAAAACAGGACAGATGCAAGCAGAGACTTCATCAGAAAACGTCTGCCAAGGACATACAGACCAAGCAGGAAAAAGCTTACGTCGATGACAAAGCTGCTGATGCTGGGAGAGATATGAAACCAGTACTGGATTAACAATGTTGCGCCAAGAACGCCGCCTTCACTGATTGCACAGCGGGAGTGAATGTTGAATAGAGCGAAAGCCATGATCGCCATGCCGGCAGTGATGGAAGCGATGGTTGTAATGTGTTTCTGTTTATACATAGGACGCAGGTATTATACATGGGGCGGATACAGAGCGTCAAAATAGCAAAAGCAAAATAGCAAAATAGCATTTTGTTGAAAATACATCTTGCAAAAGTGCTGTACAGTAGATAAAATATAAAAGCTTGATAAACATCAAGGACATGGGGTTATAGCTCAGCTGGGAGAGCACCTGCTTTGCAAGCAGGGGGTCAGGAGTTCGATCCTCCTTAGCTCCACTAAGAAAACGGCGAAAGCCGTTTTTTTCTGTATCTAGCTGATTATATGTCTATGGATGCTGCAAAAAGTTCATGTTCATTACGAAGATAGAAAAGATTCAGTATAATGCCTGTAAAGGTGATCATTTATGTTAATTCAGCAGAAACTTGAGCGAGTACATTTATCAGATGCACAGCAGAGTGTAATGAACTTTTTCCTTGAACAAAGACAGAACATCAAAGGAATGAACATTACTGAAATCGCTGCAGCATCCTTCACATCTACAGCTACGATCGTCAGACTTGCACAGAAACTGGGATATCCCGGCTTTGAAGCATTCAAAGATGACTTCCTGCAGGAAGTTGAATATATCGACAGTCATTTTGCAGGAATTGATCCTAATCTTCCGTTTGAGCGGAAAGACAGTATTCAGCAGCTTGCATCCAAACTGGCGAATCTGTCTGCTGAAACTGCTCAGGATACGCTGAAACTGGTGAATCCGGATGCGTTTCAGAAAGCAGTTATGATGCTGTATCATGCCGAGAATATCCATCTGGCTGCGATTTCCTACTCGCTGCTGCTGGGACAGATCTTCCGTCTTGATATGATGAGACTGGGAAGAAATGTCAATGTCTGTGATATTAACGGAGAAGAACTGTTTTTGGATAATGTCATCTCATCCAGGGATTGCCTCGTTCTTGTGTCCTATTCCGGAGAAATTGACAAACTGTGCAGACTGGCACAGAAAGTTAAAGAGAAAGGTACAAAGGTTATTGTCATTACATCCATTGGTGATAATACTCTGAAGAAATACGGTGATGCAGTTCTGGAAGTGTCTACCAGAGAAAAACTGTATTCAAAGATCAAAGGATACAGCAATGAGAATTCAATCAAACTGATTCTTGATATTCTGTATTCCTGTTATTTCCGTCTGGACTATGATGCAAATCTCAAGAGAAGACAGCAGATTTCGTCATTTTCCGAAGTCGGACGTACAAGCAATGTAGAAATACTGAAGGAAACGTAATTCATTTACGTTTTTTTCTTTCTTTATGACGATAATCTGTACATCCTTTACGACATCTGTCCGCCATATTTCGGCAATCTTCAGAAAATGATAGGCTGAAACCGTGAGGTGGCATATATGAGAAATGATTTTCTGTGGGGCGGCGCAACTGCGGCCAACCAGTATGAAGGCGGATACCGTGAAGGTGGCAGAGGCCTGAGCATCAACGATGTGGAGATGGGAGCCGGTCATGGCCGAGCACGTGAGATTCATGATGAAGTCAGAGAAGGTGTTTATTATCCCAGTCATAAAGCAACGGATTTCTATCATCATTACAAAGAAGACATCAGACTGATGGCAGAGATGGGCTTCAAGGTTTACCGAATGTCTATAGCCTGGTCCAGAATCATGCCGGAGGGTGAAGGTGAGATCAATGAAGAAGGTCTGAAGTTCTATGATGATGTCTTTGATGAACTGCTGAAATACGGAATTGAACCAATGGTAACTCTGCATCATTTCGAACTTCCCCTGGCACTGGCAAAAAAGTACGGTGGCTGGAGATCAAGAGAACTGATTGATCTGGCTGTGGCATATGCAGAGGTTGTGTTTAGAAGATATCACAGCAAAGTGAAGTACTGGATGACATTCAATGAGATCAACTCTCTGTTCATTGCCTCTCAGCCCTGGCATCAGGCAGGTATCTATTATCAGGAAGGTGAAGATCGTGTACATACGATGTTTCAGGCAGCACATTACCAGCTGATCGCAAGTGCGAAGACGGTCAAGCTTGCGCATTCGATTGATCCTTCACTGAAGGTAGGCAATATGATTCTTTATAACTGCTGCTATGCCAATACCTGCAATCCTGAAGATCAGATGATGCTTCATGATAAACTGCTGCCGATTTATTACTTCAGTGATGTACAGTGCCGCGGTTATTACACCAATACATGTACAGCTTACATGAAGAAGATGAATGCTTCCTTTGAGATTGCCGAAGGTGATCTGGATATTCTGAGAGAAGGTACTGTGGATTTCTACAGCTTCAGCTATTATTCCTCATTGGTGGAAGGGAAGAGTGTAGAGAACTCCAGCAACGGAAATCTTCTGGATGGCGGCAGAAATCCGTATCTGGAGAGTACGGACTGGGGCTGGCAGATCGATCCTCTGGGCCTGCGTATTTCTCTGAACCTGATCTATGACCGTTACCAGATGCCTCTGTTTGTTTCTGAGAATGGTTTAGGAGCAGTAGATGCAATCGTTGATGGAGTCATCAATGATACATATAGAATTGATTATTTAAGAAAGCACATCCAGTGTCTGAAGGATGCTGTGGAAATCGATGATGTAGACTGCTTCGGATATACATCCTGGGGTCCTGTCGATATTATTTCAGCCGGTACTGGTGAAATGAAAAAGCGCTATGGCTATGTATATGTCGATGCGGATGATCGGGGTCATGGTTCTTTCAGACGTATGAAAAAGGCATCTTTTGACTGGTACAGAAAAGTGATTCAGTCAAATGGTGAAGAATTATAGGAGGAAATGTATGCTGCATTATTTACCTGGCTGTGATGTGAGGAAGAATCATCCTGAAGCCATTGCCAAACTGACTGAATACATGAAGAACAAAGGCGCATGCGTTGAAGCATGCTGCCGTACAAAGGAACAACTGATCAATGCGGGTGACATCATGGTGCAGAACTGTACACTGTGCGAACTGATGCTCAGGGAAGCACAGAAAGCAGGGGAAGTGATCAGTACATATGAATATGTACTGCAGGATCCATCCTTCCCCTGGACAGATCATCATGGTGAGGAAATTGTTGTTCAGGACTGCCTGCGTACAAAGGATAACCGTAATCTGCAGGATGCTGTCCGTGCATGTCTTAAGAGGATGAACTTTACTGTCATTGAACAGGAAGAAAGCTTTGAAAAGACAGCCTTCGATGGTGTCTGGATCAACAGCATGCCTGTGCAGGAATGTATGGATACAGCACCTGTTACGATGCAGAAAATGATTGATCAGTACATTGAAGTTCTGGATGATCGTCAGAAGGAAATGAAGATGAAGGAATACGTGAAGCGGTTTGATAATGCTCAGGTTCTGGTTTACTGCAACGGCTGTGAAAAAGGACTGAAGCTTGGCGGTATGCATCCGCTTCATCTGGTGGAACTGATTGCACAGGGTCTGTAAATCTGTTCGCATCGTAAACTGGCTTGTGGCGTGAGTAATAGAAATTTAAGGAATCAAGGTCATGTATGCTTTATAATATTGTCAGAAGATAGAACTATCGGAGGCAATCATAATGACACAGTACAATAGAGTTATTTTAGCTGCTGAACCTGCGGACGTTCCTGTATATTCCGAAGGTGTCACAGTATATAAAGACGCGGAGTCTCCTTCCGGCTACACTGTTCACTTCCTCTATGATTCAAAAGAAGAAAGAGAACAGATTGCAAAGGTGGAAGTATCCGGTCCGTTCAATTACACAGATGGTGAAAAGTCCTATGCACCGGATGAATATCGCCCGGGTATGTATGCATCCAATTTCCATCCTGAGACAAAGGATCCTGCTTCACCATTCGGCGGTGAATGGGGCAGAAAGATCGAAATGCATGATGGCAATCATGACGGTATCTTTGAAGCAGAATTCCCGATTACTTCAGGTACTTTCGGATATACATATGTCATTACTTATGTAAATGGCGAAACAAAGACAATTGCTGACCCTGCTAATCTCCCTGATCCTGCCCTCATGAATGCCAAGGGCAATCATCTGACCGGTGATCTGAATGTAAGTATCGTCAAAGGTGTCTATGATGAAGAAAAGCAGGCAGGCTCTCCCAACATGGACTATGTCCTGGATGCAGAGAAGAAGGGTACAGTTTCCTATGTCAGCTATACAGATATCAATGGTGATGAAGAGTATCTGGGTGTATATCTGCCTTATGGCTATGATCCTGAACGTGCAAAGCCGTATAAGACACTGTATCTGAGCCATGGCGGCGGTGGGGATGAAACAGACTGGTTCCACATGGGCAGTGCCAACAGCATCATGGATAATTTCATTGCCCAGGGTATTACACCGGAAACAGTTATTGTCACAATGGACAACAGTCACTATGAATGGAAGTTCAAACAGATTGTTCCCAACATTGCGGAAAGAGTCGTTCCGTTCATCGAAGCACACTACAACGTTTCCAGAGAAGCAAAGAACCGTGCAATGTGCGGTCTGTCCATGGGCGGTCAGACAACAACAAATGTCTTCTGGAAGTATCCTCGTCTGTTCGGATATCTCGGTATCTTCTCCGGTACCAATGCCGATACACAGAGACTGATGCTGCCGGCATATAACGATCCCAAGGTGATGACAATCGTCGGTACAACGGACTTTGCATCAAAGAAGTTTGCCGGTGATGGTGCGGATATGTTTGCGGCATACTCCGGTGAAGGCGGACACTTCACAATTGAAACATTAGCTGCATGGTGCGAAAGCAACATCGCTGATACATATGCCAACCCCGGTGATATCTATGTCAATGGTTCTCATGACTGGTTCACATGGCCGCAGGCACTGGCCCGTTTCCTGAAGGAAGTCGCATGGACAAAGAAGAAGGAACAGAAGCTGATCTTCGTTGATCCTAAGAAGGGTCTGGATGATATTGAACTGATGGATGCACCTGAAGAAGAGGCTGAAGAAACACCTGAAACAAAGGAAAAGAAATCCTGTGAAGCAATGGTCGGTGTTCTTTCAATCGTTGCCTGTGTAGCCGCAATTGCCGGTGCTGCACTGGTAACGGCTAGCTTCCTGGCTCTCAAGGATAAGAACAAGGCATAATTAACTCTCAGACAGCACATTGTACATCAGTGTGCTGTTTTTCGTTGTTATGATAGTAAAAACAGTATCTGGTAAACAGAATGGAGAATCATATGATCGAGACAAAGAATACATTACTGAAAGCATCTAAGGTCATTCTTGCCGGCATGATGGCAATGACATTAGGCGGATGCATTAACATCTATCAGGGTACACCTGCAGATAATGGCAATGCCGGTACAGAGAAGCCGACAGATCCGCCGGCTGCACCGGAGAATACAGATAAGCCTGCAGATCAGACTGACAAGCCTGCAGATAACGGTACAAAGACAGAAGATACAAAGCAGACTGCTGCCTGGGTAAAGGAAAAGGCATTTGAAGGTTCTGATGCTGTGACACTGAAGAGCATGCCGTTAATCCGTATGGGTGTCTATAAGGAAAATACAGGTTATGCTCTGAGCTGGGAGTGGGGCAGTCCGGAAGTGAAATATGATGAAGGCTATATTGCCTTTGTACAGGGCGGATATACCGGTATCATGAGCTATGACGGTACTGTAACAATTGAACCGACACACTATGTCGGCAGTGCAAACATGCAGGCAGGATCCGGTGTTGGTCTGGCTGCGGATGCGATGAATGGCTACATGATGGACTTTGATGGCTATTACAGCAAGGTGATGGCGCTGGATTCCGACATGAAAGGACTGCATGAAAAGCAGCTGAATCCCTGGGGACTTGATGAAGTCAGACGCTATCGCATCTACAAAGGAACAGTCATCGCTGATGCAGATCCGGATAAGAAGCCGGTCAATGAACTTGATTTCACAGGCAGAGCTGCACTGAGACGTGATCAGGCCTGCGGCGGCGGTATCGTCGATAACAAGGGCAGTATTCTGGCTGAATTTGATTGCGATATCTCATATAGCAAGACCGCATTTGTGAATGGTTTTGTCACAGTGGAAAATGACAATGGCAAGTATGGCTTTGTGGATGCATCCACAGGTACTTTGATCAGTGAATGGTATGAGGATGTCGAATTCTTCGAAGACGGCTACTGTCCGGTGAAGAAGAACGGCAAGTGGGGTTTCATTGATGAAACAGGCAAGGCTGTCACAGAATTCATCTTTGATGATGCAACGGCTTTATATCAGGGCAGAACATTTGTTTCCGGCAATGGTACATACGGCATTCTTGATCTCAAGGCTACACTCTCTGCCGGTATTCCGGTCACAGAAGAAACATGCTGGCCGGAAGGCAAGCCGGCTGTGACTGAGCTTTCTTCTCCTGTTGTAGGTACAGCAAAGGTGAAGGTAAGCAACCTGAATATCCGTGAGAATGCACATACAGACAGTGCGTCCAAGGGTCACGCGGAAATGGGCAAGACATACGATGTATATGCTGTCGCAAAAGATGAGAGCTATACATGGTATCGTATTGGCGAAGGACAGTGGATTGCCAGTGATGGTTCCTGGGTTGAATTCACACACAGATAATAGAGAACACTGACAAGACCGGACACGCTCCGGTCTTTTTCTCTGTGCGCAAAGAGAAGATTCGGGTATGATAGCACCGTGTGAAATACAGGAGGATACGCGTATGATTGAAGTGGAAATCAAGCTTCCGGTAGAAAGTGCTGAGGTACTGATGGAACAGTTAAAGGAGTTGTTCTTTGTACAGAGTGCAAAGATCAGAGAACAGGATATTTACTATGACAATGATGCCTGCTTTATCCGCAGTTCCCATCAGGCATTGCGTATCCGCAGTGAAGAAGATCTGCTTACAGGAAAAACCATGTCCTGTATTACCTTCAAGGGAAAGAAGATGGATACAATGACAGCGACACGGCCGGAGTATGAAACGGAAGTATCTGACCGTGACAATGCCGCAAGAATCCTGGAAGAGATCGGCTATCATCCGGTAGAACCGGCAGTGATCAAGGTCAGAACCATGCTGAAGAAGGATCAGATGACGGCATGTGTGGACTGTGTTGAGGGACTGGGGGACTTTCTGGAACTGGAGGTTCTTGTCGAAGATGAAAGGAATAAACCTGAAGCAGTGGCAGACATTGAAGCAGTACTGTCACAGCTTGGCTATACACTGGAAGATACGGTACAGACTTCGTATTTGGGACTGTTAATGAAGAAGATGTGATATGGAATACTATTACTACGAACGGCTGAATAAGCCTGCACAGGCTGCGTATCATCATATGCTGGAAGGCTTCAGAAGCATTGCCTCTTCCTTTCCGGTATTGCGTCTGGAAGGAGCACAGCTGGCGGAAGTCTATGCCGCAGTGCGCTTTGATCATCCGGAAATCTTCTATCTGACCGGCTATAAGTACAGATACTATCAGGACTCAGAATACGTAGAACTGCTTCCGGAGTATATGTTTGAAAAGAAGAAGATCGAAGAACATAGAAAAGCTCTGAATGCACGTGTGGAAAAACTCATACGTCCGGCAAAGACCATGAAGCAGAGTGATCAGATCAAGTATATCCATGACTTCATCTGTACATCCGTACGCTACGATAAGCTGAAGAAGCCGTATTCTCATGAGATCATTGGTCCTTTAGGACACGGTGTCGGTGTCTGCGAAGGCATTGCCAAGACGGTGAAAATTCTCTGCGATGCTTTGCATATCCGCTGCATTGTTGCAATCTGCGGCAATAATCCCGAGAAGGGAATCAAGTATCGTCATTCCTGGAATGTACTGCAGGCAGAAGGAAAGATGTATCACCTCGATGCAACCTTTGATAATACCCTTGGCAGCAGTGATGCCATCCGCTATGACTATTATCTGCTTTCTGATACACAGGTATTCAAAGACCATGAACCTCTGCTGTATGCCCTTCCTGTCTGCAGTGATGGCGATCACTGCTATTACCGACAGAAGAAGCTTTCCTTTACGAAGATGGAAGAAGTACAGAAGCGCTGTGTACAGGCCGCAAAGAAGGGAAAGACACTGGATTTCCAATGGCGTGGCGGGGTGTTAGGAAGACAGAGTCTTTTGGAACTATTGCAGATGATACGTGAAGAATCCCTCAAGAAGAACAGATATCCCCGTATTTCCGTGAATCGTTCACAGGCTGTTTTCAGAGTATCCTTTCTGGATACAGAAGAAACGGAAGCTCTGGTGGAACAGCAGGCGAATGAAGCGGAAAACGAAACGCAGGAAACTGCTGTGAATTAATATCTTTCTAAGATTATTCATGTACTGTTTTTGATATTGTTAAAGCATGAAGAAGAAAACAGTGAAACAGATCAGAAGAAGATCATTCATCATTCTTGGTGCAGGTATTGCCATTGCTTTGCTTGGTATCTATATGCATGAGAATACGGTGCTGTGTGTCACCGGTGTTTTCACTATGTATGCTTCCTTGATGCATCATTTCATCTGCTATCGCTGTCCGCACTGCGGTAAGTATCTGGGCAGAAATACAGGACCGTACTGTCCTGAATGCGGCAGAGTGCTCAATGAAGAATAGAAGACACTGAATAAAGGAAGTCTATGATGCTGACAAAAACAATCATGCTGGCCTTAATGGCCGTTTTTTATATCTGTTATTTTGCGAAGATGTTCAGTCAGAAAAGACAGGGCATTGATACCGATCGGTTAGGCAAGGACAAGGAAGGTGTTCATAAGTACATTGAACTTGCCCTGAAGCTGACTACATATCTGACACCGGCAATACAGACTGCAAGTATTCTGTATTACCGTGGAGATGAATCTGTATCCTGTTCTGTGACAGGAATTGTTATCACAGCTTTGGGCGTACTTGCCTTTATCCTGTCTGTACTGCAGATGAAGGATAACTGGCGTGCAGGTGTGCAGAAGAAGGATCATACGGAGCTGGTTACGGATGGTATTTACAGTTACAGCAGAAACCCGGCCTTCCTGGGTTTTGATCTGATGTATATCGGTATTCTGATTGCCTTCTTCAATATCTATCTGTGTATGGTGACATTGATTGCCTTACTGCTGTTTCACCTGCAGATTACAGAAGTTGAAGAGCAGTTTCTTGAAGAATGCTTTGGAGAAGATTATATTACCTATACACGAAGAGTATGCCGTTATCTAGGCAGAAGGAGAATCTATGAATAAAGAAAAGAAAGTGCTGAATGTACTGCCGCTGATTCTGGGCGTATTATCAATTGCTGTTCTTGCCGTCAGTTACTATGGTGCAGTCAACGCTCCCTACCGATATACAGATATTGCTGTACTTGGACCTGTATTTGCAATTGCAGGTTCGATTCTGTCCTTCCTGAACAGAAAAAGCAGAAAGAATCATCGTATATTATGGACCTGCGGTATGTTCTCATGTGTCGTTGCTCTTCTTTTATGTGCAGCGGTTCTGGTGTACCTTCTGCTGGTCGCATCCATTGTGAACCACAGCAGTCTGCTGTAAGAAAAACAATCAGATCAACAATAATGGACGAAGTATGACACTTCGTCCATTTTTAAATATTCAGATTTTGCGATGCATACGTTCGAAGACGATGCGTGCCATTTCTTCAGGAGTTTCCTTCATGTCGTTGGCGATCCATACACTGAAGAGATTGAATAATCCTCCGGCATAGTAGTAAAGACTGTAGTGTGTCTTCATATCGGCATCACTGCCGGCAAGATAAGTATCCATGAAGTAGTTGAGACCATACTGCAGTACAGAGGAAAGATTGGCACCGGACAGACACTCGACAAAACGGTGATAGTTGCCGAAATAGCGGAAGGTGTACAGCAGAATCTCATAGGATCTTGAATCTGCCTGGGGCATCTTCTCCAGAACATCAGCACGGAACTGGTCAGCCAGAATTTTCATGTAGGTGATCAGGATATCATCCTTGGAATGAAAGTTGCGGTAGTAAGCCATACGTGAAAAGCCTGCTGTTTTACATATGTCGGTGATGCTGATGTCGGCATAGTCCTTCTTCTGCATCAGATTGATCAGAGCTTCCGCAATGCATCTGCGGGCAAAGAGTGTATTTCCGTTATCCATAGTACCTGCCTCCGGTTCTATTGCTGTGACAATTGTAACAGTTACATATGTAACGTGTTAAGCGAAAAGCTTGTGAAATGTATATGCTGAAATGCGCACAGATTGCGATGCTTTGATCAAAAGCGTAAAATGCAGAAGCTGTCCGCATGGAGGTATGAAGTATGGTTTATTTACTGCTGGCAATTGCATGTTCCTTCAGTATGTCTTTGATGATGCGTTTCTTCGGCAAGGATATCAAGAATCCTATGGCGATGTATATGTCCAACTATGTTGTATGCATTCTGCTTGCGACGATGTTTATCGGACATCTGGATTTTTCTCTTCCGCATATGAGTTCACCATTGATCATCGGTGCCATCAGCGGTGCATTATATCTGCTTTCTCTGCAGGCCTATGATTCCAATATCGGCCGCAATGGTCTGTCCATGGCTGCTACATTCAATAAGCTTGGTATTCTGGTACCTACACTCATGGCGATCTTTGTCTTCCATGAAACGATGAAGCTGACACAGCTGTTTGGTTTTACTCTGGCACTGTTCTCTATTGTCTATCTGTATTCCGACAAGGAAAGCGCAGGTCTTGTAAAGAATAAGGGCTTACTGATTTATCTGCTGTTAGTAGCCGGGATCTGTGACAGTATGGCTAACATCTATGAAAATATCGGTGTATCTGAACTCAAGAACTACTTCCTGCTGTTCAACTTCCTGTTTGCCTGTATCTTCTCTTTTGGTACGCTGCTGGTACAGAGAAAGCCGGTGCAGCTGAAGGACTTTGCCGTAGGTGCATTGATCGGTATTCCCAATTATCTTTCTTCTCGTTTCTGTTTATATGCACTTTCTCAGTTATCAGCGATTGTTGTATACCCTGTATACAGCGTATCTGTGCTTGTGCTGCTGAATATCAGTGGTGTATTGTTCTTTAAAGAAGCAATGAACAGAAAGAAGGGCATTACCATTGCATTGATCTGTGTTGCCCTTGCTCTTCTGAACTTATAAGGAGATTTTATGAATTCACTCGTCCGGCGGTCAGCGAAAGTACTGTATCCGCTTCTTCTGATTCTTATGATCATAGGTACATGCAAAGATGAAACTATATCTGCTCTGATCTATGGTCATGGTATGCAGATGGGACGGATCTTTGCGGTACTGACCATGTATACCTGGCCTTTATGTGCGGTGACTGCACTTGCTCTATGTCAGAAGGCTCAGGTCAGGGGGATGATACTTTACATCGTTGCATTCTCATTGATCGGCGGAACGATCGGGTTCTTCCGTGAGATCTGCCGTTACTCCATGGATGCAGTATTGCCGGGAATGATGATGGAACTGCTTGTCAGTCTGATTGTATACATGCTGGTATATCGATCTGCACAGAGAGAAGAAGAGCTGCTGCGTAAAACAGCCCTGCTGCTGGCACTGGTGCCGGTATGCAGTCTTGCCATTACGGTGACTGCCAAGGATATCTGGATGCGTCCGCGCTATCGTACATTGATCAATACGGAACAGATGGACTTTCAGAACTGGTATGTCATCGGCTGTAAGAACAGTGTTATGTTAATGAAAGCCGGGATATCAAGAGAGGAATTCCGTTCCTTCCCGAGCGGACATGCGACCTGTGCGACAGCCGTACTTGCGCTGGTATCCCTGCATAGAGTGATTCCTGCTCTGCATAAGCAGGAAGGTGTACTGATGTGCATTGCTCTGTTCTGGATGATGATCAGTGTGATCTGCCGTATCATTGTCGGTGCTCATTTTCTCAGTGATGTCACCATGGGTATGACGATTACATTGACGGTATATCTGATCATGGAAAAAGTGATTATGAAAGCAAAAGAAAAGGTCTGAGTATTTCACTCAGGCCTTTGCTGTACTTAGAGGATATCGAAGATACGGATTTCCACACCCTTTTCGTAGGGGTGACCTTCGGCACGGAAATGCGGGGAGGCAAGGTAATCGTTGAGTACCTTGGAGTCAGACATGAAGGTCGGACAGGCATGGAAGGGAGAAGGACTGTTACCGGGTTCGAAGTAGCCATTGTTGTTTACAAACAGATGACAGGGTTCACCATTCTGATCCTTGCCTTCAAAGATATAGCTTGCACACATATGACGGATACCGGAAGCATCGGTTGTCTGTACATCCGCAGCTCCGGGTCTGACAGTACCTGTAAACAGTTCGGATTCAACGGTGCCGCCGAAGGGGATGAAGGTGACCATGCCGTATTCTGTCTTCATACGGGTGATGTCTTCTTTGTTGATAGTGATCATAAAGCTCATGATGTGTTTCATATGATTTCTCCTTTTCAGAATGTAAACATATCTTTATTGCCAAGCAGTTTTGTATACATGGCAATGCATCTGCCGATCATGATGGCAGAGATAATTGTACCTAAACCAACACCATAGATGGGTCTTTTCAAGACCAGACACAGAATGCAGGTAGTACCTACACAGGTCAGATCCAGACAGTTCTTGATATTGCCGAAAGGCTGGTGCAGTACTTCACTTAGGACATTGCATAAGCCATCCGGCGGATTGAGCACGACCTTGGTGCGGATCAAAAGGAAAGCACCGAAAGCCGTAAGCAGAACAGCACATGCAAGGATGCACAGACGCTCTAGGAGCGTAGAAGGATGCAGGATGATAAAGTGATCAACCAGGTCGATGATCCATCCGAAAACGACGGAAAACGGCATCTGTGCCACTGTGCGCAGGTCGAACCTTTTCAGCAGTATCAGCTCAATCGTAATGAAGAGAATGTAGGTGATGGATGTCATCGTACCTAAGGTAAGACCTGTGACCTGTGCCAGAGAATAAGGTACGGTGTTGATGGCCCCGACACCAAGTGTAGACTTCGTGTTGAGGATGATGCCCAGTGCCAGGATCAGTACGCCGATCCCGAATGTTGTGTAACGCTTCATGTATGAACCTCGTAGTATTTCTTCAACATCATACTATGGATCAGATGTGTATATTAATGATTTATTAACTCGGATCCGCAGATATTGAAGGGAAACAGGGGGATGCTATGATATAGATACACAAGGGAGTAACACCATCCGATGGTGGAGAAAACCCCGTCAGCCGTTGTGATGAACAACCGGGATTTCTTTAAACAGTGAGACTTGTGTACAGTATTGCTGTACATGATCACTGTTAAGCTTTGTGAATACTGATGAGCAGGTACAGCATGCAGGCTGTACCTGTTTTCTTCGTACAGCCATTGAAGATTCATGAATAAACATGAACGGAAAGGTAATTGATTATGTTTGAATTCACAAAGTACATTCCTATGATCATCATCGCTGCAGTTGTCATTCTAATCGCCGTACTGCTTTCCCAGGGTTATGTAAAGGCAAGTCCTGATGTCGCAGTGATCATCTCCGGTCCGCACAAGAATCCCCGTGTCCTGATCGGTCAGGCAGGGATCAGAATTCCTGGTCTTGAAAGAATTGACCATCTGCATCTGGGACAGATTTCAGTAGACATCAAGACAGATACTTACATTCCTACAAATGACTTCATTAACGTAAAGGTAGATGCGATTGCCAAGGTACGTGTCGATACCAGCCCGGAAGGACTGTTAAAGGCAGAACGCAACTTCCTCAACAGAGAACCTGCACAGATCGCAGAAGAACTGAAGGATTCCCTGCAGGGTAACATGCGCGAAATCATTGGTACATTGGATCTTAAGTCTATTAACACTGACCGTGACTCCTTCTCTGATCAGGTTATGGCAAAGGCAAGCAAGGATATGGAAAAGCTCGGTATTGAGATTCTTTCCTGCAATATCCAGAATGTCATTGATGAAAACGGTCTGATCAATGATCTTGGTATGGACAATACAGCCAAGATCAAGAAGGACGCATCGATTGCCAAGGCTGAGGCAGATCGTGACGTTGCCATTGCAAGAGCACAGGCAGATAAAGCTGCCAATGATGCCAGAGTCGCTGCCGAAACAGAGATTGCCCAGAAGAATAATGAACTGGCCATCAAGCAGGCAAAGCTGAAGCAGGAATCCGATAATGCCAAGGCACAGGCAGATGCTGCATATAAGATTCAGGAACAGGAACAGCAGAAGACCATCCAGACAGCTACTGTAAATGCACAGATTGCCAAGGCAGAACGTGAAGCTGAACTGAAGGAAAGAGAAGTCGCTGTACGTACACAGCAGCTCATCGCCGAAGTTGAAAAGCAGGCCGATGCCGAAAAGTATCGTGCTGAAAAAAGAGCAGAGGCAGAGATGATTCAGCGTCAGCGAAACGCGGAGGCAGAACAGTTTGAAGCAGAAAAGAAAGCTGCAGCCCGTAAGGCTGAGGCGGAAGCAGCCAAGTATGCCGCAGAACTGGAAGCTGCAGGGATCCGTGCCAAGTATGAAGCAGAAGCCGCAGGTATCGCAGCCAAGGGCCGTGCGGAAGCTGAGGCAAAGCGAGCAGCCGGTTTAGCGGAAGCAGAAGCCATGGAAAAGAAGGCAGAAGCATACAAGAAGTACAATGGTGCAGCTATGGCGGAAATGATGATCAAGATCATGCCTGAAATGGCCGCAGAGATTGCAAAGCCTCTGGGTGCCATCGGCAACATCTCCATCTATGAAGGCGGTAACGGTACAGGCGGTGCCGCTCAGATCAGTGCCAACATGCCGATCGTCATGAAGCAGGTTTTCGATACAGTATCCGAAGCTACCGGTGTGGACCTGAAGGAAATCCTCAAGGCTAACACCTATGATGCTAAGGTTACCAGAAACATCAACGTCAGCGGCATCAGTGAAGAACTTGCGGATGCTGTCCTGAATACAGAAGGCTAAAGCACACGAACACCAGGTGAAATACCCTGGTGTTTTAACATACAAAAGCACAGATCATTTCTGACCTGTGCAGAGATTACTCCTGATCCAGATAATAGAGAACACGTTTGTACTTGAAGATGCCTTCGGCCGCAAGATCACGGAACCACTGATCGAAGTTCATGGTCCACCAGATCCAGATGATACCTAAGTGCAGTACATAGGCAAAGATATAGGCAGTAAACAGTCTTGCCACAAAGATTCCGATGAAGGTGATGATCATAGGTGTACGTACCATACCTGCAGATTTCAGATAGCCGATGGCAATCTTCTGTTTCAGGGCAGGGTATTGTGACCAGATCATGGTTGTCATGTAGCTCATGCCGATGGCAATCAGTTCCGGTTTATCGGTTAATGCACGTAAAGTGGGACGGGATAAGAACATCATATACAGTGTGTTGATGACACAGACAATGAAGCCATAGTGACTGATACGTTTATAGGCAGTCTTGTACAGCACACTGTCCTTAGCACCTACGGCATTGCTGGATAAAGC
>JAZUHS010000212.1:0-5739 GCA_045641845.1 Bulleidia sp. | reverse complement strand
GTTCCTTTTCCACGCTTTTGATGAAATGAAGTTTTCTGTCAAAGAACAGATTGACGATGTCGATTACTACTTCAGGGTTTCGGTACAGTACTTCGTCAAAGACAATACTGTTTGTAAATCTGTATTTAATCATTATTGATTACCTCCTGCTTTACTTATTGGCCTTCAAACAGGATTCTCCCCGCACGAATACAAAAAAGCTGTCTAAGGTACAGACAGCTCAGATCAGAATGCAACAAACCCTAACAGACCCAGCAGGAAACCAAGAACATAATGCGGAATGCATAAGCCCCAGATCGACTTCTGTCTGTTGTAGATGAGGCCAAGCACACCTAACAGCAATGATGCAGAAAGCATATAGACAAAACCAAGATGCAGATGCATTGCGCCGAAAATCAAAGAAGAAACAAGAATCGAAAGAACTTCCTTATACTTCGATTCCACAACATAATTCATCGTTTCATGCACCACCCCGCGGGTAATGAATTCCTGACCTATGACAGAAAAGACATACATGACATACTCAATGAACGGATATTTGTCCCACAGGATAAAATGGGGATCATCGAAGAAGCCGGGCATAGCTTTCAGGATTACCAGCTTTATTATGCACATCACGGCAATCAGTCCGACGGTAATCCAGGCATCGATGACAATATACTTCGGTTTGAACTCCAGACCGAAATCACGCAGTGAAAAATGCGTCAGCTTTTGAATGAACGGAACGGGGATCAGCAGTACACCGACCAGAATCTTGCTCAGATGATTCGCACTGAACGGACGGCCAAGACCGTCCCAGATCATCACAAAGAACACCCAGCCGCAGATCAGCGATAAAAACAGCAGAAAGATTGCAGAGACATCTTTTGCGCGTTCTTTCAGTGCTTCACTTTCCGTCACATCGTTGAAGGAGATGATCATGCCGTCTTCCTTCTTCTTTGTTTCATCCCACATTACGGAAGAGGTGACATCAAATACCTTAACGGAACCATCCGACTTTCTGTACTGAATACGGTTCTGCTGCAGGGAATCATCTTTCAAAGCCTTGATGATCATGCGATGGAATTCACGGTTCTCCTTATCCTGCAAAGCTAAAGCCGCATAGTTTCTGCCGACATAGGATTCTTCAACATCCAGCAGTTCCACAGCTCTTGGATTCATAACCAGAATCTCGCCTTCCATGTTTGCAGCAATCACGCCATCATCAAGATCTCTTACTACTCGTCTTGCCTCCATAATCCTTCTGCTCCTTTTGAACATGCTAACACAGCATGCATGATGTCTGCTATGAAAAAGACCCGAACGCATGTCCGGATCCCTTAAATTAAACAGTTAGATTACTTCAGCAGTGCCTTCAGCAGCTTCTTTGCAGATCTTACACCGTAGTTAACAGCTTCATTCTGCACACGGTTCATGACCTTCTTGCCGAACTTACCTAATGCCTGTGCCTTTTCCTTTTCCTTGCGGGCCTGTTCACGGGCTTCTTCCTTAGCTCTCTGTTCGTCAAGCTTTTCCTGCTTTTTACGTTCGACTTCCGCCTGCTTGTCTTCCTCTTCCTTTGCATAAACAGCAGCCATCTGTTCGTAAGCACTGTCAGGATCTACATCCTTTTCATACTTTCCGTACAGAGAGTCACCCTTGATGCATCTCAGGATTGCATCCTCATCGGAAGCATTCATGCTGGACTTCGGCGGGCAGATCTTTGTCTTCTGAACGATTGTCGGAGCACCTTCTTCATCCAGAACGGATACCAGCGCCTGACCTGTCTTCATATTGGTAATGGTTTCAGCAGTATCAAGATCCGGGTTCTGACGGAAGCTGTCGGCAGCCTGCTTGACAGCCTTGATTTCAGCAGGTGTATAAGCACGCAGAGAGTGCTGAATACGGTTGGACAGCTGGGCCAGTACAGGTGCAGGAATGTCTGCAGGAGACTGTGTAATGAAGAAGACACCGATACCCTTAGAACGGATCAGCTTGATGATCTGTTCAACTCTGTTCTGCAGAGCCTTGGAACCGTCGGAGAATAACAGATGAGCTTCATCGAAGAAGAAGACCATCTTCGGCTTATCCAGATCACCGACTTCGGGCATAGTTGTATACAGTGTATCCAGCAGCCACAGCAGGAATGTGGAATACATCATCGGATGCTGGAACAGCTTGGAGCATTCCAGAATATTCATCATACCCAGACCGCCTTCTGTCACCATCATGTCATCCATATTCAGACCGGGCATACCGAACATCATTGTGCCGCCCTGCTGTTCAAGCTGAAGCAGCTTTCTCTGAATTGCACCGACGGACTGCTTGGCAACATTGCCGTACTTTACAGTAACTTCGGAAGTATGATCACCGACATACTGTGTCATGGCCTGCAGATCCTTGAGATCGAACATGTCCATTTCATTGTCTTCGGCAACCTTGAAGATAATATTCAGAACACCCTGCTGAGCGTCTGTGAGTTCAAGAATACGGGAAAGCAGAACCGGATCCATATCCTGCAGGACGGCACGGATCGGATGACCCATTTCACGGTATACATCGAAGAAGTGAACAGGATACTTGCGTACATCCACCGGATCAAGATTCATTGATGCAAGGCGGTCATTAACGCCTTCACTGTCGCCGTTTGTGATCATGCCGGTCAGGTCACCCTTGACGTCGGCGATGAATGTAGGAACGCCCATTTCACTGAGGCTTTCAGCAATCACCTTCAGAGTAACCGTCTTACCTGTACCGGAAGCGCCGGCAATCACGCCGTGACGGTTCATCATACGGGGGATCATTGCGATTTCGAGATCTCCTGCCTTACCCAGCAGGACTTTTCCATCTTTGTACATTGCAGATCTCCTTTCCTGTTAATACTTCTGCTTATGCAATACGGATGCCGCCGACATCTCTGATTCTCAGAGTATAGCAGCAGCCTTCTCCGAATACGGATTCAAGTGTTGCAACATATTCATCTGCCAGATCTTCCGGAACAAACGCCTGAATGGTACCGGCAAAACCGCCGCCGTGAACACGATATGCACCGCGTCTGCCCAGTACATGCGCACTCAGAGCAAGACCGACACCAACAGCCTGGTTCTTTGTATCACCTGCAACACTGATGTTCTGCAGGTACATGTAGGAAGACTGACCGGATTCATTGACCAGCTTCAGGAATTCCTCACCATCGCCTGCACGCAGAGCTTCAGCTTCCTTCTTTGCACGTTCTGTTTCGTTGACAAAGTGGAATGCTCTCAATAATGCTCTGTCGCCGAGCTGTTCACGGATGGTCTTTGCATTCTTAATGACATCTTCCTTGGTAACTGTGCCTAACAGCGGCTGACCGATGATTGCAGCAGCGCCCTTCATGTCGGCAGGGATTGCGGAATATTCATCACTGAGATCAGCGTGGGAAGCCTTAACGTCTGTCAGGATCAGCTTCAGACCCATTTCAGCGGGATTGAAGTCAACCTTTTCAACCACAGGATTTTCCTTATCGGCAAAGTCGATTGCACAGAAGGAACCTACGGAACATGCCATCTGATCCATCAGACCGGAAGCCTTCATGAAGTATACGTTTTCGGCATACTGACCGATCTTGGCGATAGTTTCGGGAGAAACTTCACCATTGTTGTACAGATAGCTCTGGATCGTGCCGATCAGTACTTCAAAGGCCGCGGAAGAAGACATGCCGCCACCGGCGATGACATCGCTTTCCGCATAGGCCATGAAGCCACCGCACTTGTAACCGCGCTGTACCAGACCTGCCGCAACACCGCGGATCAGAGCTTCCGTGCTGTTCTTTTCTTCGGGAACAATATCAAGTACAGAGAGATCTACAGGCTGTACGCTGAAGCCCTTGGAAGCATAACGTACAATGTTCTCTTCTGTAGGAATGACTACACACGCAACATCAAGGTTGATGCTGGCCGCAAGAACACGGCCCAGCTGATGGTCTGTGTGATTGCCGCCGACTTCGGTACGGCCGGGAGCGGAGAACAGCTGTGCTTCGACATCGCCATACAGACGCTTAGCCTTTTCCAGTACATCTGTCCATCTTGCCTGCTGTGCACTGAGCGCTTCTTCACCATAGAGACGTACCATGACATCTCTGCACTCACTGCCGTTTACTGCCTGGATCAATTCTGTGATTTTCATAATTATCCTCTTTCTGATTTATGTTTTATTCAGATCGCCATTTTCTCAAAGGCGTTTCTTGCTGCATTCTGTTCAGCTTCCTTCTTGGAGGAACCTCTGCCTGTACCAAGGATCAGACCATCCAGCGTCACATTCATGACAAATTCAGGATGATTGGCCGGTCCTGTTTCGGATACAAGCTCATAATGCACTGTACGTCTGTGATCCGCCTGCACATATTCCTGCAGCTTTGTCTTGTAGTCATGAATGACACCGACATCTTCCGGATGCGCAAGTCTGGGTGTGATGCAGTCCTCAAGAATATTATCTACTGCCTCCATACCCTGATCCAGGAACAGTGCCCCAAGGAAAGCTTCAAAAGCATCCGCAATGATTGCATCCTTGTTGCGTCCGCCCATCTTCTCTTCACCTGCACCTAACAGCAGGAAGTCATTAAGATGAAGCTCACGTCCGTACATCGCCAGCGCCTTTTCGCATACCAGCTGCGCACGCAGTCTTGTCATCTGTCCTTCGGAAAGATTCAGAGGGAAGATGGCATTGGTGCTCCATAACTGCAGCACGGCATCGCCCATGAATTCGAGACGTTCGTTGTTATTGCGGCCCTTATGTTCGTTTGCATAGGAACTGTGCATAAAAGCCTGTCTGATCATTTTTGTATTTGTAACCGTAATCCCGCGGTTTTCAAGCCATTCTATAATCGTCAAGAGTAAAACCTCCTAATCCGCAAAGCCGGCATTGCCTGCACAGTATTCACGCACACTGTCCAGCATCGCCATATAATCCGGATTCTCCTGATTAGAAATCATCTTCAGCGCATCACTGCGCGCTGTTTTAATTATGCCGGTGTCTTCCACTACATTGCCTAAAATCAGGTCCGGAAGACCGCTTTGCCTTGTACCAAGTATATCACCCGGTCCACGCAGACGTAAATCTTCATTACTGATTTCAAAGCCATTATTTGACTTCACCAGTACATTCAGACGCGCTCTTGCAGTATCTTCCTGATTGTCACTGAGCAGCCAGCATCTGCCCTGCTGTGAGCCTCGCTGCACACGTCCGCGCAGCTGATGCAGCTGTGAAAGACCGAAGCGGTCAGCGTTGTAGATAATCATACCGGTCGCATTGACAACATTCATGCCCACTTCCACAACCGTTGTGGAAACAAGAATCTGCAGCTGGTTATCCGCAAACTTCTGCATGACTTCCTGCTTCTGTTCGCTGTTCATGCGGCCATGCAGTATACCGACATTGTAGCTGCTGAACTGCTTGGCTAAAGCCTCGGCAGTATCATGTACATTTCTTGCCGTATATGCTTCATTTTCATCCACGGCAGCACAGATCACATACAGCTGTCTTCCTGAAGCCAATAGATTTTCAACATCCTTCAGCACCGAACGGAAGCTGTTTTCATTCAAGGCTACAGTAATCGGATCCTGTCGGCCCGGAGGCATGGATTCAATCGTGGAGATATCCATATCACCAAACAGCGTTGAAGCAAGCGTTCGCGGAATCGGTGTTGCCGTCATTAACAGGAAATCTACCTGTTCGCCCTTTTCACGGAGTGCACGCCTCTGCTCAACTCCGAAACGCTGCTGT
>JAZUHS010000211.1:0-25798 GCA_045641845.1 Bulleidia sp. | reverse complement strand
ACAACAAGAATCATTGCCTTCAGCTGTTCACGCTTCTGGAAGTAGGGTTCGATGAGCTTGCCGAAAGCGGCAGCACTCTTGGCATCACTTGTCGCATAGCCATAGCCGGGCGCATCAGTGAATACCATTCTGTTATCAATAACGAAGAAGTTCAGAAGTCTTGTCTTACCGGGTGTCTTACCGGAATAGGCAAGATTCTTTCTGTTCGTCAGCGCATTGATCAGTGAGCTTTTGCCTGCATTGGATCTGCCGCAGAAGACAATCTCCGGCATATCACTTTCAGGCCACTGAGGTTCGTTCGCTGCTGTTTTCAGCAGTTTCGCGTCCTTATACTGCATTACTTCACCAGCGCTTCCTTCAGAACCTCAGATACAAATTCTACAGGAACAAATGTGATGGCTTCCTTGACTGCAGCCGGTACTTCATCAAGATCTCTTACATTCTGCTTAGGGATCAGAATCTTGGAAATACCTACACGATGCGCAGCCAGAGACTTTTCACGCAGACCGCCGATCGGCAGAACATTGCCGCGCAGTGTAACTTCACCTGTCATGGCAAGATCGCTGCGTACAGGTGTATTTGTTAATGCGGAAACCAGAGCAGTTGTCATTGTGACACCGGCACTGGGACCATCCTTCGGTACTGCACCTTCCGGTACGTGGATGTGAATATCGTGGGAATCGAAGAACTTGGGATCAATGCCGTATTCTTCGTTATGCGCCTTGATGTAGTCCAGAGCGATTGTAACGGATTCCTTCATGACATCGCCCAGCTGACCTGTCATGACTACTGCACCCTTGCCGGCGAAGTAGTTGACTTCGATCTGCAGAACATCACCGCCGAACTGTGTATAGGCAAGACCTGTAACAACACCGACCTGATTCTTCTTTTCCTTGGAACCGAAGTCAAAGATCGGCTTGCCAAGCCATGCTGCAATCTTCTTTTCAGAGATTGTAACGCTCTTCTTGCCATCCTTCAGAACAGCCAGAACTGTCTTTCTGCACAGAGATGCAACTGTACGTTCAAGCTGACGGACACCGGCTTCTCTTGTGTAGTGACGGATCAGATAAAGGATTTCATCATCCTTCATCTTGAACTGGGAAGCCTTCAGACCATTCGCCTTGAGCTGCTTGGGAATCAGATGCTCCTTGCAGATACGAACCTTGTCGATTTCTGTATAGGAAGGAAGTTCAATGATTTCCAGACGGTCTCTTAACGGAGCCGGAATGTTTTCCAGATAGTTTGCTGTCGCAATGAACATAACCTTGGACAGATCATAAGGTTCTTCCAGGTAATGATCGGAGAATACTGTGTTCTGTTCAGGATCCAGTACTTCCAGCAGTGCATCACTGGGATCGCCCTTATAGTCGGCACCCATCTTATCCAGTTCATCGATCAGGAATACCGGATTGATAACTTCTGCCTTCTTCATACCCTGAATGATACGTCCGGGCAGAGCACCGAGATATGTTCTTCTGTGACCTCTGATTTCAGCTTCATCACGAACGCCGCCCAGAGACATCTTGACAAACTTTCTGTCCAGCGCACGGGCAACGGACTTTGCCAGGGATGTCTTACCGACACCGGGAGGACCAACCAGGCACAGGATCGGAGCATTGAGGTTGCCTGTCATCTGCTTGACAGCCAGGTATTCCATAACTCTGTCCTTAACCTTTTCCAGACCGTAATGATCTTCATCCAGAACACCTCTTACAGCATTCAGATCATCATTATCGTCTGTTACCTGATACCACGGAACCTTCAGCAGCCAGTCGAGGTAGTTTCTTTCGACACTCGCTTCACCGGATCCCTGCGGCAGCATCTCATATCTCTGCAGCTCTTCCAGAGCCTTGTCCTTGACATGCTGAGGATAAGGATTGTTATTGATCATCTCACGCAGTTTGGAAGCATCATCGGTCATGTTTGTAACATCGCCGAGTTCTTCCTTGATGGCCTTCAGCTTTTCACGCAGATAGTATTCCTTCTGACCTTCGTCAATGTGGCTCTTTACCTTATCGTTGATGGTTGCATCAATCTGGCTCTGCTTCTGCTGCATTTCCAGAGCAGCCAGAATCTGGATCATTCTTTCATTGATGTTCACAGTTTCCAGCAGCTTCTGCTTTGTCTTCTGATCCATCATGAAGTACTGACCGATCTGATCTGTCAGAGTTACTGCACTGACGCCATGAGACAGCTGATGAATGATATCAGCCGGCAGTGCAGCTGTAACATTCGGAATCTTTTCGAAGGAAGATACGATTCTCTTAACGAGAAGGATTTCCTCTTCAGGATCACCGGGTTCATCATTCAAAGGTTCAACCTTTGCCATCATGATACGGCGGGAGTCTTCGAGCATCTGAAGACGCGCGCGCTTCATGCCTGTGAATGTAACACGCATGAAACCTTCCTTGCGGCGGATCACCTTGATCTTGGCAATGGTGCCCACCTGATAAAGATTTTCCTGTTTGGGATCATCTACCATAATGTCATTCTGGCAGACGATAAATACCATACTGTCAAAGCTTGCAGCAGCATCATTGACAGCGTTGAGGGACTTCTGTCTTCCGACTTCGATCATTACATCCTGGCCAGGGAAAACAATGATTCCTCTTGTGCAGATCACGGGAACTCTAACCATGTTATTCTCGTCCATTTCGTGCACCTCCTTTAACAAATATCCTTTTAGGAAAAATAAGACGCAGCGAGCTGCGTCTTATGGTGTTTCAGCAATATTCGCTGAGTAATTCAGCAGCTTATTCGCCCTTAATCAGGTCGAATGCCTTCTGGTTGACTACGTCCTTGGCAACCATTTCAGGAGAAATATACTTCTTAACTTCTTCAGCTTCCATGCCGTACTGAGCAGCGAGGCCTTCGATTTCAGCATTGATTTCTTCTTCTGTAGCTGTCAGACCTTCAGCCTTAGCAACTGCAGCCAGAGCCAGTCTCATCTTGATGTTCTTTTCAGCAGCTTCTGTGTAGTCAGCCTTGAGATCATCAACCTTCTTGCCCATCATTTCCAGGTAGGAAGTCATGGACATACCATAGTTCTGCAGCTGGGAAGCGAGCTGCTGGATCTGGTTGTTGACTTCATCGTCGATCATAACCTGAGGAATTTCAACTTCTGTCATTTCAGCCAGAGCTTCCATCATAGCGTTGGAAGCAGCTGTTTCAGCAGCGTTCTTCTTTCTTTCTGTGATTCTTTCAGCCAGAGCAGCCTTCAGTTCTTCAACTGTGGAAACGCCCTTCATGTTAGCATCTGCAGCGAAGTCATCATCAACTTCAGGCATAACTGTCTTCTTTACTTCCTTGACTGTTACCTTGAATGTAACAGCAGCACCCTTGAGGTCTTCGGAGAAGTAATCTTCAGGGAATGTCAGGTTGATTTCCTTTTCATCACCTGCGGAAGCGCCGACGAGCTGTTCTTCAAAGCCGGGGATGAACTGGCCGGAACCGAGCTTCAGTTCATGGTTTTCACCCTTGCCGCCTTCGAATGCTACACCATCCTTAAAGCCTTCGAAATCGATGACTGTTGTGTCGCCCATTTCTGCAGGAGCTTCGGATGTTTCTGTTTCAGCGAATCTTTCACGCATTGTTTCGATTTCAGCAGCTACTTCTTCTTCTGTAGCTTCTTCATATTCAGCCTTGTATTCAATGCTCTTGTAGTCGCCTACCTTAGCTTCGGGTTCTACTGTAAATTCGAATACCAGAACAACCTTTTCAGCATTGACATCCTTAACATCCAGCTGAGGCTGGGAGATGGGAGTCAGGCTGTTTTCAGCCAGAGCTGCCTGCATCCATGTATTGGCATTCTTATCGATTGCCTTGAACCATGTTTCAGATGCAGAAATATTCTTCTTAGCGATTGCAGCGGGAACCTTGCCCTTGCGGAAACCGGGAACGTTCAGGTTCTTAGCGATTTCCTTGAAAGCCTTATCTGTGGCAGTTGTCCATTCAGCGCCTTCGATTACGACTTCGAGTTCACCAACGGATTTTTCTTTCAGTGTCCAAGTTGACATTGTTTATCTCCTTTTCATTAAATAGCCCGTCTATTATAGCAAAGTTGTCAACCAAGGTCTACCTGATACAGCTGTGCCACATACGGATTCGTTGTTTTAGCACTCTAGCTTCGTGCCTGCTAATATCCTACACTTGAGGACTATGACTGTCAATTAAGACAATCCCTTAATTTAAGCGATTTCCGGTCAGTTTTGCTGCGATTTCAGCGTACAGGATACCATCATCCATCATTGCACTGATCTGTCTGAGAATATCAAGCGCCAGATACTCGCCTTCCCCTTCCTCATAGCTGAGCGGCAGGAACATATATACCTCATGGGAAAGCAGCTGACGGCACATCTGCAGAATATCGGGATGATCCGCGCCAAGCCATTCCACCAGCAGTGTCAGTGCTTCGCGATATCCTTCGCTTTCAGCGCACGGTGTGACACTGTCTCCCCAGAACGTATATTCCGTACCGTTCTTTTCAATCGTAAACTCCTCACCGATTTCCTGTTCCGCCAGAGATTCAATCATCAGTGCGACTGCTTCGGGAAACGGCGCCGGCAGATGCGAGAACCAAGCCTGAATCTCTTCCGTGCATTCCCTGAGATTCATCTTTGAAAGCTGATAGACAGCAGCCATCTGTGTTTCCGGCTTGCCATAGAGCTTATGAAGAAGCGTATCCATATCATCGATACGTCTTTCTCTTTTATCGCTTAAGGCATAGGCTATATCCTTGCTGATCTTACGGATTTCCTTTTCAAAGTCAGCGGGAATATAAGGCATGGCAAGCTCACGATCGACAACGGTCTTTGCTTCCATGTATCTTCCTCTTTTCATCAGATCTTTCAGATCCTCCAGTATTTCATCATAGTATCCGCCCATGCATACCTCCATTAACGAAAATAAGCCGCTGGTTGACCAGCGGCTTTGATGGCGTCCTCGAACAGACTCGAACTGTTGACCGTCCGCTTAGAAGGCGGGAGCTCTATCCAACTGAGCTACGAAGACATCATTTCGCACAAACAATAATACAAGGTTTTTCTGTGAATGCAAGTTTTATTTCATTTTTTTGGGATTCCAGTCCATGCGCTGTGCTGTGATTTCATCATCGTCAATGGTGATACGCATGTAGCTGGGGCAGGAACCGTCGCGGTTGTACCACATGGAACCGGGGTTGAGAATGCGGATGCCGTCAACTTCAATATCGAGATATCTGTGGATATGACCGAAGCAGACAATGTCGCAGTCTTCCGCCTTTGCGCGTTTTGCCAGCATATCCCAGAAACCGGCGAACATATCCAGATGGCCATGACAGAGATAGATGCGATGCTTTCCGAACTTCAGAATACGGTTGGCAGGATACAGGTTGTAGCCGTCGTTGTTGCCGCGGACAACGGCAAAACCTTCCAGTTCTTCCGGATACATTTCACTGTCACCGCAGTGCAGGAAGAAATAATCTGAAGGATATGTCTTTCTCAGATACTCAATCTGTTTACGCTGGCCATGGTTATCACTGACCAGTACGATTTCCGTCTTTTTTCCCATGTACTGGATTATAGCAGATTATGATCATGATTCAAATCTCTCAAAACCGCTGTCATGTGCTATCATTAAGTCAATACAGGCGGTACCCATATGAACTTAAGCACATTAAATCTTGCACCGTACAACCGATATGTTCTTTACGCATCCATGCTTCTTGTCGCAGTGATGCTGATTATTCTGCTGACAAAGCTTCTGGATCTGAAGAAAACGATTGACGGCAAAATGCCTCTCATCAATAAAATGACAAAGCAGGCAGAACTGTCCGCCATCAAGCTGGAAGCAGTCAATGAGAAGAAAGCGGAAGATAAGAAAAAGAACAGAGTATGGAATATCGCTCTGCCGATTGTTCTTGCCATCTATCATAACTACGGCAAGGTGGAAGAAAACGGCGTTAAGGGTGTATTCAAATCCACAAAGAGAATTGCTTCCGACGAAAAGGAACGCAATAAGCTGATCGCCAAGGTCCGCAAAGCCATGTAATCACACAGCATGTCCATGACATGCTGTTTTTCTATGCATTTGAAAAGCAGAGGATGACTTCCCCTGCTCTTTTTCATTATTCAGCTTCGTTGTATTCCCCATGCAGCGCTTCATAGACGTTATGTGCTACTTCCGCAGGTACAAACTTTGCGATTTCTTCTTCACTTGCTGCCTTGAGGCTGGTGAAGTTGCCGAAGGATTTGATCAGAAGCTTCTTGCGCTTAGGACCGACACCCTGCACTTCATCGAGCACGGAACGGGTCTGCGCCTTGGAACGCAGCTTACGGTGATAGGAAACTGCAACACGATGCACTTCATCCTGCATTCTTGTTAACAGGAAGAACAGACCGCTGTTCTTGTCGATCGGAAACGTACTGCCGTCAACATCCATCAGACCGTTTGTATTGTGATGATCATCCTTGACCAGACCCATGATTCTGATCTGATCATCCAGTCCTAAGGAGCTGATGATCTCCACTGCCGCATCGATCTGCGTACGGCCGCCATCCACGAGAATTCCATCCGGCATTCTGCCCTCTTCCTTCAACAGACGGAAGTAGCGGCGATAGAGAACTTCCTTCATGGAATCCACATCGCTGTTGCCGGTATGAAGCTTATAGAGACGATAATCCTTGCGGCTGGGTTCGCCATCCTCATAGACAACGCAGGATGCAACCGTAAAGGTACCGCTGATATGAGAGTTATCGAACAGTTCCACTCGGCTCATGCTGCAGCCGGCAAGTCTGGAGAGTTCCTCCACAGCCTGCTTCGTCATGGACTGCTGACGTTCTACCGTCGAGAACTTGATCTCCAGCTGTTTACGGGCATTTTCCAGACACATGTCAATCAGGCGCTGACGATAGCCCTTCTGCGGCTGGAAGACAGGCATGTTCAGTACTTCCTGCAGAGCATCGATGTCCAGTTCATTTGGAACAACAAGTTCACGTGCTTCGGGATGTTCCTGATAGTACTGCACCAGGAAAGAAACGAATTCTTCCTTCGGATCACCATATAAAGGACGGATCCTGTATTCCTTGTTGAGGATGACACCGTTTCGAACCAGAAAGCCGGCAATGGCAAGATAGCCCTTATCGGCATACCAGCCGAAGACGTCTCTGGAGCCGCGGTTGTCCTTTTCGATATTCTGACGATCCTGCACAACACTCTGAATGGATTCGAGCATTGTCTTGAACTGCTGGGCACGTTCGAAGTCGAGACGTTCCGCTGCCGCCATCATCTTTTCCTTCAGATCCTTCACAGTATCCTGAATATCACCGTTCATGAACTTCTGTACACGATCAGCCATTTCTTCATATACTTTTGGATCTACAGAATTGCTGCAGGGACCAAGACACTGTCCCATATGATAGTAAAGACATACCTTGTCATGCATGGTCGTGCATCTTCTGAAAGGATACAGAGACTGAATCACCTTCTGGGTCGTACGGGCTGCACCGGCATCCGGGAACGGACCGAAGTAGCGGGCCTTCTTATCCTTCTTCGTATCGCGTGCAATTAACAGACGCGGATACTTTTCACGGGTCAGCTTGATATAAGGGTAGCTGGAATCGTCAATGAACTGAATGTTGTATTTAGGACGGTTCTTCTTGATCAGATTGATTTCAAGCACCAGTGCTTCCTTTTCGCTGGCAGTCACAATGAAGTCAAAGTCTTCAATGTTGCTTACCAGCTTAGTCGTCTTGAAATCATGTGCACCGGTAAAGTACTGATTGACACGGTTATGCAGATCCTTTGCCTTGCCTACATAGATAATTGTGCCGTTCTTATCCTTCATCTGATAGCTGCCCGGTGCATGCGGCAGATTCAGAAGCTTGGCTTTGATATATTCCTTGTCCATAAGCTTATTTCATCGTCACGATCGTAGCGCCGGTACCGCCTTCATTGGGCATACCCACACGAAATTCCTTGACACCGGGATTCTTCTGCAGACGCTGATGCACAGCCTTGCGCAGACGGCCTGTACCATCGCCATGGATAATACGGAAATGCTTGAGTCCATGCAGCATGGCTTCATCCATATAATCATCCATCTTTTCAATACCTTCTTCGACACGCAGACCGATCAGATTGCATTCTGTAGACATTGTCGCAAAGATATTGGCATTGCGGACATTCACGGAAATCTGCGGCTTCTGCTTGGGAATGATACGGGCAGAATGACGGATCTGGTTCTTCTTGACTCGTACTTCACGGCCATTGAGCAGAATTGTGATATCACGGCGATTGATGGAAATTACTTCACATACCTGACTGGAGGAGCGCAGTTCCACTGCATCACCGACTTCAAATTCTTCGTTTTCATCAACCGGAGCACTCAGTTCTTCCGCCGCTTCCTCATCCATCTGCTTCAGACGGTTGCGGGTTGTCAGCACTTCATGATACTTGGCGGTTTCCATCTTCTGACGCATTTCCTTCAGAATTTCATCCGCTTCCTTACGTGCTTCTTCAATATAGCCGGCAGCTTCTCTTTCCGCCTTAGCACTCCATTCGTCCTTTTCCTTTTCAAGCTTTGCCTTTTCCTTCTTCAGCTCTTCCGCAAGCTTTCTGTTTTCTTCCACCTGCTTCAGCAGCGCTTCATTGCGCAGTTCCGTTTCATTGAGCTGCTTCTCCAGACGTTCAATCAGGATATCTTCCTGTGTCTTAGCCTGATTCTTGAGGAAACGTGCATACTTGATGATGCTCTTGGGCAGACCGCATCGTTCCGCAACTTCAAAGGCATTGGACTGACCGGTAATGCCTTCCAGATACTTATACGTAGGTGCCAGCTTTTCCATATCAAACTGCACACTGGCTACCAGAATATCATCATGACGCTTGCCGTATGCCTTCAGACGGCTGTAATGCGTAGTCGCTACTGTCATACAGCCGATTTCACGCAGTGTATTCAGAATGGCAATCGCAAGGCTTTCACCTTCACGGGGATCTGTACCGGAACCTGCTTCATCCAGCAGTACCAGAGAGTTTGCTGTTGCACTGCGGCAGACTTCCGCCTGCTTGGTTACATGCGCAGAGAAACTTGATAAAGAGGATACAACTGACTGATCATCACCGATGTCCGCAAAGACACGGTCAAAGAACGGCAGCACCGCTTCTTCGGCAGTGACCGGCATGCCGCAGTATGTCATCAGTACAAAAAGACCAATGACTTTCATGGATACAGTCTTACCGCCGGTATTAGGACCGGTAATCAGCAGAACCTTATGCGGATCACGGAGATTGTAGTTATTGGAAATAACCTTCTGCGGATCAATCAGAGGATGTCTTGCTTTCTTCAAAGTAACTGCCTTCTCTTCACTCAGTACGGCAGCGACAGCATCATGTTCTTTGCCCCATTGTGCCTTGGCAAAGATGCAGTCAAGAATACCGCAGGTTTCAATGTTGGCAATTTCCTCATTGGCAACCGCCTGCACTTCCCTGGAGCAGTCCTGCAGAATGCGGTTGATTTCCTCCGCTTCCTTTTCCAGCAGTTCCTGCTTGCGGTTATTAGGACCCACCAGTGCCTTCGGTTCAATATAGGAGGCAGCACCGGAAGAGGAATCACCATAGACCATGCCGCCGAAGGTATTCTTTTCGGATGCACGTACCAGTACGACTGCTCTGCCGTTTCTGTATGTAACGATGGAGTCCACAACACTGTCGGCATGAGATGCAACAAATCTTGCGGCTGCAGCGGCGATGTCACTGTCCGCATGACGCAGAGAGGAACGAATGGAACGCAGTTCCGGTGTCGCATTATCCATGACTTCGCCGTATTCGTTGAAGCAGGAGGCAAGCTTGCGTTCTACCTTCTGATGAACCACCAGCGTACCGATCAGATCATTCAGAGCATCATGCTTCACTTCATGCAGTGTCTTTTCGTAGGCAAGAATACCGCGGATACCGCGAATCAAAGAAAGCTCACGTGAGAAATCCTGCGGTGTCAATGTTCTGCCTTTAGCGGCATTGGCAAGCATCAGGCGGATATCACTGATGCCGGCAAAAGGCATGGTGCCAAAGCGAACTACACAGTTCAGTGCTTCGCTCATACGTTCGTGATCACGTTTGATAATCAGCTTGTCAAAGGAAGGTTCGGTATTTTCGATTGCCTCCAGTCCAAGCGAAAAAGCACAGTATTTCTTCACCTGTTCAAGTACTTCATTCAGTTCAAGACTTTTCTCTACAGACATAACTCCTCCTCAGCGGGGTATTTGATCATCTTTTCTTTCGCATGAGTGATGATACAATACACGCATGGAAAAGAAAAACAGTTATACATTGAAGCTGACACAGCTTCAGGAAAATAAGCTATATGAAGCATGGAAGGAATCCGCTTCCACACCGCCGCAGTATGCAAAATGGCAGCTTCGTCCGGAAAACTGCGTCATCACCTGCTACAGTTCCGGCAAGACCCTCTTTCAGGGCAGTGATGCCTTTGTCTATGCTTCGCCATTCATGAATGATGAAACACCCGCAGTTCCTGCAAAGACTGCAAGAACAGCACACACTGCTAAAGATCAGCTGCCGCAGGCCGGCAGTGATGAAGTCGGCACCGGCGATTACTTCGGTCCGGTATGCGTATGCGCGGCCTACGTTGATGAAACCACAGCAGACCGTGTACGTGAGCTTGGTGTACGTGACTCCAAGGCGTTAACGGATACCGATATTCTCAAGATCGGTGCAGAGCTGATGGAGCTTCTTCCCCATTCTCTGCTGATTGTATCCAATCACAAGTACAATCAGGTTCATGAAAGCAATAACATGAATCAGATCAAGGCCCGTCTGCATAATCAGGCTTACATCAACCTTGCAAACAAGCATCCTCTGCCTTCCCTTCTGGTCGTCGACCAGTTCGCACCCGAAGGTCTCTACTACCGCTATCTGCAGAAAGAGCAGAGAATCGTACGCGGCATTCTTTTTGAAACAAAAGCCGAAGACAAGTATATTGCCGTCGGCGCTGCTTCCGTCATAGCCCGTTATGCCTTCCTCAAGTGCATGGAGCAGCTCAAGGAACGCTACGGCATGGAATTCCATAAAGGCGCAGGACCGGACGTAGACAAATGCGCATCACGCTTTGTCGGCAAGTTCGGCATGGAACGCCTGGGTGAAGTGGCTAAGCTTCACTTCAAAAATACCGAAAAGCTGAAATAATCAGCTTTCACGGCGCGGTGCAGTCACATTGCGCACCCACCATCTGCCATCATGACGGCTGAACGTCACCTTGCTTCGGAAGGAGCGATCTGATGTCCGGCTGTTTTTTACTTCCTTTGCACCATCATCATAGTAGTCTTCGGAATAGACAGCATGTACCAGAACATCATAAGTAAAGCGCATGACTTCCCCATACGGATCACACTCACTGCCATCCGGAGTGATCTGTGTCTGTTCGGCATCAGCGATCGTTTTATTCAGGGCAAAAGAACCTTCCGCCTTGATTTCCTGATTATGTTCCGGAAACGGATTGTAGAACGATGCACGGCATCCTTCTTCCAGCTCGATCTGCCAGGGGATACCGGGATAGAAATCCTCACCCAGATAATCACCGATCAGGGCACTGACTTCACTGCTGTATACAGGAACGCTGTCAGGATCCAGAACAGTATAGACAGAGATATGATTTTCAATATCTTCCACATAGACCTTGATCAGTTCAGAGGCAAATGCCTGAAGTTCCTGATCATTCTCTTCATTCAGCACAAATTCTTCATTCTTCAGAGAAGAATCACCGGGACGGTCCATTGTGCATTTCACATCCTGTGCAATCGGCTGATATACATCACTGTTATAGACAACATGATAAACAGACGGGAAGACAGATACTGTTACCTTCTGTTCATGATCACTTCTTTTCGCAAGAACAGTACCTTCCGCTTCCGCACCGAATTCCGCCGGTACGTACAGACTCAGTTCCGTAAGCATATCTTCCGTGGAGATCTTCCATGTATCGGTTTCATCCTTGTACAGATGAAGCGTCAGTTTCTGACGATCACTTGTTCCTTCGCTCAAGCAGGTAAAGACCGGATGTTCCTTCGTGCTTGAAGGAGCACGCTTTACATCATACATACCTTCACGATAGAAGGATGCTGCATAGTCCGCAAAGTGAGATGCGCTTAACAGCGGCTGATCATGATCCACACCAAGGAAGCCATAGGCATCTTCATAGGTATGTTCCGCAATGCACTGCAGAAAGTCATCGACAACGGCTTCTTCCGGAGTACGCAGATAAAACAGCATCGCCGCAAAACCTGCAGCCATGGCTATCACCGCGATCAGGAGAATCTTAAAAACTGTGCCGAAGCTGACTCTGCTGCGATGTTTTCTACGCTTCATGCAGAATACCTCAGTCCATTGTATTGGGCTTCTTTACAGCTGTAATCTCAACTGTATTTTCAATTCTGTGCAGAATCACGCCGGCTGCTTTAAGCATTCTCTTGCTGGCGATATTTGTAGCGATACCGTTGTATTTATCGGATTCATAAACAATCTTTGCAATACCGGCCTGAATGATTGCCTTGGCACATTCATTGCACGGAAACAGAGAAACGTACAGTGTGCATCCGCGGACACTGCGGGGACTGTTGAGAATGGCATTGAGTTCCGCATGTACAACAAAAGCATACTTGCTTTCCAGTGTTCCGCCTTCTCTTGTCCAGGGGAATTCATCATCACTGACACCGCTCGGGAAGCCATTATAGCCGACCGAAACAACACGGTGATTTTCATCTACGATTGCAGCTCCGACCTGTGTGTTCGGATCCTTGGAACGTCTTGCGGAAAGATGCGCAAGACCCATGAAATACTCATCCCATGTGAGCACGTCTTCACGTTTATCCATATTATTCTCCCTTCAGGAAATCCAGCATTCCGTCTTCCTGTCCATATACGGCAGGCAGACGTTCAGCAACTTTATCCACATGCTTGTCAAAACCAAGCGACTTTTCAAATTTCAGAATCTTGATATCGGTACCGATATAGGTTTCATCTGTTCTGATCCCGCTGTTTCGCACAGCGATAAATGTACAGCTGACTGTTAAAAGGATTGCGGCAACAAGGGCATGAATGCTCATATCCTTCAGCGCAGCTGTCTTCTCCGTAGCAATCAAAGCCAGCAAACCGAACACCGCACCGCCAAGATGGGCCTGTACACTGACATTGGGCATCAGATTGATGACCAGATTCAGAAGTACCATCGACATCACATTGCGACGGATATAGGGATTCTTCAACGCCCCTGACATCGCCAGCATGCAAAGATACGTAGACAGAAGACCATACAGACCGCCGGAAATGCCGACAGCGGGTGTATTGCCCTTGCTTGCAAACAGGAACAGGCTGCCGCCCATGATGGATACCATCAGGATAAAGGCAAAGCGCAGTCTTCCCAGCATCGGTTCAATCACACGTCCCATCATGTAAAGCGACCACATGTTGACCATTAAATGCATCACTGTGACATGGGTAAAACCTGCCGTCAGAAAACGCCAGTATTCCCCGGCCAGCACCATCGGCTTATACCATGCACCTAAGGCAATGGCATTCTCGACGGGATTGCCGACCTGTATGATGCCGATCATTGCCCATACGGCAACGCAGATGACAATGACGGAAAAGGTCACATATGGTTTCGGTATTCTTCTCATCTTATTCCTCTCTGAGCTTCTGCATCAGTGTTTCAAAATACTCCGGCAGCGGTGCACTGAAAGTCATTGTCTCACCGGTACGGGGATGTACCAGTGTCAGACGATAAGCGTGCAGACACTGACCCTGTGTATCCATCAGACGGCACTTGCGGCTGTACTTTTCATCACCCATGACCGGATGATTAATGAACTTCATATGCACGCGGATCTGATGTGTACGTCCTGTTTCCAGAGAACATTCCACCAGCGTCGCATAGCGGTAGCGTTCCACTACTTTGAAATGCGTACGGGCATCACGGCTGTGCTTGTCCGTAATGCACATCTTCTGACGATCGCGGGGATCGCGGCCGATCGGGGCATCGATAATACCTGCTTCATCACGTATTTCGCCGGATACAATGGCCATGTATTCACGATGGCATGTCTTTGTTTCCAGCTGCTTGGCAATGGCTGTATGCGCCGCATCATTCTTGCATGCAACGATGCATCCGGTTGTGTCCTTATCAATACGATGCACAATGCCGGGTCTGATCTTGCCGTTGATGCCGGACAGATCCCTGCAATGGTACAGCAGCGCATTGACCAGTGTGCCATGTTCACTGCCTACGGCAGGATGTACAACCATGCCTTTAGGCTTATTGATGACGATGATGTCTTCATCTTCATAGATGATATCCAGCGGAATATTCTCAGGTTTTGCTTCAATCGGTTCATCCTCGGTAATATCCAGAGCAATAACATCACCTGCATATACCTTCAGAGAACTCTTGGCATTCTTGCCGTTAACAAGTATCAGACCATCCTTGGCCAGTGTCTGCACACGGGAACGGCTGATATCGCTGTTAGCTGCAAGATACTTATCCAGACGTTCTTCAACGCCTTCTTCTACTGTAAATTCTTCATGCCTCATTTATTTTCTCCTTCTTATCTTCGACATATGCTGCAAGCAGGATCAGACCGACGCCGATGCACAGCGCCATATCCGCGACATTGAAGATCGGGAAATCATAGCCGAAGATATAGAAATCAAGGAAATCCCTGACATAGTTAAGCATTAATCTGTCGATCAGATTGCCGGCAGCTCCGCCGATCATCAAAGCTACAGCAAAGCGGGTGATGCGGTCCGCCTTCTGTGTGAGCAGATACCAGAGAAGTACACCGATCACCACAGCCGCAATCAGTGACAGAAAGAACTGCTGTCCTGAAAGCAAAGACCAGGCCATGCCCGTATTCTTAGCGTAAGTAATGTGGAAGAAGTTCTTTATGAGAACAATGTTCCACATAGCTTCATTGCCGGCGATCATCATCTTTGTCAGCTGATCAATGACAATGACCAGTACAATTGTGAGTGCAAGAATCATTTCTTCTTTCCTCCGCTCTTCTGTACAAATACAGCAAACGGCTCGAGTTCGAACGGTTCATAGCGTCCTGCCAGCTTTGCATAAGCCTTGTCGAAATCATCGGATGTATAGCCTTCTGAAAGACGTGCCTTCAGCTTTTCCTTCAGCATCACACTGTTAACATGATCAAACATGCCTTCTCTGACATTGAGAACCTTGCCCTTGCCATCGGCAGCGACCAGTTCCCAGCCATAATCCTTCTTCTGATCCAGTGAACGCACAATCACATCATCCGCATCCTTCATGCAGAAAGGCGCATCACTGCATTCCATACAGTCGAAGATCTCCACCAGGAAAGCATCCACAATCCCCTTCTGAACAAAAGTCAGCGTAACATCCGCATGTGCTTCCTTGCGTAGTTCTTCCTTTGTCCATGTCGCATCGCGAATAACAAAGATCCATGTATTTTCACGGAAATCCAGCCAGAGTCCGTCTTCATTGAATTCCGTCTTCATTCCCACTTTATAGAACGTCATACAGTTACCTCACTTTATAACATTTCGATTTTAACACAACAGACTCTGTTCGCAAAATGTCCCCATCTTACGATTGCCTTATGATCATCTGATCTTTCTGAATTTGTATAAAAAAAAGAAAACACCGGGATAACCCGGTGCGCAGCGTTCAGTGATTGATTAACCCTTGAAAGCCTTCAGAGCCTGTGCAATCTGATCAGGGCAGGAAGTGTTCTTCATGCCGCATGTGATACCTTCCAGAGCTTCAATTGTTTCATCAATTGTTCTGCCCTTTACCAGAGCAGCGATGCCCTTCAGGTTGCCGTTGCAGCCGCGTACTACATCAAGACTTTCAATCTTGCCATCGTTTAATTCAAACACCATCTTTGTGGAGCATACGCCCTTGGGTGTGTATTCAAAAGTTGTCATTGTGATTATTCCTCCTCGTTAGTATGATAGCACATGGCTGAATCGCATATGTCAGATATGCTCAGTTCATCCATATGTTGCATCACTTTTGGAGGTTCCCTATGGAAGACTTTACATTTTCTGCTCTGCCCGAGTATCTGCAGAATGCTCTGGCTGAGATGAATATTACAAAACCCGCTGAAGTACAGGCAGCCTGCATTCCTCATGCCATTCTTGGTGAGGATATGCTGGTTCAGGCCCCTACCGGTTCCGGTAAAACTTTAGCCTTTCTGATTCCTCTGTTAAAGGATCTGGAAGTACAGACAACAAATAAGCATTTCCCTGTCGCTCTGATTCTCTGTCCGACCCGTGAACTCTGCCAGCAGATCGCCGGCATCTGCCGACGTCTTCTGCGCAACAGAGAAGGTATCCGCACTGCCCTTTTAACCGGCGGTTTTGACATGAACAGACAGGTACGTACATTCAAGGACGGTGCTGATATTGTTGTCGGTACACCTGCCCGTGTCCTGGATCATATGCGCAGACATACCTTCAAGCCGAAGATGTGCACAAAGGTCGTTCTTGATGAAGCTGATGTCATGCTTTCCATGGGCTTTGAAGAAGCTGTCCGTGAATGTATTAATCAGCTGCCTGTGGAACAGACGATGATGTTCTCAGCTACCTATAACGATCAGGTACTGGCTCTGGCTGATTCCCTGCTGAAGGATCCCTTTAGAATCTCTGTCGAGAATCATGATCAGCTCGTACAGAAGATGGAACAGGAATGCATCCGCTGTGATGAAAAGCAGAAGGTAGATGTTGTCAAGGAATTATTGAAGAAGGCAGATGGTCAGACCATCATCTTCTGCAACAAGCGTATTACCGTCGATTTCATTACCGGTATTGTCCAGACGAATGGCTGCAGCGTTTCCTCTGTCCACAGCGATACCGATATGAAGGTACGCATGCGTTCCATGCAGGATTTCCGCAATGGCAGAACAAAGGTACTCGTTGCGACGGATGCTGTTTCACGCGGTATTGATATTCCCGAAGCATCTCTTGTCATCAGCTATGACATGCCGGATGTCATGGATACACTGACCCATCGCTTTGGTCGTACTGCCCGTGCCGGTACCATCGGCAAAGCAGTGCTGATCCTGGATGAAAAGTCACGCCGTCATACGGACAATCTCAAAACCACATTCCCGGATATGACCTTCCGCAATTTCTCCTTCCGTCCCCGCCGTAAAGCTGAGACAGGAAAGAACAATGCGGCAAAGAAAGCAGGAATCGGTACCTCCGCCAGAAAGAAGTCAGGCAGTTATTCCGCCAGTCATAAAGCCAAAAGACATTAAGAAAAGAATCCTGTACTGCTCATAAGAACAGTCCGGGATTCTTTGTTTTTACAGCATCTTCTTCTGTACCAGTGCAGAACCAGCTTCCTCAAGCTCTCTTCTTTCTTTCATATCCTGATAATATGCCGTCCGATCATCCAGACCTTTAACAGGATCAATACAGAACATCCCATCACGATTGCAGTAGCACACAATCCGCTTTGTACCGGCAATTCTGAGTCTTGCCTCTGCAGGACCTTCCGGATACAGCTTTACCATTTCCATATGATCATTGCCAATACCGGCGATGAAGCTGATGTAATGGCTTTTGGTCATAGCATGATCGACTCTGACATAGTATTCATCTTCAATCCTTTCAATAAACATCATATGTTCTTCATCATCCTGCTCCATCGGCTCCGGCTTCAATGTGATGCCATGACAGCTGATCATTGCTTCCCCCATGCTGAAAAGCACATTGCTGCAGAGCGGACAGATATAGAAATGAGACCGTCTCATGTTTCCGGAAACATTCGTATTCTGTACAGCCGTCCCGGCCAGCAGTTCACTGACGGAAATATGGAAAACATCCGCGATCGGCTGCAGCAGCGTAATATCCGGATAGCCTTTGCCGTTTTCCCATTTGGAGACTGTCTTGTCGGATACATGAAGCCTTTCCGCCAGTTCCATCTGGGTCATATGCTTCTTCTCTCTTAATTCTCTGATAACATTTGCAGTTACATAATGGTCCATAATCTGTACCTCCTGCATGCATTCTATCTCTGTGTCAGTGTCCGTACGACCTACGCTGCGTAGAGTTGTTTTCATTTATGCAGTGTTAAGAAATCTTAATTCCATGTTAACAGACTTATAACATCTGCGGCTTTGTCATTAATCCTGTCTTAATGCCTTACTTGCTAGACTTTAGATGTAGAAAAGAGAGGCACTCATATGAAATCAGCATTGATTATCGGTCTTGGCCGCTATGGCCGTCACACCGCAATGAAACTGAATGAAATCGGCATTGAAACAATGGCCGTCGACAAGAACGAGGAACGTGTACGTGAAGTCATGGATTACGTTACAAGTGCATGCATCGGCGACAGTACCAATGAAGACTTCATCAAATCCATCGGTGTCAGCAACTTCGATCTCTGCGTCGTTGCAATCGGTGATGACTTCCTTGCTTCCCTGGAAACAACCGCACTGCTCAGTGAGCATGGTGCAAAGAAAGTCATCTCAAGAACAGCACGTGATACACAGGAAAAGTTCCTGCTCCGCAATGGTGCGGATGCAGTTGTCTATCCGGAACGTCTGATGGGTGAATGGACAGCCGTCAGATACAGTTCCGATCACGTCTTTGACTATATCCGCATTTCCAAGGACATCGCCGTATTCGAAATCGGCGTTCCCATCGACTGGGTAGGCAAGACCATCGCTACAGTAGACGTCAGACGTCACTATCAGATCAACATCATCGGTGTCAGACACGGAGAAAAGGTCATTCCTGTTCCCGGTCCCGATTACATGTTCTCACTGCATGAAAATCTTCTGGTTATCGGCACAATGAAGCAGGTACAGAAAGCTTTCCATACAACGGACTGAAAGAAGATACCTTTATGACAGAAAACATCATCGCATGCATCAGCTTCCCGCTGATCATCCTGCTTTACGGATATCTCATCCGCATCAGTACAACCAGAATCTACGGCAGAGGCATGAAGGTTCGCCGTGGATTTGACATTCGCCGTGTAATCCGCAAAATAGTAATTAAGATCAGATCTTTATTCAGACATCATGATGACCGTCATGATTCTGATAAGGTATCTGCAGGCGGAGAACTCAGAACTGAATGAAGCAGGAACACATTCTGGTATGCCTGTCGGCATCACCTTCTAATCCTCATATCATAATGACTGCATCAGCCATGGCAAAGGCGTTTGATGCAGCCTTTACTGCTGTTTACATCGAACCGATCAGCAGAAGACTCTATGAGGAAGATGAAAAGCGACTGCACGAAAACATGGAGCTTGCCGCTTCCCTGAAAGCCCGTGTGGAAACGATTCCCGGTGATGATATTGCTTACCAGATTGCGGAATTTGCAGCGATCTCAGGTGTTACAAGAATTGTCATCGGCACTGCCATCCGTCCCCACGGTTTCTTTGCCAGAAAGACCGTAACGGATCAGCTGATCAGCTATGCCAAAAACATTGATGTCTATATCGTTCCTGACCATCATGCGGCTTCCCGCATCGGCACAAGACGTATCCCCTATTCCGAAACTCCTGCAGCACCAAGAGATCTTCTGCTATGGGCGCTGTCGCTGATGATCGCAACGGTGACCGGTCTATGGTTCAGATCCATGAACATGGCCGACTCGAATATCATTCCTCTGTATATTCTCGCCGTACTTGTCATTTCCGTTGTAACTTCACGAAGCATCTTCGGCTTAGGAGCCGCAGTGACTTCGGTATTCATCTTCAACTTCTTCTTCACCGCACCGTACTATACGCTGCGTGCCTATGATCCTTCTTACTGGATCACCTTTATCGTCATGCTGATTTCAGCCCTGCTGACTTCATCCCTGGCAGTACGAATCAAACGCTACGCCGGCGAAACCGCACAGCGTGCCTACCGTACACAGACTCTGCTGGATACCAACCAGCTGCTGCAGCAGGCAAGTTCGAATGAAGAAATCTCGGCTGTCATTGCCGATCAGCTGCAGAAACTGCTTAACTGCGATCTGATCTTCTACATCGCCGAAAACGGTGAACTGCAGAAGCCCTATATCTACTCCACTAACGGCAATCCCCATCAGAACTGGCTGCTTCCCGAGGAAAAAGCTGCAGCAAGCTGGTCATTGGAACACCATCACCACAGCGGCCGCGGCACTTCCGTGTTCCCGGACGCAAAACTGCTGTATCTGTCGGTGAACTTCCACGAAAATTCCTATGGTGTTGTCGGTCTGAATGTTTCAATGAATGATCTTGATCCCTTTGCCCATAATCTGGTTATTTCCATTCTCGGTGAGTGTTCGCTGGCGATGGAAAATGCCCGCAATACATTAGCCAAGGAAGAAGCTGCCGTCTATGCGAAAAACCAGCAGCTGCGCGCGGATCTGCTCAGAACACTGAGCCATGACCTGCGTACGCCTCTGACTTCCATCTCCGGCAATGCCAGTACCCTGCTGGCCAATGAACAGAAGCTGGACAGCGATGTGCGTCGCCGTATCTATCAGGATATTGAGGAAGATTCACAGTGGCTGATTGAAACCGTGGAAAATCTTCTGGCAACAACCAAGCTTGAAAACGGTCGTATGAGTCTGCATATGGAATCCGAAGTTCTCGATGAAGTTGTCAGTGAAGCACTTCGTCATGTTTCTCATGAAGCCATCAAGCATCGGATTGTGCTGGAAGAAAATGATGACATCATGCTGGCACGCATGGATGTACGTCTGATCATGCAGGTCATCATCAACCTGGTCAACAATGCGATCAAATATACACCGGAAGGCTCTCTGATCAGTATCCGTCAGTTCCGCAAGGACGGTATGGCCTGCATCAGCGTCAGTGATGACGGTCCCGGCATTTCCGCAGAAAACAAGCCGCACATCTTTGAGATGTTCTTCTCCGGCCGTGAGAAGATCGCGGATTCCCGTCGTTCTCTGGGCTTAGGCCTTGCACTTTGCCGTTCCATTGCGGAAGCACATGGCGGTACGATCACCCTCGAGGACAATGAACCTCATGGCTGCATATTCACATTCAGCATTCCTGAAGAGGAGGTAATTCTTCATGAAGAATAACAATCTGCTCATTCTGATCGTTGAAGATGATGCTTCGGTCAGAAACCTGATTTCCACGACGCTGGAAACGCACGATTACAACTATATGACTGCCGCCAACGGCAGCAGTGCCCTGATGCAGGCAAGTTCGCACAATCCCGACATTGTACTGCTGGATCTTGGTCTGCCGGATATCGATGGTATCGAGATCATCCGCCGTATCCGTTCCTGGAGCAACCTGCCGATTATCGTCATCAGCGCCCGCAGTGAAGACCAGGACAAGATCGATGCTCTGGATGCCGGTGCCGATGATTATCTGACCAAGCCTTTCTCCGTCGAAGAACTGCTGGCACGTCTGCGTGTTACACAAAGACGTCTTGCCTACATGAGTTCCATCCCCGCCGGCTCTTCCATCTTCACCGATGGCGTCCTGCAGATCGACTACGAAGCAGGTACGGTCTACATCAGCGAAGAGGAAATTCATCTGACACCGATTGAATTCAAGATTCTCTGCCTGTTAGCCCGCAACATCGGCAGAGTCCTGACATATCAGTACATTGCCCAGACAATCTGGGGCTCCTTCCATGAAACAGATACTGCTTCCTTACGTGTCTTTATGACAGGTCTTCGCCGCAAGATCGAAAAGAAAACCGGACAGCAGTACATCCAGACGCATATCGGCATCGGCTATCGTCTGCTGAAGATTGAATAGTTCTTTCGGGGAAATCATCAGAAATAAGTGAATAGGTACAGCAGGAGGTCATTCTCATGCTGTATCTTTTCTTTCTGTTTCCGATCTTTGCATATGCTTCCGTTCATGATCTTAAGACCATGGAAATCCCCGATACCTGCAGTCTTCTACTGCTTCTGATTGCTGTTTTCCATCATGAGAAAAACAGTCTGTGCTATGCCCTGCCGTTAGCCCTTGCAGGAGCTTCTATGGCCTTTGCAGGGGCGCTTGGTATGGGAGATGTAAAATACACCGTCGGCTACACACTGATTGCAGGAAGACGTGTATTTGCGGCTCTGGCAATTGCTTCATCACTGGCATTGATCTGTCTGTGCATAAAAAAGGAATCCGGAACAGCCCGGATCCCCTTTGCACCATATTTATCAATCGGTTTTATGCTCGCTCTGCTTCTGCCTTAGCTTCAGGGAAGATGAAGTAGAACGTGCTGCCTTTGCCTACTTCACTGCTTACACCATAACCGGCGTGATGCAGTTCAAGGATCTCCTTGCAGATGGATAAACCAATGCCGCTGCCCTGAACGGCACGGACATGCGTTTTATCAACCTTGTAGTAGCGATCCCAAACATTGGCAATATCGTCTTTTGAAATACCTTCACCGCAGTCAGATACTTCGGTATGTACCGAACCATTGACGCTGTAGACTCTGACGGTAATCTCTTTCCTTTCACCGGAATAATTGATGGCATTGGTCATGAAGTTATTGAAGACCTGTTCCACTCTTCTGCGGTCGGCATGAATCATCAGTCCCTCCGCTATGATCTGCTCAATGTGATAGTCATCACGGACAGCATATACTTCATACTTGCGCATCTGTTCACTGATCAAAGCGGAAAGATCAAAGTTCTCGCATTCCAGCACAATGCGTCCATCCTGCAGTCGGGACAGATCCAGGAGATCATTGACCAGTGCATTCAGACGTCTGGATTCGTCTACAATGACCTGTATGTTCTCATCCGTCTTTTCATCGGGAAGATCCATCATCATTTCACCATAGCCGGAAATCATCGTCAGCGGTGTTCTCAGATCATGCGAAACATTCGAAATCAGATCACGCTTGGCTTTATCTGCCTTATGGATATCCTGTGCCGCCTGCGACAGCGTGCTGTTTAGCTCTTCTGCCTCAGCATATCTGCTGGTTGCAGGATCCAGTGCAAAGCTGCCGGATGGCAGGGTCTTGGCACTTGCGGTAATGCGGTTAAGCGGACGGGCGATTTCGCGGTACATCGTCATCGTCAGCACACCGACTGCCAGCAGGATCAGCACGGCAATCAGAATCAGCTGCTTTCGCAGAGTTGCCAAAGTGGAACTGATCGGCGAAACACCGGCTGAAACCATAACAACGGCATCACGGCCGCTGCGGTTGACGATCTTTGTATAGATGATATGCAGAAAGTCTCTGTTCTGCTTTTCAGGATAGATATTCTCTGCCTTCTCCTTGACCATATAGGTGCCGTCCGCACTTCTGCCCGCACCGGCAATCAGACTGCCAAGGGAAGAAGGGGACAGTCGAAACAGAAGACAACCCTGGTTATCCGAAGCTTCGAAACGCCAGGAAGCAGTATCTGCAAGATACACCATGACACAGGTATCGGTCTGCTGCTGCACCTGATAGATATGTTCATTCAGATAGGCACTGTTGAGTTCATCACAGATGCGTTCAGCGACATCAATGACTTCATCGGTCTTGCTCTGTTCATACATCGGCTCCAGCAGCACCAGCTGAAAGATTGCAATCACAGCAATCACAAAAGCGCTGAAGATCAGCAGATACCGTCCGATCTTGAACTGCAGACTGGGGGACTTCCCCTTCTTACTGTTCATCCTTTTCAAAACGGTAACCGAATCCTCTCTGGGTGACGATGTATTTCGCATAGTCACCGATATTCTTTCTTAACAGCTTGATATGTGTATCCAGGGTACGGTCATCGCCATAGAAATCGTAGCCCCATACATTCTGCAGCAGCTGTTCACGGGTCAGAGCAATACCGGCATTCTTGGCCAGATATGCCAGCAGTTCATACTCTTTGGGCGAAAGCTGTACACGCACACCGTCAATGCTTACGGTACGTGCAGAGAAGTCGATCACCATGCCCTCGATCTTCATCTGATCGGCTTTAGCGGATGTGCTGTTGACACGCTTGAGAATGGCATGAATGCGCATCATCAGCTCACGGGGTGAGAACGGCTTGACGACATAATCGTCAACACCGATATCAAAACCGTGAATTCTGTCATATTCCTCACCGAGAGCGGACAGCATGATCACCGGCAGGTCAGGATGATTCTTCCTGATCTCCTTGACGGCGCTGAAACCATCCAGATTGGGCATCATGATGTCCATGATCACAAGATCATAATGCACACGAGCGCACTTCTCCACAGCAATCTGGCCGTCTTCAGCCTCATCTGCTTCAAAGCCTTCGTGAGCCGCATACTTGCGGATCATTTCACGGATTCTCTGTTCGTCATCAGTAATCAGAATCTTTGTCATCTTTCATCACCTCTTGTCGATGTTATCCTATCCGTTCTCTGTGAATTCAGTGTGAAGATAATGTGAGTATCAGCCAAGATCCTGCAGAATATCAGCAGCACCCTGAATTGCTTCTACTGTAATCTCTTCGATAGCACCTGCATCCGCTGCAGCAGCGATGCGGGGATCGATCGGAACGCGTGCCAGTACGGGCAGATTGAACTTGTCAGCGGATTCCTGAATATGGGATTCACCGAAGATGTACATCTTTTCGCCGCAGTTGGGGCATTCTACATAAGACATGTTTTCGATCAGACCGAGAACCTTGATGTTCATCATGTTAGCCATATTGATAGCCTTGTTTACTACCATGGAAACCAGTTCCTGCGGGCTTGTTACTACGATGATGCCGTCGAGTCTGACAGACTGGAACAGTGTCAGCGGAACATCGGATGTTCCCGGAGGCATGTCAACGAACATATAGTCAACATCATCCCACAGCACTTCCTGATAGAACTGCTTAAGAATGTTGGCAACCATCGGTCCTCTCCAGATGACCGGCTGATCGTCTTCTTCCAGAATCATATTTGCACTGATGACCTGGATGCCTGTTTCCGTCATAGCGGGGAAGATTACTTCGCCATCGCCATAAGCCTTTTCTGTAATGCCGAAGCTCTTGCCCTGGCTGGGACCTGTAATATCACCATCCAGAACTGCGCATCTGTAGCCTCTGCGCTGCATTTCAGCAGCCAGCATGGATGTAACGAAAGACTTGCCTACACCGCCCTTGCCGGACACAATGCCGTACACTCTGCGGATGGAAGACTTTGCGTGGGGATCGATATGCATATCATTCTTCTTGTCCTTCATACGGAAACCGTAATCTTCAGGAGTCTTGCCTTTTGAATTTCTTTCACTCATGTTTATCACCTCGTCACTCTATTCTACTAGAAACCCTATAAATGTCTAATGATACGTACTGAATCATTTTCATGATTTACACACAATTATGCATACCGTAAAAGTTCAGCGGCAAAAAAGTGAAGCGCAGAGAATGAAATATGGTATGATATACAGGCTAAAGAAGGAGTTTAATAAATATGGCTGGATATGTAGTTGTAGGTTCTCAATGGGGCGATGAAGGCAAAGGTAAAGTAGTTGACCTTCTCGGTACCCGCGTCGACATGGTAGTCCGCTTTCAGGGCGGAAACAATGCCGGTCATACTGTAGTAGTAAACGGCAAGAAGACAGTTCTTCACCTGCTGCCTTCCGGTATTCTGAATCATGATGCTCTCTGTGTCATCGGTCCTGGCGTAGTGGTCAATCCGTTTGTTCTGTTCCAGGAAGTAGACACTCTGGAAAAAGGCGGTCTGATCTGCGATCATCTGCGCATTTCCGACAGAGCTCACCTGATCATGCCTTACCACATCCGTCAGGATGAACTGGAAGAAGCAAGAGCAGGCAAGAACAAGATCGGTACTACAAAGAACGGTATCGGTCCCTGCTATTCCGATAAGTATTCCCGTATCGGTCTG
>JAZUHS010000210.1:0-5415 GCA_045641845.1 Bulleidia sp. | reverse complement strand
GCTTTTGAAGGCGGTGAAATCACCTGCGGATGCAGTGATCCTGAACATGGCATTATTGCTTTTGACTATGATCAGATATTAACCTTTACATGCAGGAGTGAACAGCCTGCAGGCATCTGCGGCAGCGGTGTCATTGATCTGCTTGCATGTCTATTGAGAATGGGCATTCTTGATGAAACAGGATATCTCCCTGAAGCAGATGAAGTGGATCCAGAATTCAGACACTATATTGAAGAAGATGAAGACGGCAGAAGCATCTTCCGTCTAAGTGACAATATCATCTTTACATATAAAGACATACGTATGCTGCAGATGGCAATTGCGGCCATGTCCGCAGGCATCTCAGCATTATTGATCGAAACAGATACGAAAGCAGAAGAGATTGAAACCATCTATCTCTCCGGCAGCTTCGGCACACATCTCAATACAGACAACTGCATCCAGATCGGTATGTTCCCCAAAGTATGGCAGAATCGTTTCATCACAGCCGGAAACACTTCCCTGACCGGTGCTTCGATGTTATTGCAGAATGAAGAGAAATATCAGGAAGCACTGCGGATTGCAAAGACCACTTCGTATATCGAACTGTCCGCAAGCGATGCGTTCAAAACGCAGTATACAGAATTCATGTTCTTAACGGAGGACAAACAATGGAACTCTATTTCCCTTTAATCCTGGATGGAGCTACAGGTACACAGCTTCAAGCCAATGGCTATGATGGTTCAGTATGCGCTGAACTCTGGACCATCGAACATCCCGAAGTCATTCAGCGAATTCAGAAAAGCTATGCGGATGCCGGTTCCAACATTGTCTATGCACCAACCTTCGGCGCTAATCGCATTACTCTGGCAGAGCATCATATTCATGATCAGGTAAAAGAATACAATCATAAGCTCGTGCAGATCTGCCGTGAGGGTGTTGGGGAAAAAGTTCTGGTGGCAGGTGATATGACTTCTATAGGCAAGTTCATTCTGCCTTTTGGAAATATGCACTTTGAAGACTTCTATAATGTCTACAGAGAACAGGCAGAAGCACTGGAAGAAGCAGGTGTGGATCTCTTTGTCGTTGAGACACTGATGAGTGTACCGGAAGCCCGTGCTGCCGTACTTGCCATCAAATCTGTTTCAAGGAAGCCGATTCTGGTATCGTTTACTGCCAATGAACAGAACCGTACGCTGAGCGGTTCCGATATCCGTGCAGTTCTGGAAATCATGCAGTCCATGGGTATCAGTGCCTTTGGTCTTAACTGTTCCGTAGGTCCGGAAACCATGGTGGAACAGCTGCGCTATCTTTCAGATATCGCCTGTGTTCCGCTGATGTGCAAACCCAATGCCGGCATGCCCATTAAGGAAAACGGAAAGACGGTATATCATTGTGATCCGGAAGAATATACGGCCCCGATGGCAGAACTTGCTTCTCTTGGTGTCGGCATCTTCGGTTCCTGCTGCGGCAGTACCGCTGAACATATCCAGGCAATCAGTCAGACAGCCTCTTCCTTAACAGTGAAAAAGCCTCATGTACGTACCGATGGCAAGCTGTATGTATGCTCAGAGAAACAGCTGTTTATTCTGAACGCAGATGCTAAGCCCGGACAGCCGCTTGTCTGCTGTGAAAACCTGGCTGATGTCATTGAAGACTGCGAAGATGAGATTCTGTGTATTGCCATTGGAAACAGTCAGGATCTGCTGTACTTCGAAAATGCCCAGTATGCCGTGGACCGTCCGCTTTGTCTGAAATGCGACGATGCTGCTCTGCTCGAACAGGCTCTGCGTATGTTCCAGGGCAAGTGCATGTATGAAGGCACAATCAGTGAAGACATCCTGGCAAAGCTCAGCGATGCCTATGGCCTTGTATACTGATTCCAATCACTGTATGAACGGCAGATTCCCTCTGCCGTTTTTCATTTTCCTGCGAAAAAGAAAAAATCCGCTCTCTGATGAGAACGGATCTTCAGGTTCAGTAAGACTTAGAGTCCTGCTTCCTTCATTGCAGCATCAACAGCCTTCTTGATTGCTTCGGAAGTAACAGTAGCACCTGCTACAACGTCTACATCTGTGGACTGTGCTTCAACGATCTTGGCGGGCAGTTCTTCAACAGCCTGTGTACCAACACCTTCTGTTTCCTGGTGCTGAACTACTTCAACCTTAGTCAGCTTGCCATCTTCAACTGTGATCACTACGCTGACTGTGCCATCCTGACCATTAGCTTCGCCCAGGTACTGGTTTTCGCCGAGTTCGATGTCGAGAGCTTCGCCTGCAGGAGCAGCTGTTTCGTTATAAACTGTGCCATCCCAGATCTTGTAGTTTGCAGGACGGCCATGGTTTGTACCCCAAGTAGCGATTTCTTCGCCTTCTGCAGGAACACCAACAACGATTGCACATACGAATACGCAGTTGCCATCTACAGGATACTTGGAAGTTGTTTCGATATCACCATCAACTGTGGAAGAGAAGCCCCATGTACGGATGTCTTCAGGAGATACGTAACGGTTCATGGACTGGTATTTGCCAGCTACGTCTGTAGGAGCATATTCACCAGTTACAGTACCGAAGTAATGTGTCTTATAGCCGAGGGATTCAACTGCGAACTGGAACAGACCGGAAGCCAGACCAGCATCGTAGTAAGCGAAGTTTGTAGGCATGTAGTATCCGCTGTATTCGGAAGCATGACCATCTTCAGAAGACAGGATCTGGTCAGCCAGAACGAGGATAGTAACTGTACCTTCGTTAGCTTCTTCTTCAGGAGCAGCCCAGTAGTCGCCCAGGATCTTCTGCTGTTCTTCAGCATCCTTTACAGCGATGAAATACCAGGGAGTCCACTGTACAGCATTCTGGCACTTAGCCATTGTTTCGAATGCCAGGTTCAGGTCTTCATCAGAGATCTGAACTGCAGGGTCGGAGTTCCAGTGACCGTTCGCAACAGTCATCCAGGATTCCTGTGTAGCGTTAAACGCCTTCAGCTGTTCACGAGCAGCGTCGATTGCAGAAACTTCTTCTACAGGAGCAGCGGGTGTTTCAGCCGGAGCGGAAGCGGGTGCTGAACAGCCAGCCAGCATCATAGCAGCAGCTGTAGCAGCGATAATTGATTTCTTCATTTTCTTTCCTCCTCAATTACTTACGATTATAACCTGTTATTAGAAATATGTTTAACATTTTTATAGTTAACTACAAATATATTTATAGCCATACTTAGTTTAGAATAATAGACATGACAAAAAGACTGATGAAATATCTTCTCTGTACCCTGTTATGCATGTTATGCATCAGCTGTACAGCAAAGAAGGAAATATACAGCTATCGTGCCTATACCACGGATTACTTCAATACACCGATGTTTCTGACGATGCACTCCTCGATGTCACAGAACGAGTTCGATGCCCTCTGGCAGGATATCCATACAGAACTGGCGGAAATCAATCGCACAGTGTCTATCAGTGAGCCGGAAAGTGATATCGCCCGCTTCAATGCTTTATCTTCCAGTGAAAGCATGGCAATCTCAGACCTTACAGCAGAACTGCTTACGATCGCAAAGGAAATCCATGAAGAAAGCAATGGCGCCTTTGATCCGACTATCTACCCTCTCGCCGATCTCTGGGGCTTTACACCCCGCTTCTCTGAAGGTACATGGAAGAAGATCATGCCCTACGATCGTGACTATGATAAAAACGGAAAGATGCCCATTCCTGAGGATGTCTGGGTACAGGCTTTACTGCCGCTGGTGGATTTCAATGGCATTGAATTATCCGGCAGTAAAGGAAACTATCAGCTGAAAAAGCTGACTGCTGATGTCAGCTTTGAAGGCTATACGTTTACAGCACAGCTCGATCTTGGCGGCATTGCCAAAGGCTATGCGGCAGATCAGGTCTATCAGATTCTGAAGAAACATAAAGTACAGGATGCAGTCTTCTCCTGCGGTGACAGTTCCCTCTATATTCTTCATAATGATCAGAACAAAACAGATCTGAATCTGAAGAAACCCCGCCGTGATGATACAAAGGAAAGCAGTTTCGGTTCCATCTCCTGCGGCACTGCCGGTGTTTCCACTTCCAACGATGCCAGTCTTGCTCTGGTTTATGATGGTATTGTCTATTCACATATCCTGAATCCTGAAACAGGATATCCGGTGAATACACCCCATGACAGCATCAGCGATGGCTGTCTGTCCGCAACTCTTCTGATGGACTCCGCAGTAACAGCCGATGCCGTAACGACAGCCCTGTCTGCCATGTCCAGAGATGATGCTCTTGCTTATCTGAACAGTCATTACAGCAATGCGCAGTATGTCCTTGTTTACCGCACAGATGAAGTGAACTTCAGCATTGAAACAAACTGTGATGCATTTACAGTAACTGACACTTCCTATCAGTTAAGCAGCTATAAATAGCAATGAATCACCGATCTTCTTATGCTAGAATAGCACCATGAATTCTACAGAAGAAAAAATCGTCAGTGCAGCCAAGGAACTTCTTACAGAAGCCAGTCCTGCGGCTGTAAAAATCAGTGATATCTGCACAAAAGCAGGTATTTCCCAGGGTACCTTCTTCTACCACTTCAAGACCAAGAAGGATCTTTTAGACCGCATCAGTCTGGAACATAACCGCAATAATCCCAATGACTGGTATGATGTCATGTTAAACGGAGACCTGCTGGAACAGGCTGTACGTGCGTGCAGTATGTGTGCGCTCAGAGCACAGCGTTCCAACCCTATGCTTACTTCCCAGTATTACATTACGCAGTTAAGCGGCGGTGCGGATAAGTTTGAAAAGGAACATGCCTTTGAACGTAAAGCAGCCTGCGAACTGATCGGACGTGCGCAGAATGCAGGTCAGATCCGCAACCAGACCGAACCCGAAAAACTGGCATGGCAGGCTTTATGCATTGCCTCCGGCACGATCGTCGAATGGTGCAAGACCGGCGGTGACTTCAATCTGGAAGAAGCAGTCAAGGAAGCTCTGTTCTCTCTTTTTGATGCTGTCAGATAGTTTTCCATACACTTTCTTCGGAGAGTGTTTTTTTCTGCCTTCTTTGAGTCAATACAATGGCAATGAATACAAATGAGACTACAATGGTAATCGTTTACGCTGATGTTATAACTTCAGCTTCTACAGGAGATATCCATTATGAGCAGAAAAAATGAAATTGACATGCTCTCGGGACACTTTATATCCCGTCTTGCTCTCTTTGCTTTACCGCTGATGCTGTCCAGCGTACTGCAGCTGCTGTTCAACGCTGCCGACATTGCCGTCGTCGGACGTTTTGCCGGAGATACATCGCTGGCTGCAGTCAGCTCTACAAGTTCGCTGGTACATCTGTGCGTCAATCTGTTTATCGGCTTATCCGTCGGCACCAATATCATCACTGCCAGAATGATCGGTGAGAACCATACCGAAGGCATTAAGAAAGTCGTACATACCTC
>JAZUHS010000209.1:0-6839 GCA_045641845.1 Bulleidia sp. | reverse complement strand
ATAGAGTACTTGGTACAATGGCTTTATTAGCACTCTTATGCATGATGTTTGGGGCAATCGGTTCCAATGTGTTATCGAAGAGTATCTTCGGGATTGTAGAGAGATTCTCTACGTACAGTGCTGTGGTGTTTACGGCGTTTCTGGGAATAGCTAATAAAAGATATATATGATTACTATCAGCTTAGTAAACTATACAAGTAATGATTTAGAATAGTATGATTTGAAAACATAGGAGAGTAAACTTGTGAAACGGTCTCTTAAAAGAATCTTTGAGAATTATGGCGGAGTCATGCAAACCGCTCAGCTAAATCAGGAAGGTTTTTACTATAAGAAGATACAAGAACTGCTTGCAAGCAACGAAATAGAACAGATTCGTCGAGGATATTACCAGTATATTGGAGATAATTCCTTCTCTGATATTCCGGTAATTGCAGCATTGTTTCCTGATGGTGTTCTCTGCATGGAAAGTGCTCTGGATCATTATGGGTATACAGACAGAACTCTGTCCGCATGGCATGTTGCTGTAGAAAGTACAAGTACAAGAACACGTTTCTATATTGATTATCCTGTGGTTACGCCGCACTTTATTAAGAAAGAACGATATCTAGTCGGAATTACTGAAGCGGAAATTGATGGACAGAAGATTAAAATCTATGACCGTGAGCGTACGATGTGTGATGTTCTGTATCATCGAAACAAAGTAGACGGTGAAGTGTTCAATACTGCAGTACAGCGGTATGTTAAAGATCCGGAAAAATCTACAGCAAAACTGATGCAGTATGCAAAGGCATTGCATGTAGAGAAGAAAGTCAGGGATGTACTTGGAATCTGGCTGTAAATAATATGTCTGCTTGTGTGCTAATCGGATGAAGAAATCAGTACAGAGGCAGACATCATTTCTTTGTATATAGTTCATGATGTCATTTGTCAGATCAGTAGGATAACAGCTTATCTTCTGTTAAACTTATGATAATAATGGCAGGTACTTATGACTGAGAAACTCTATTTCATCGATACTGAAGTAAGTGAAAAAGATCATAGAATACATGACTTTGGTGCGGTTGCATCAGATGGCGGAAAACTCCATTGTGATACGTGGGAGGATTTCCGTCTTTTCATCAGTGATGGACAGTATCTGTGCGGTCATAACATTGTTCATCATGATGCTGTATATCTGAAGAAGCATAAGAAGGATATCAGCCAGTATAAGCTGATTGATACGCTGTATCTTTCTGCTCTGCTGTTTCCCAGGCGTCCGTATCATGCGTTATTGAAGGATGATAAGCTGCAGACGGATGAACTGAACAATCCTGTGAATGATGCATTGAAGTGTCAGAAGCTGTTTGCGGATGAGGTGAGTGCATATCTGGAACTTCCTAAGAGACTGAAACAGATCTACTACTGTCTGCTTCATGAACAGAAGGAGTTCTCCGGTTTCTTTGATTATATGGGTGTGAAATCATTCTACTGGAATGTCAGTAAACTGATTCCGCAGGAGTTTGACGGGATGATCTGTGCCAATGCAGATCTATCAAGTATGATTCGTAACTATCCTGTAGAACTTGCCTATGCACTGGCACTGATACATACAGGGGATGAATACTCGATGATTCCACGCTGGCTGACATTGACATATCCGCAGATTGCTTATGTCATGCATCAGTTGAGAAGTGTTCCCTGCAAGGATCTATGTCCGTATTGTCAGTCAGTACTGGATATTCATAAAGGATTAAAGAAATACTTTGGTTATGACAGTTTCCGTACATACAATGGAGAACCTCTGCAGGAAAGTGCTGCGCAGGCTGCAGTAGATGGAAAGTCATTGCTTGCTGTCTTTCCTACCGGCGGCGGCAAGTCCATTACCTTCCAGCTGCCGGCACTAATGGCAGGTAATACTGTACATGGTTTAACTGTTGTTATTTCACCTTTGCAGTCACTGATGAAGGATCAGGTGGATCATCTCAGTGAAGCAGGGGTTACCGGTGCTGTGACGATCAATGGTCTTTTGAGTCCGATCGAAAGATCAGAAGCTCTGGAACGTGTAGAGACTGGTCTTGCATCGATTCTGTATATTTCACCTGAACAGCTGCGTTCAAGAACGATTGAACGTATTCTTTCGTCGCGTACGATAGTTCGTTTTGTTATTGATGAGGCGCATTGCTTCTCCGCATGGGGACAGGACTTCCGTGTGGATTATCTGTATATCGGTGATTTCATTGCCAAGCTTCAGAAAATGCAGAAACTCAAGAAACCGATTCCGGTTTCATGTTTTACTGCGACTGCCAAGCAGAAGGTTATCAGTGATATCTGTGATTATTTCAAGCGTAAGCTGGATCTGAATCTGGAGCTGTTTGCGACATCGGCTGCGCGTGAGAATCTGCATTATGCAGTTCTGTTCTGTGAAACGGAAGATGAGAAGTATCAGACATTACGTAATCTGATTCAGAGCAGAAATGTACCGTCAATTGTTTATGTATCCCGTACAAAGAAGACAGAAGAACTGGCAGAGAAACTGACCGCGGATGGCTATCCGGCATTGCCATATCATGGCCGTATGGAATCCAAGGACAAGGTAGCCAATCAGGAAGCATTCCTGGATGATCGGGTCAGAATCATTGTAGCTACCAGTGCCTTTGGCATGGGAGTTGATAAGAGTGATGTAGGTTTAGTCGTACACTATGAGATTTCTGATTCACTGGAGAACTACGTACAGGAAGCAGGAAGAGCCGGACGTAATCCTTCCTTAGAGGCAGAATGCTGTGTTCTGTTCAACAACAATGATCTGGATAAGCACTTCCTACTGCTCAATCAGACCAAGCTCACACAGGCGGAAATACAGGCTGTATGGAAGGCTGTGCGTAATCTCTGCGGTCGTCGCAATACGATATCCTGCAGTGCACTGGAGATTGCACGTGAAGCCGGCTGGGAAGACAGCGGCAGTGAGGCAGAGACAAGAGTACGTACAGCGATTGCTGCACTGGAACAGGCAGGGTATGTGAAGCGTGGTATGAATGTACCGCATGTATATGCGACAGGTATTCTGGCTAAGAACATGGCAGAAGCATCTGAGCGTATTGAGAAAGCAGATATCTTCAATGAAGAAGAGAAACTGAATGCAAGACGTATTATCAAATCTTTGATTTCTTCCAGAAGCATCGCTTCTGCAGGCAATGATGAAGCAGAGAGCAGAGTGGATTATCTTGCGGATATTCTGGGTATTGAAAAGGGAGTAATCATTGAACAGATCGGCAGAATGCGCCAGATCGGTTTATTAGCGGATTCACAGGATATGTCTGCTTATGTCAAGAAAGGCAATCAGAAGAATCATTCTCTGCACATTCTGGAAAGATATGCAAAGATCGAAGATTTCGTTATCCGTAAGTTAGGAGAAGGAGCAGGTTCCATTAACTATCGTGAGTGGAATGATCAGGCGATTGATGAAGGTCTTTCGTATTCCACTGTACGTGCAATTCGTTCAGTTCTGTACTTCCTGACGATTCGTTCCTTAGTACAGAAAGAAGAGAATGCAGAAACAAAGAGTGCGCAGATTCAGCCTGCAATTGATTTACGGCTTTTACGAGTGAAGTATGAACATCGTATTGAAGTATGCAGATATATCGTTGAAGAACTGTACAGAAGAGCAGATAAGAGTATTTCTGCAGACAAGGATGTATGTGTAGAGTTCTCATTGCTGGAGCTGCTCAATGGCTACAGCAGTCATATGCGACTGGACATTGATGACTATGCGGTAACACTTTCGGATATCTCTGATGCTTTACTGTACCTGAGCAAAATCGGAGCCATGCGTTTAGAGGGCGGGTTCCTGGTCAGTTACAATGCCATGCAGATTGAAAGAACTGTGCTGGATAACAAAGTGAAGTACAAGCAGAGTGACTATCGTATGCTGGATGATTTCTATAAGCAGAAGATCCAGCAGATCCATATTGTTGGTGAATATGCAAACCTGATGGTAAAGGACTATCAGGCTGCACTTGCCTTTGTTCAGGATTATTTTGAAATGGACTATCAGGACTTTATCACTGCTTACTTCAAGGGATCCAAGGCAAAGAAACTCAATCGCAATATTACAGAACAGAAGTACGAAGAACTGTTCGGCTCTCTTTCCGACATCCAGGAGAAGGTCATCAATGACCATCGCTCCCGTCGTATTGTCGTTGCGGCAGGTCCGGGTTCCGGCAAGACCAGATTACTGGTACATAAGCTGGCATCGTTATTGTTACTGGAAGATATCAAGCATGACCAGTTATTGATGTTAACGTTCTCACGTGCAGCTGCTACAGAGTTCAAGAGCAGACTGATCAAGCTGGTAGGCAGTGCTGCGTACTTCGTGGATGTAAAGACCTTCCATTCCTACTGCTTTGATCTGTTAGGACAGATGGGTACCATTGAAAAGTCTAATGATGTCATCAGCAAAGCTGTGGAAATGATTGAAAGCGGAGAAGTGGAACCTTCCCGTATCATGAAGCATGTACTGGTCATTGATGAAGCACAGGACATGGATGAAGAAGAATATCGTCTGGTACAGGCATTGATGAAAGTGAATGATGATATGAGAGTCATTGCCGTAGGTGATGATGATCAGAATATCTATGCCTTCAGAGGTTCGGATGCTAAGTACTTCCAGTCACTCATTACAGACTATCATGCCATCAAGTATGAGATGAATGAGAACTACAGAAGTACCGGAGAGATTGTAGCCTTAAGCAATGCCCTGATTGCATCAGCATCCAATCGTATGAAGACAGTACCATGTGAGGCAGTATCACCTGAAGCAGGTACTGCGGAAATCATTCGTCATACTTCAAGATATATTGAAGAAGCAGTTGCAAGACATCTTGTGTCAAATCAGGAGAAGGGAAGAATTGCTGTACTGACACAGACCAATGAAGAAGCAATGATCGTCAATGGCTTGCTGCATAAGTTTGGTATTCGGTCCAGACTGCTTCAGAGCAATACCGGCTTCCGCTTCAGCAACCTGGCGGAAGTACGTTATTTCCTCAAGAAGATTGATGAAGAAAGAAAAGAGGAAGCAGTCATCAGTGATGATGCATACACTAACGCAGTGGATGCCCTGAAGAAACGCTATGCCGGTTCTGCATTACTTCCTTTGGTCGTTCGTATGACCAGACAGTTCAGATACATCAATCAGGTGAAGTATGCATCTGATCTTACTGAATTCATTGAAGAATCCTCGGTAGATGACTTTGTAGAAACAAAGGAACAGTATGTCTTTGTTTCTACAATGCATAAAGCAAAGGGGAGAGAATTCGATTCCGTATATCCCTGCATCAACCAGATGGATCTAAACAATGATGAAAGCAGAAGACTGCTCTATGTAGCAATGACACGAGCAAGAAGAGCACTGTATATCCATACACGTACAAATCTCTTCTGGAATATCCATATTCCCGGTGTACTGCAGAGAGTAGATACATCTGTATACAGTGCACCTGCGGAAGTATACCTGGAACTGTCTATGAAACAGGTAGACTTAGGTTATGTCAAAGGCAAGAAGAATGTACTGTTAAGAATGATCAGCGGTCAGAAACTGAAGTATTCCGAACAGTATCTGTATGCTGAAATCATGGGCAAGGACAGCAACATCGTCCGCTTCTCCAAAGCAATGCGCAGCTATCTGAAGGAACTGATGGACAAAGGCTACAGTTTAACAGAAGCAGAAGTACAATATGTACTGGCATGGCAGGGAGAAGGAGACGAGGAAGAGTCTGCAGTAGTACTGCCGAAGATTACATTGAAGAAATCATAAAGCTGCAAAACAGTAAGGAAAGGAGGCTGTATGTCATCTGTATTAGATAAACTAATGATTCAAAATAAAGAATACAAGCATATGGAAACAGTCTCTTATCCTAATGGCGGCTACACTTATCTTTATGTGTGTGAAGATACTGCAATTGCCATTGATCGTAATATCTGTTTAGTGAATCCGGGTGAGAAAGCTTTTATGTATTCATTAATCACTGACCGTCAGAATGAATGGATACATGACTTTAAGCATGTATATCGCTTCCTGGAAGAAGACATGGATAAGATTGAAGAATTCATGTCTGAGAATCCCAGTGATATTCGATATGAAGAAAAGAGACATGCTGCAAACAGAGAAGAAAACGCTGATGCAAGTCCTCTGGAGATTACCTTTGAAGATGACTTTATGCATGCATACGGTGCTGGTTCTCTTGTATATCTGCATAAGGAATATCCTGTCATTGATCCTGATGGCAGCGCATATTATCTGGATTACGTCATTCGTACAAAGAACGGCATGATTGCAGTAGAAGAGAATGGTCGAGAATACCACCATCCTCAGATCATCGGTATCGAGAGATATCGTCTGCAGTTAAGAAAGCAGAATGTATGCAGTCTATGGGGATTCAAGCTTTATCGTTTCTCCATGGAAGACTGCACTTTCCAGGATCAGATGGTAGATCAGATCAAAAGACTGATGGGAAAGGATACGTCACAGTTTGAACCGGTTCATATGCTGGGAAGACGTGATGTTAAACTCTATGAACATCAGGAAGATACTCTGGAACAGCTGGTACAGGGAAGAAAGAATGGTGTAAAGACAGCACTGGTATCTTTGCCTACTTCTGCCGGTAAAACAATGATTGTTGAAGAAGATATCAGAGTGTTCTCAGAAGAAAGTAATAACAGTTTCAGAGCATTGATTCTTGTGCCTACAACTTCTGTTGAAAGTGACTGGAAGAATACAGTCATCCAGCATCTTGGTGCATATGTATCTCTGATTGATGTATGTACATACATGGCTATGGAAAAACACTTCTCCGAGTATTCTCAGG
>JAZUHS010000208.1:0-5918 GCA_045641845.1 Bulleidia sp. | reverse complement strand
GATGCCGTCATGCATCTGGCCGCTGTATCCGTCACCAGCATGAACAGTGCGCCAAAGACAATGGAAGCCGGTACAACACGGCGGTTGTCATTGCCAAGAATCATGCGGCTGATATGCGGTACAAGCAATCCTACCCAGCCGATGACACCGCATAAAGCGACGATGCTGGCCGTGACGGCAGCACCTGCCGTAATGACAATGGCACGGACACGACGGATATTGATGCCAAGTGACTTTGCTTCATCTTCGCTTAAGGATAAGGCATTCAGACGGAAGCGCATCAGAAAGATAACACCTGTGCCGATGACGATAAAGGGAATACCCAGCATCAGACCCTTCATGGTAGTACCGGAGAAGGACCCCATCAGCCAGAACGTAATGACCGGCAGTACATCCTGCGGATCAGCCGCAAACTTGACCAGGGATACAAGTGCGGAGAACAGAGAAGAAACAACCATACCGGCCAGAATTACCATGACGATGGAAGACTTCTGCGACTGCTCGCTTTTCGTTACGGCAAAAACCAGAACAACGGCAAGAATACCGCATAATAATGCGGCAACCTGTACGCCCATTGCCTTCATGCCAAGCAGAATGGCTAAGGCAGCCCCAAAGGAAGCACCGTTGGCTGTACCTAAGGTATCGGGTGTTGCCAGAGGATTGGCAAACAGAGACTGAAAGGCAGCGCCGCTTGCAGCTAAACCTGCCCCCGCCATCATACTGAGCACGATACGGGGAATGCGTACCGAGAAGACAACCTTTTCAGCGTTGTTGATGGATGAGCCACGGCCCATCAGAATTCCGATCATTTCTCTGACCGGAATGGAAAACTGTCCCATGCCAAGGGCAATCACGGCAAAGATGATCAGCACGAGTGTACTGCCGATCATCCATGCCGCGAATCGTTTCTGCATGTGGTCAGTATGATCAGTTCCAGACACCGGCATCACGGTTAGGTGTATACATCTTTTCGATCTGTTCGTCGCTCAGTTCAACACCATACAGATCGCCATAGTAGCTTCTGATATCTTCCTTCAGATCATAAGAGAACAGTTCGGGATATACTGCCTGTGCCAGCCATTCCAGTGTCATAGGTGTATCAACACCGGGAGTATATGTACGGTATGTGCCTAAAGGCATCTTGTAGACTCTATGATCCTTGACCGCCTTGATTGTGCTCCAGTCATCATCGCCTACTGCATTTGCATAGATATCTTCCGGCTGAGTCTTAGTGAAGTTAGTAATCACGATGACATCGGGATCCCAAGCATATACCTGTTCCATTGTGATCTTGGCATTGGAGTTTTCAGCAGCGACTTCACTTGCGGCATTGAGTGCACCTGTAGCATCGCACCACCACTGGCCGAAGAACTTTTCACCGGAAGTGATCATGACATTTTCATCATACTGGAACAGGAAGAGAACCTTCTGTCTGTCTTCTTCAGCGATGTCTGCAGTAGCAGCAGCGATTTCATCATAGATGGCAGTGCTCTTGGCATTAACCTTGTCGCCGACGGAGTTGGCAGCGGCATGTTCAGGATAGATAGTATCCAGCAGCTTAAGCCATTCGTTGTAAGTCACGATTGCATCATAGCTCCACTTTGTCGGAGATACACCAACCGCAGTCAGACCAGCATTTTCCAGCTTTTCACATACGGCGGAATTGCCGGCATTGTAGTAGACGATTTCAGGATTCAGCGCGAGCAGAGATTCGATGTTTACATCTTCACCATCCATGATCTCTGTATTGACTTCAGTGATTTCAGGATACAGTTCAGCCAGAATACCGTTCTTTGCGGCATTCATGGATGCAGGTTCAATTGCTGTCAATGTTTCCGCAGAGCCAAGGTAAACAGTCAGTACGGAAGGCAGAGGCAGAATGTCGAGAACGACAACGCTCTTAGGTTCTGTAGGAACAGTTACCTCACGGCCGGCATGGTCCGTCAGTGTTACAGTACCTGTTTCTTCAGCAGCAGAAGCAGCAGAGCTTCCTGCAGGTGCAGATGCAGATGCAGAAGCGCATCCTGCCAGCAGGGCGCAGGCCAGCATGCCTGCAGTTAAAACCTTTGTAAACTTCATTTCTATTCTCCTTCTTCAAGCAGTTTTTCGATGTCAAATTCCCTTGCAGCGAACGCCGGAATGGAATCGCGGAAGATTCTTCCCGAATAGCCTTCATGGGCAAACGGGATAAAGCAGCACTCACCGCCATGAGGCACCAGTTTGTACAGCGGATCGGCGATCACGACTTTGGCATGCTTCATTGCTTCCACAAGCATTTCCTCATCGATGCCTTCCGTTTCATCCGGACTCATCGCATAAGCTGTAAGACCGTTTGTTTCAGCCCACTTTGAGTGATTGATCGCAGTCACAAGAGATCTTGCAAATACTTCTTCACCAATGACAAGAACCGTATCCTCACGCCGAATCATATCGGCCAGAGACAGTTCTTCATCATGGTCATAGGCAGTAATGCTTTCTCCTGCAGCTTCGGCTTCTGCAAGAGCTTCCTGCACACGCTGTGACATATAGGCACCGATCGGAAGCCCCTCCACCATCGGCACTTTTCCCTTAGCTTTCATGAAACGGGCTGCCATGCGTCCGGCAGAAGATACCACCAGATTCACTGTTCCGCCATAGATCTTTGTCAGATTGTCGAAGGTATCACCCATCGCCATCCTGGCATTGATCTTCCAGCCGCCTTCTTCAATGTCATGACACAGCTGATCGGCAATCTCCATTCTGGAGAAATCGATCGGAGTCAGACCCATGACATTGACACTGTGCGGATTCTTTTCACACTTTGTATCCGCAAAGCGTCTGATCCATTCACGGGAGCTCAGACCGCATCCATGTGTCCATCCCTGCAGTCCATTGGTCGCTACAGGCAGTACCGGAATACCGGTTTCCTTTTCAATCAGATGTGCAGAACCCTTATAGTCAAAGGCAATGATATGCGGAATGGATGCTCCGCAGAGTGTAATGAATCTCGGGTTGAGATCCTGTGCTGCCTTGATGACATCACGGATAATGACGGAGTCATCGCCATAGACAGCTGTAATTTCATCCAGACCGCTGATATACATCAGAGAGTCTGTATCATACCAGCGCGGTTCATCATGCGTTGTATAAGTGGAATTGCATCCGGAGGGATCGTGCAGCACAGTCATGCCGCCAAGCTCATACATCATCGAACAGACACCGGATACATCCGCTGTATAGGTCGATGTGAATACATGTGTCTGCCAGTCACTCATAAACCCTTGCACCCCCATCCTTTATGAGATACGAGTCTCTTCATATCCTTTTCTGTTTCACTTGCTTCACTGATCAAAGACATCAGCTTCATGATACCGCGATAACCGTACATGCCGGCATTGTCGACCAGATCCACAAAGTACTTTGTGTCATTGAAGTAGGCAGCCTTCTGACCTACCGCAACAACCTTATGATCGCTTCCCCTTTCGGTTCTGCGCATATTCCAGTTCAAAGAAGAATATATCTTCAGATCAGGCTTCATGGCCTGCAGTTTCTCAAAGACACTTCTTTCTTCCAGGAATACATCAATGAAGACAGATTCCACATTGATGCCATGTTCCAGAAGATAAACAGCAAGACCTAACGGCTGATCCACACAGGTATAATCCAGAGATACAGCTGTACCATTGAGCTTTGCACTTAAAGCATTGACTGCTGCTTCACACTTTGCCTGCATCTCTGCCTTTTCCTCTGCACAGGGTGATGGAATATTTACCATTTCACATGCCTTTGCCATATCTTCATCAATCTCACTGTAGATGTAGGAAGGACGCAGGAAGTGATAAGGTGTCTTCAGACGGATCTCCATATCCTTGACTGCAGCCATACCGGCCTTGCGTGTCAGGAAGTTCACACAGGATTCCTGCTGTTTCATATAGCCGTCAAAGTCTGTTTCCGCCGGTGTCTGGCGCATGTCGATGCCGTTTCTCTCCATCACCACGGCAAGGTCACTGTGTTCATGATGGGCAAAGCAGGATCCGACATAGCTGACCTGACGGGGATTCTTTTCTGTCATCTGATATACACGTGTCAGCTGACGGAACAGAGAAGGAATCGGCGGTGTCTTGCGGCGCATGATCGGATCCATGTAGGCATCCGTAAAGAGAATATCGGGATATTCTTTTCTTAGCAGCTTATAGATACGCTGATAATTGACAGCCATGAAGTGATGCACGCAGGAAGTAAAGACAATGACCATGCGCGGACGTACCGGAAGGGAATCAATGATTCTGCGGCAGCCTTTATGGAGCTGTTCTTCCATATCTCCTTCCAGGATATTATCTTCGCCTACGGCAATGGTGGACAGCTTATCGCCGGCCCCCATTTCAAAAGTGGTCAGTACAACACCGCGCAGGCAGGAAGTCGGACAGACGAAGATCTGATGAGCTTCCGGCACCAGAGCGGCAATATGCACAATATTCCATTCACCGCGGCACGGTGAGCTGTAGGAAAGACCGATATCCGCATTGTATTCATACTGAATATCCTTGATCAGCTGGAACTCTTTCATTTGTCGACTCCGTTTCTGATCATTTCCTTCGCCAGTTCTCTGACTGCCTTTGCATAGTCGCAGTCAGGATATTCGAACATCACCGGTCTGCCGTTCTTTTCGGCATTGGCAATGCTGTTGTCGCGGGGCAGATCGGCAGCGATGTGTGTATGAATGTCATCGCATAATACCTGTACCTTTTCACGTTCATCCGGCACATTGCGGCGGTTGAGAATGATGCCGCCCAGTGCGGCATAGCCACGTTCTCTGAAGTTATCAACGGCAATGGCAATGTTGGCAGCCGCATAGATTGCCATGTTTTCACCGGAGGAAACGATGTATACCTGATCGGCATAACCCTCGCGGATCGGCAATGCAAAACCGCCGCATACAACGTCACCCAGAACGTCATAGAGAACTACATCAGGTTCATAGATATCAAAGGCAGAACGTTCTTCCAGAGCTTCAAAAGCCGCACCGATGCCGCGTCCTGCACATCCTAAACCGGGTGTCGGACCGCCGCATTCAGCACAGACAATACCCTTTTCACCGATCACAACCAGATCTTCCAGTTCCGCTTTATCTCTTTTCTTCTTCAGTACTTCAAGAATCGTCGGAATTCTTTTGCCTTCATGCAGATAGAGTGTACTGTCAGCCTTAGGATCACAGCCGATCTGCATAACCTTGTATCCCATGTCCGCAAAGGCACAGCTCAATGCCGCAGTCACTGTCGACTTGCCGATGCCGCCTTTGCCGTAAATTGCAAAACGATACATAACTTATCTCCTTAAAAGCAGAAATGCTCTGCAGGAATCAGATCCCGCAGAGCACGTAAAAACACATTAACGTACGCTGTTAAAACAGCGTCATTACAGTTATCGTCTCTTCCCGCTCAGAATACTCTTTACGGTCGGATCTTTTCCGTCAGCTATTATATACCTCTATCTTCCGGCATGCCACCTGTTCACTTCGAATATACAAAAACTGCGTTCCTGCTGAACAGCATAAGAACGCAGTATCCAAGTAAAGCAGATTCTTAAGAATCCATCTGTTACGACAGAGCAGCTCTGACAGATTCTTTCACATCGTCGGAAAGCTCCAGCATTTCCATTGCATCTTCGATCGAGATTCCGCGCTTTACAAGAGCAGCAGTATTCCTGATTTCCGCTGCACGCTGTCCTTCCGCATGACCTTCCGCATGACCTTCCGCATGACCTTCCGCAAATCCAGCGGTTCTGCCCTCGGCATGACCTTCCGCAAATCCTGCGGCTCTGCCTTCTGCAAGTCCCTCTTCACGTGCTGCCTCTTTCGCCAGTCTCATTTCATATTCCTTTTCCATGATCTTATCCTTCACAGACGGATCTTCATTCACTTTCTCCGACAGCTTCTCAAG
>JAZUHS010000207.1:0-3259 GCA_045641845.1 Bulleidia sp. | reverse complement strand
TCTTCCTGAAGCTTGGAACCGCCGACAACGAGCATTGCGGAAGACAGTCTTGTGGAACCGCCGATGTAGCTCATCTTTTCGAGTACTGTTACCTTAGCACCTGCATAAGCAGCTTCCAGAGCTGCTGTCATGCCGGCACCGCCGGAACCGATGACAACAACGTCTGTGTCGATTGTCTGTGCTGTACCTGTCTTCTTGACAGCAGGTACCTTAGCCAGAGCAGCTACATCTGCGCCTGCCTGTGTCAGAGCATCCTTTACAGCTGCCAGAACACCCATACGGGATAATGTAGCACCTGTAACCTGGTCAACATCGAGAGACTGGTTAGCCAGTACTTCATCGATGACTGTAGCAGCTGCTACATCACCAAGACCGGAAGATTCATTGGAAGAAACTACCTGAATGTCAGTAATTTCTGTATCGGATACTGTTACTTCAACAGTAATATCACCCATCTTACCCTGGCCGACACCTGTGTATGTGCCTGCTGTGTAAGCGGATGTTTCCTCTGCAGAACCTGCGGATGAAGCAGGAGCAGAAGAAGCTGTGCTGGAGCATGCTGTCATAGCCAGAGCCATAACAACTGCAACCGCAGCCTTGATTAACTTTTTCATTTAAAGTTACCCTCCTTATAGTGAATATTTTAATAATGACATTTTCTATTACAATCTCTCATAAAAAAGGAGAAACAAATCATGTGAATTGTTTCTCAAGTTCTTATTTGAAGTATTCCCTGAACGGTACAGGCACAATCTCTACCAGAAGATTGACAATCTCTTCCAGTGACAAGTCAGCACCATTCTGTACCCATTTCATCGTGATATTAACCCCGCCCGATGCATAGCCGATGAGTCTGTAGTAGTTATAGGGATCCTTAGGATCTACACCATAGCTTCGTAATGTTTCACTCTCTAAAGTAAATGCCTGTTCAAAGAGATAATTGCGGAAGCAGTTGACATCATTGCTTTCAAAGGCATTGGCGAAGAACTTATGATGATCTTTGATGATTGCATAGATCTGATAGACAGATTCTCTCCAGGAAAGATCATCTCTGAATCTGAACAATGTCTTCTTCAAAAGATCCTCATACGTTCTGTTCAAGAGATCATACTTATCCTTGAACCTTCTGTAGAAGCTTGCTCTGCTTACAGAAGCTTTCTTCAGAATATCATTCACACTGATCTTATCGATCGGTGTTGTCATCATAAGATCATATAACGCATTGAACAGAGCCTGTTCAATATCCATATCTTCCTGGTAAATACCTGTGATCATACTGCTTCTCATCCCTCTACTATATTCGTTTTTTAAACGTCATTTGTAAAGAAAAACAGATATCTTCTGACATTAGTCATCGGATATCTGTCCAGGTAATTACTTGCCGAATTCTGCAGCAGCGTCAGCGAGGAACGAACGGATCGGCAGATGCTGAGGACATACCTTTTCGCACATGCCGCACTTAACGCATGCGGAGGCAGGATTGCCCTTGGAAGTAACGATATTGTAGTAGAAGCCGGGATTGCCGCCGCCCTGTGTCTTCTTGGCATTGTAGGCAGCGAAAACATCGGGAATCGGGATCATCTTCGGGCAGTGGTTTTCATCTACGCAGTAACGGCAGGCTGTGCAGGGAATCATATTCTGTTCCTTGAATACTGAAACAACCTGATCTACTGCCTTGAATTCTTCTTCACTCAGAGGCTTGAAGTCTTCCATGAAGGAAACATTGTCCTTCATCTGATCAAATGTGCTCATACCGGAAAGAATGCATACCATGTTCTTGAAGGATGCCGCATAGCGGATGGCATAGGATGCATAGGAACCATTGTTCATCGCATCATAGATCGCCTTTGCCTTTTCCGGCAGATTGACCAATGTACCGCCCTTGACCGGTTCCATGACAAGAACAGGCTTGTCATGCTTTTCGCATACTTCATAGACACCCTTGGAGTTTACAGAAGTGTCATTGTAATCCAGATAGTTGAACTGAATCTGTACGACTTCAATCTCCGGATATTCCGTCAGGATACGATCCAGTACTTCCGGTGTGTCATGGAAGGACAGACCGACATGCTTGACCTTGCCTTCCTTCTTCAGTTCAAAGGCAGTTTCATAAGCTCTGCACTGCTTGAACTTTTCGTATACTGTCGCATTCTGGGCATGCATCAGATAGAAGTCAAAGTATTCTACACCGCAGATCTTCAGCTGTTCTTCAAAAAGAGGACGGATGTCTTCTTCCTTGTTGAAGTAGGAACCTGTCAGCTTATCTGTAAGCAGATACTTGTCACGAGGATATCTGTCTGTCAGACACACCTTCAATGCCTTTTCACTTCTGCCGCCAAGATAGCCATGGGCTGTATCAAAGTAGTTGAAGCCATGATCGATGAAGTAATCGACCATCTGTTTAGTCTGTTCCAGATCGACTTCTTCGCCAATCATGGGCAGTCGCATGCATCCGAATGCAAAGTTCTTCTTGATTTCACTGAATGTCTTCATAGTTGCCTCTTTTCTTCTTTTATTCCGTAATTATACGGACCTGGTTCCTTCATATGCAAATGTCTCTGTATCAATCACAAGGAATTCCTGTGTACCGATGGGGCTGTGGTCTCTGAAGGTAGAGAAAACATCACACGAGATCACATTTCCTCTTCTGGCCGGCATCGCTACCGGTGTATGTCCTACCACCTGCAGGTATATACCATCCCCATACATCTTTTCATTCGTATACTGCGGACGATACCAGAGCGGTGAACTGCTTCTCCACATCACTTCACCACTCAGCTGGTTGATCATGTTTACAACACTGTCACCATCCGTGTTCCCGCTGCAGTGCAGCTGTACAAATGATTCGGTAATGCCGCCATGGCAGAAAAGAACGTTATCTATCTTCTGTACATAATTGATTCTGTTTTCATCCTCCAGAGCATTCTCCAGTTCCTCCAGCTTCCGTACAACAAGATCATGCGCATACGGACTGTAGCCGCTTTCTCTCTGATTCCATCTGTAACATAAGTCATGATTGCCATAGCACCATAGTGTATCCGGATACTTCTTTGCAAAAGCAATCGCTGCATCAAAGGTTTCTGTATACAGGGAAAGATTTGCCTGCTGATCAAAGTCATCGGGAAGATCCATCAGACATACTGCACGATCCGCAGCTCCTTCCTGCATCAGTTCATCCGCATGTTTAAACATCCACGGTTTCAGATGTACATCAGCTATTACAAGTACTCTCATTAACACAACTCCTATGATGCATATA
>JAZUHS010000206.1:0-8888 GCA_045641845.1 Bulleidia sp. | reverse complement strand
AGTGTTGTCTTCCTAAGCCCGCTTGGCCCTCCGACTTTATTACATCACATTCGTTGTTACTTCTCCTCTGACTGAATTCTATGCTTGCTATGCTCTGGGCGTATATCTGCTGCCGGAAGAAATGTATGAATCCTGCAAGATCACTACAGGTGACATCACAAAGTCCACATACGGTACAGCTGCAGACAAGTACATGTCCTATGGTGCTTACCAGATCGATACATACCAGGCTGATAAGGAAATGAAGTATGCGAAGAATCCTAACTGGTTCGGCTACTCCGATGAACACTATGCAGGCAAGTATCAGACAACAAACATTTATGAACAGTACATCTCCGATAACGCTACAGTACTGTCTCTGTTCCTGCAGGGTAATGTAGATGAATACGGTGTAGATACACAGCACATGGAAACATATGCAAACTCCGATTATATCTACTTCATGCCTACAACATATTCCTATGTATTCACATTCAACACAGACAAGGATTCCCTCGCCAAGGAAGATGGCGATGGTGTCAACCACTCCATCCTGTCCCTCGACACATTCCGTAATGCAATCGGTCTGTCCCTGGATCGTCAGTCCTTCGTTACACAGTGCCTTGCCGGTTCCGATCCCGGTTATGGTCTGATCAACTATGTATACATCTGCAACCCTGATACAGGTGAACTGTACAGAAACAGTGATTATGCTAAGCAGGCTCTGATGAATGTATACGGCGTTGACAACTATGAAGAAATCACAGGCTACGATAAGGAAACAGCTTCCAAGCTCTTCCAGGCCGCTTATGATGAAGCAATCGCTTCCGGCATGATGAAGGACAGCGATCGTGTTGAACTCGACTACCATGTATACGCTGATACAACAAACAACCAGAACCGTGTCAACTTCCTGCAGTCTTCCATTAATGAAGCTACAGCAGGTACAAGTCTTGAAGGCAAGGTTACTGTTAACCTGCTCGTTGATGAAGACTACTATGACAACTGCATGGTTGGTATGTGTGATATCGCCTTCACAGCATGGGGCGGTGCTGATATGAATCCTTACTCCATCACTCAGTGCTACACAGACCCGACATACAACCTCGTATTCGGTTATGACGGTACTAAGGAAACAGCAACAATCAAGGTTGACGGTGAAGATTACACAATGTCCACATATGACTGGTACTTTGAACTGAACGAAGGCAAGTGGGCAATCGCAGATACAGATACTCGCAACCAGATCCTGGCAGGTATGGAAGAAGCAATCCTGAAGTATCATGGCATGTCTACTCTGGCTTATCTGAACGAAGCTACTCTGTACTCTCAGAGAATCATCCTCGGTTCCGACCATTACATCAACTCTCTCGTTGGCTTCGGCGGCATTGGTGACATCACATATACAATGAACGACGAAGAATGGGCTAAGTACTGCGCTGATCAGAACAACCAGCTGACTTACTGATTCATTTACTGAAGAACGAAAAGCACAGGTGGGGGTTTTACCTTCACCTGTGTTTGTTATTACGAATAAGTAAGGAGGTCTGGTGCTATGACAAAGTACATTCTTAAACGTCTTGCCCTGATGCTGGTCTCCGGCTTCATTATCATGACAATGCTGTTCGTACTGATCCGTCTGTTACCCAATCAGGTACAGGCTGTTCAGGGCGGCTATGACCAGGCAATCAAGGATATGCGAGAAGCCTGGGGCTACAATAAGCCGATTATGGTACAGTACGGCATTTTCCTGAAAAGGGTATTCACTGAATGGGACTGGGGCTTCTGCACAACCATCGGTACATACCTGCAGGACGTTACAGCGTTTCTGGCGGATAAGCTGCCGCCTACAATCTACGTCAACGTCGTTTCCGTTATCATTTCCATTCCGCTTGGTGTCATCTTCGGTATTGTCGCTGCGGTATATAAGAACAAGTGGCAGGATCAGATCATCAATGTCTTCATTATGTTCTTTATCTCTGTCCCTTCCTTCGTTTATGCATTCTTACTGCAGTACTATATCGGCTTCAAGCTGAACTGGTTCCCGTTAGTCATGAATGGCGGTACGGACTACTTCACATGGAAGATGTTCCGTTCTGCGATCATGCCGATCCTGGCGCTGTCCTTCGGTATCATTGCCGGCAACATGCGTCTGGTCCGTGCGGAATTAACGGAAACTTTGGGCAGTGACTATATGCTTTTAGCAAGAACCAAGGGTCTCAGCCGCAGACAGGCCACGATCCGTCATGCCCTGCGTAATTCCATGGTACCGCTGCTGCCGACATTCATGGCTGACGTCATTTCCGTCGTTTCCGGTTCCATGATCATCGAACAGATCTTTGCCGTTCCCGGTATCGGCAAAACCTATCTGCTTTCCATCAACAACAAGGACTATTCCGTCTTCATGGCCATTTCCATGTTCTATGTAGCAATCGGTCTGATTTCCGAACTGCTGTTTGACCTGAGCTATGGTCTGATTGATCCCCGTATTCGTATGGGCGGAGGCAAGAACAATGAGTTATAACGAAAAACAGTTTGAGCCCTATAAGAACATTCCCAAGGAATCCTTCCGTCTTGTTCAGCAGGATGAACGTATCCACGATACCAAGTTCGAGACCAAGCCGAAGGGCTTCCTGCGTGATGCTCTGGATCGCTTCTGCCGCAATAAGGGCAGTGTCATCTGTTTCTGTGTCATTATGCTCTTAGCCTTCTATGCAATCATCGGACCGATGGTTACTCCTTACGGCTCCGGTTCCTATGACGGTTATTATTCCTACTCTCTGCCGAAGAATCAGCTGTTCGCTGATGCCGGCATCCACTTCTGGGATGGCACCAAGAAGATGAAAGCACTGAACCAGCAGTCCTATGACTACTACAGCGCCATTCCCGGTGCCATTGCCGAAGACTACGGTACATACGAAGCCATCGTCGATGCCGGCAGACCTGCAACACTGCACAGCATTCGTCTTGATTCCTATGCCAAGGTCGGCTATGTGCAGATGCTTCTGACAAAGGCGGAATACGAACAGGCCATTGCCTATGAGAAGGAAACAGGCATTCAGCTGTTCTATCCTCTGATTGACTCTGAACAGGTCAACAACCAGGGCTACAAGAGCGATCAGAATGCATGGTTCCTGACCAACCAGAAGGGTGTTGCGGAACGTGATGCCGCCGGCAATCTCAAAGATATCTATCTGCGTGATGAAAGCGGCAATCTGCGCTATACACAGCAGAAGATGGGCGGTACGCAGCTGCAGTGCCGTGTCCTCTACTCCGACTGGTATTACTACAAGCATGGCTATACTGCATCCTTCCTGTTTGGTGCGGATCAGTTCGGCTATGACATCTTTGCCCGTCTTGCCTTAGGTGCCCGCCTGTCTCTGGTGCTCTCTCTTTGCGTATCCGCAGTCAACCTGCTGTTAGGTGTTGTCATCGGTGCGCTGGAAGGCTACTATGGCGGCTGGTTCGACCTGCTGTTTGAAAGAGTGAAGGAAATCCTCTGGGAGATTCCTACAGTTGTCTTCATGTCCTTATTCCAGATTTATCTGGCCAAGAAGCTTGGTCCGATTGTCACTCTGTTCTTCTGCTTCATCTTCTTCGGCTGGATCGGTACATCCTCCACAGTACGTGCGCAGTTCTACCGTTTCAAAGGCCAGGAATATGTACTTGCCGCAAGAACACTGGGTGCCAAGGATAAGCGTCTGATTTTCCGTCACATCCTGCCCAATGCTGCAGGCTTCATTATCACTACATCCGTACTGGCCATTCCCGGTGTTATCTTCTCCGAGGCAACGATGACATACCTTGGTATCGTCAACCTGCAGTCCAGTACGATCACCAGTGTAGGTACAATGCTTAACAATGGTCAGGATACCCTGTCCACATACCCGCACTGCATTTTCTTCCCCGCAGTATTCATTTCCATCCTGCTGATCTGCTTCAACATCTTCGGCAATGGTCTGCGTGATGCGTTCAATCCCAGCCTGCGTGGTACGGATGAGTAAGGAGATTGTGTATGGCTAAGAAACTTGAAGTACGCAACCTGCGTATCTCCTTCCGCACCAACAGCGGAACAGTCAAAGCGGTACGTGATATCAGCTTTGAAATGGAAAAAGGTGAAACCCTCGCGATCGTCGGTGAATCCGGTTCCGGCAAGTCTGTTACAGCCAAGTCTGTATTAGGTATTCTCGCCGGCAACAGCATCGTCGAAGGCGGTGAGATCATCTATGAAGGCAAGGACCTTCTGAAACTGACAGAAGAAGAATTCAACGAACTCCGCGGCCGTCGCATTTCCATGATCTTCCAGGATCCGCTGTCTTCGCTTGACCCGATCATGAAGATCGGTAAGCAGATGACAGAAGCTTCCATGATCAACTCCAAAGCTTCCTGCAAGCATGGCAAGAAGAACTTTGCCAATAAGCTCAAGGAACTGAAGAAGGCCATGAGTGAAGCCGGTATTCCTGCCGATCGTGTACAGACAGCTCTGAAGGAAATTGAAACAAACTACCCGGCAGCCGGTGTTAAGCATATCGCTTTCGCCAATGCCCGTGACTATGCCGAATCTGCAATCTTCTCCTGCGAACAGCTGGAAACAGCCATCCGCAAGGGTGATCAGGAACTGATCAATGAAGAAATCTCCTACCTGAAGGAACGTACTGAAGGTGCGGCTGACCCCCTCTTCACTGATCGTGCTGAACAGTTGAAGCAACTGGCAGGAAACCTGCCCTCCACAGCAAAGGAAATCGAGCAGATTCTGACCGAAGCTCTGCATCAGCCTGTACCGGATTACTACCATGATGCTGTAACTGCGGAAACAAAGGATGCTCTGGCAAAGACATTAAATCAGCGTCATGATGCATATCTGACACAGAAGCAGACAGCTGTACAGCTGGTACAGTCTTCCCTTTCTGCCTTTGAAGCTGAAGCACTGGATCCTAAGTCCTGCACAAAGCTGATCAGTGAAATGAAGAAGGCCGTAGAGGCTGCACAGGATCCGCTGTTAACAGACAAGATCGCTGCCGCTGCTGCCTTTGGTTCTACCATGGACTATTCCATGAAGCGCTATGCCCATGGCCTGCGCAATAATGGCAAGGAAGAAAGGCGTGTTGCCCGTGAGACTATAAAGCGCGAGCAGGTTATTGCCCGCAAGGGTGATGCCCCTAAAGTCATTCCTGCCGTGCTGGTTGATCTGCCCTTAACAAAGGAAAACATGCGTCATGCCATGAATGATCTGATTAATGTATATCAGGCGGATGTGGACGGTACTGCCGGCTATGATGCGGAAAAAGATGCCGAGAACATGCTGCACTGGCTGCAGGAACAGACCAATGCCATGGCAGGGCAGGTATCTTCCAAGCAGGCGTATGACAAAGCCATCCGCATCATGGAAGAAGTCGGTATTGCCCAGCCCCGCAAGCGTTTCGAGCAGTATCCGTTCGAATTCTCCGGTGGTATGAGACAGCGTATCGTTATTGCAATTGCCGTCGCTGCCAACCCGGATATTCTGATCTGCGATGAACCGACAACTGCACTGGACGTTACCATCCAGGCGCAGATTCTGGAACTGATCAATGACCTCAAGAAGAAGCACAACATGACTGTTATCTTCATCACGCATGACCTTGGTGTTGTAGCCAATATCGCCGATAAGGTTGCAGTAATGTATGCCGGCAAGATCGTTGAATACGGTACAGCCGATGATGTCTTCTACCAGCCTGCACATCCGTATACATGGGCACTGCTTTCTTCCATGCCGGATCTGGAGACTTCCGAGCGTCTGGAATCTATTCCCGGAACTCCGCCCAACATGATCTATCCGCCGCAGGGTGATGCCTTTGCGGCCCGCAATAAGTATGCAATGGCAATTGACTTTGAACAGCAGCCGCCTCGTTTCGATATTTCCGAAACACACTGGGCTGCGACATGGCTTCTGCATCCGGAAGCTCCGAAGGTTGAAATGCCTGCGATTGTAACTGAACGTATCGCCCGTATGAAGGCGCTGGAACAGGAGGCACAGAATGACTGAAAACAATGATGTAATTCTGAAGGTTGAACACCTGCGCCAGTATTTCGGCAAGAATGACTTCAAGGCTGTCGATGATGTCAGCTTTGATATCCACCGCGGTGAAGTCTTCGGTCTTGTAGGGGAATCCGGCTGCGGCAAAACCACTACCGGCCGTTCCATCATCAAGCTCTATGACAACACCGGCGGCAATGTATGGTTCAAAGGTCAGCGCATCTGCGCCGGCCAGCGTGACTATACTGATGCCATCAAGGCAAAGAAGGCCGAAGTCAAGGAAAAGACAGCAGCCCTCAAGGCAGAAGGAAAGACAGCTGAAGCTGAAAAGCTGAAGGCAGAGCTGAAGCAGTTCATCGCTGAACAGAAGCAGCTGGCGAAAGAAGCAAAGGATGATCAGAAGAACTGCAATAAGAAATATATTGCAAGACGTCTGGCTGAACTGGATGAGGAAATCAAAAATCATCCGGATAAGAAGGAAGAACTGGAAGCTGAAAAGAAGAAGGTGAAGTCTTCCAATCTGGTAACACAGATTCAGATGATCTACCAGGACCCGGTAGCTTCACTGGATCCCCGTATGACTGTCAGTGAAATCATCTCTGAAGGTCTGGTGATTCAGGGCGTCAAGGACAAGGAATACATCCGTAAGCGTGTCTATGAAATGCTGGATATTGTCGGTCTGGTTCCGGAACATGCGGAACGCTACCCGCATGAGTTCTCCGGCGGTCAGAGACAGCGTATCGGTATTGCCCGTGCTCTGATCATGAATCCTGAACTGTTCATCGCCGATGAACCGATCTGCGCTCTGGACGTATCCATCCAGGCACAGGTCATCAACCTGCTGGATGATGTTCGTCATCAGATGGGTCTGACCATTCTGTTCATCGCCCATGACTTATCCGTTGTTAAGTACTTCTCCGATCGTATCGGTGTTATGTATTACGGCAAGATGGTAGAGCTTGCGGACAGTGACGAACTGTTCCGTCATCCCCTGCATCCGTATACAAAGAGTCTGCTTTCCGCGATTCCTCTGCCCGATCCTCACTACGAGAAGAAGCGCAGACGTATCCGCTATAATCCGACTCTGGAACACGATTATTCCGAAGAAGGTCCGACTCTGCGTGAAATCCTTCCCGGTCACTTCATTTCCTGCAATACTGCAGAATACGAGGCTTACCTGAAGGAAATCGGCAATGAATAAGCTGCGCGGTTCGCTGATATCCGCTTTTGCGGGTGCGGCCTGTGCCATCGGGATTGCGCAATGGCAGATGTCCTTTCTGGAGGACACGCTGTCTGCACGCATGACGGCATGGTCCAATGGTTTCTTTACCGCTGCTGTACTGTGGTTTGGTCTTGGTGCTTTAACCTGGATCGCCTCCTTCGGCGGTTTCGACAGTCTGCGATATCTTGGCTATGTATTCCGTCAGAAATACTTTGCCAGACAGCCGCATATCAAAAGCTTCTTCGACTTCAGACTGGAAAATGCTGAAAAGAAGAATCACAAGCCAATGATGTATCTGCTGTTACCGGGCATGATCTATCTGATCATTGCCGGCATTACGGCAATGATTGCAGTTCATTGATTCCAAAAACAACAAAGCAAAAACACCGCTTATTGCATAAGCATTGCAATAGCGGTGTTTTCATTTTCCATATCCGGCTGCGGATGTTCAAGAATATACGAAACCAGTTCGGATATCTTGGGATCATTGCGACGGCTGCGTTTGACAGCAACATTCAATGACCAGTCAATCTTTCTTTCCAGATCAATGAATACCCTGCCCTCGATCGGTGTTACCGCACTCAGGGAAATCGCAATGGTTTCATTGTCCAGAATCGCCTGATGCCATACATAATCGGAAGGTGTCTTGAAGGCATAGTTGAGTGTAACTCCTTCTCTTCTGGCTGCATTCTCAAGCAGATGATAGCTCTTGAAGTGCTCGTTTCTGGTCAGAATCGGATACTGCGCCAGTTCCTCCATGGTAATGACCTCTTTTCCTGCAAGAGGATGTTCAGCACTCATATAGCAGCCAAGATGATAAGAGCGAAGCGGATAGGTCACAATCTCCTCTGTATGTGAAGGCGTATTGACACATAAGGCAACATCACACAGATCATTGTGCAGTCTGTTGTCCACTTCGTATTCATCATATTCCGAGATCATCAATTTGTAGTATTCATGAGAGGCAATGAAGTCATCGAAGAACTCATAACCTAACAGCAGATAGGATGTCGAAGGTGCATCCAGACGGATGGTAGTCTTGAGCTGTTCCTTGAAGCTGACGATATTGCGTCGAAACAGATCATACTGTGCAGTTAAAGTCAGACATTCACTGACCAGGTATTCTCCGAATCTGGTGAAGGCAAAACGGTTTCCCCTTCTCTGTACAATCTCTTCCCCAAATTCAGCTTCCAGTGCTTTGAGCTGCTTGCTTAAAGCCTGCGGAGAAAGAAACAATTCCTGCGCTGCTTCTGTCAGATTCTGATGTTTATAAATCTCAAGTAGATATTTAGCCTGTTTTAATTCCATAACAATACATTTATAAACTTTTAGTTGAAGAATAACAACTTCTAATTTGTTATTTTATTAACAACCTGAAGTTATGATAGAAGCACAGAAGAAGGGAGAAAGATTATGAAGAAGATTACTTCTGCTGTACTGTCTGTGCTGATGTGCGCATCTTTAGCTGCGTGCTCCCCGGCTCAGTCCAGTGCAGAACAGACTGCAACCTACTCCGCTACAGCTCAGGGCTTTGGCGGCGACGTTACAGTCACATTAACAATGTCCGGTGAAAAGATCACTGCCGTAGACATCGATGCTGCAAGTGAAACTGCAACTGTCGGTGGTGCCGCAGCTGAAACACTCGCTGAACAGATCATGGCAGCACAGTCT
>JAZUHS010000205.1:0-11360 GCA_045641845.1 Bulleidia sp. | reverse complement strand
CATTCATGTATGTCAGCTGACGGAAGGAGTGTCTGGAAGTCATACGTTCCCAGAGATCGTGGTTATCCTTTTCTGTCATTGCGTGTACAAGGTCAACGCATGCTGTATCGATTGCACAGATATCTACAGAAGAGAGGATGCCGACGTTAGGTGTAACGACGGGAGATGCCTTAACACCGGCACAGTCGCAGTCAACTGACATGTTTCTCATGACATTGACATATGTAACGTTCTTGCCGAATGAATCGATCGTAGCCTTTGTGGATTCAGTGATCTTTTCCATCAGTTCTTCCTGTACAACACCCCAGTCATTGCCATCCTTGGCATGGATCATGCCCTTGCCGATACGGCCGTCAGCACAGCCGATACCGATGTTCTTATTGGAACCGCCGAAGCCGCCCATTGTATGACCTTTGAAGTGTGTCAGAACGAAGAGGGAATCGTACTGAGGCATATGGCTGCCTACAGTCATGTGGTCGAACCACTTGCCGTTGACAGGCAGATCTACTGTACCTTCTTCATCCATGATGTCGACAGTACGGAATGTCCAGCCGTTGACCTTCAGTGTCTCTCTGTGCTGTTCCGTTGTATAGCGATCGCCCTTGTAGTATGTGTTTGTTTCAACAATTGTAGAATCGGGCAGTTCCTTTTCCAGAACTTCCTTTACCCATGCGGAAGGAATGATGTTCGGTCCGTGAGGTTCGCCTGTATGCAGCTTGACAGCGACCTTGCCTGTCATGTTTGCATTGACCTTCTCATAAACCTTCATGATTCCGGCCGGAGAGATGTCACGTGTGAAGTAGACAATGGATTCATTGCCTGTACGTTCTTCATACGGAACATATCTTCCTAAATCTTTAACTTCTGTCATAATAATGACCCCCTAGTATGTCTCTATTATCTACTGTTTGAACAATGATGAAAACAGATTAGCTTAAAAAAGAAGATGTTATGCATCTTCTCTGTTCAGCTGAGCCTGTTCACGAAGTTCAAAGTAACGTTCCAGATACATTTTATGCGCAACGGCAATCACGATATTTTCCAGTGCACTTTCGGTTTCGTTGGCGGATGTACGTACCAGATCATCTGATGTTTCATGGAAACTGTCCATAACCCACAGCATCTTCACACGGAAGAACTCGTAGGCTTCCTTATAGGATTCAAAGGTCGGTACCATGCGCAGACATTCACGGATATGATCCATGGAAAGTACAGTCTTGACGCATACGATGAAAATGAGAGCACCGATCTGGTTGCGGGAATATGTCTTCTTATGCGGACTTGTAATGATCTTGAGCTTTACATAGTTCGAGATCATGGAAGAAGTCACATGCATTTCCGGAAAATCTGTCAGGAAACTGTTGATATACTTTACAACCTGTTCAAGATATAAGCCTACATCCGGGATTTCTCCATATGTAGGAAGATGGAAGTTCTTCAGGATTTCATTGAGTTTCTCTTCATTCATAACTCTGTTATACATGCGTTTGCATAAAGCGTCAATCAAGCAGGGAAAGTAAGCGTATCGGTTATATAAAAACGGTTCAGATCAGTTCTATTGCCTCAATAGACATAACTCTTTCATATTGCTATACTCTCACTAACAGGAAAGAGAGAAATACAATTATGATGAAAAGACTGGAACGTATGACCTGGCCGCAGGCAGAAGAATACTTCAAGGAAAATGATATTGTCATTATTCCCGCAGGTTCTATTGAAAGCCATGGCCGTCACATGCCCTTAGGCACTGACCTTCTGATTCCCAATAAGATTCTTGAACTCATTGAAGAAAGAACAGATGTCATGTGTGCTCCCTCCATGCCTTACGGCTGCACGGAATTCCTTGCACCGTTCCCCGGTACCATCAACCTTGGTACAAAGGCATACTACGAAGTGATGCACAGCATCATGGAAAGTCTGCGTGCACATGGCGCAAAGAGATTCATTGTTCTCAATGGTCATGGCGGCAATAATCCCGCCCTGGATCTGGTAGGACTGGACCTTTACAAGGAAGGCTGTCTGATGGCAGAAGTCAACTGGTGGATTCTGGTGTGGAATCTCTGCGGCGACTGGAACGGCAACAGTCCCTGGAGAGGCGGACATGGTGCCGGTGAAGAAACAGCCGCAATTATGTCAGTAGATGAATCTCTGGTGGATATGAGCCAGATTGCTGCACCAAGCAAACTCAAGGATCTTTCCGATGAGATCAAAGGTGCAGGGTTCCGTTCTGTATCCTTCAAGGGCTGTGAAATTCCGCTCTCCCGCTTTACAACAGATGTAACGGATAACGGCTGGGTAGGACCGGATGATCCGACATTAGCTACAAAGGAATGGGGCGATACGATGCTCAATGCCTTTGCGGACTGGTTTGTGGAATTCATCGAAGCTTTCAAGAAAGCAGAACTTCCCGAAGCAAAGTAATCATGACCAGGAAGCGTACGAAAGTATGCTTCTTTTCATTTTCGCATAAATCCGCACTTTACTGTTCCCCATGGGAACGGAAGTAGAATCGAGACAGAGTATATATCATTTAAGGAGGAGTATATGATCTGTCCCAACTGCGGTGCTCAGCTGCCTGAGCATGCCAAGTTCTGCATAGAGTGCGGAACCAGACTTACTGTAATTGACAATGCCATTGAAAACGAACTGAAGGAAATCGGAGAATCCGTTGGTATTGATGAACCAGTACCTGATGAAGAAACTGAGGTTCCTGTCAGAGAGATCCCCGTGGAACCAGAAAAACCTGCTGAAGAATCAGAGGAGCCTGTCATTCAGGAAGAGATTCCGCCTGTACCTGAAGATCCGATGAGCAGAATCCGCAATACGCTTGAACATCTGAAGGATACGGTGATTGAAGAAACGAAAAGGATTGACTGGAAGGCAATCGCTGACTATTTCAGAAGAAATCCTAAGAAACTTGCGGGGTTAATCTTTGCACTGTTAGTGCTGGTGGCGCTGGTGACACCTGAGAAGCACAAATGGAGTGAACCAACATGCACAAAGCCTGCGATCTGTGCGGACTGCGGTGAGACATCCGGAAAGCCATTAGGCCATGAATTCAGCGAAGCAACATGTATCAGTGACGGCGTATGTATCCGCTGCGGAACCGTCGGTACAGTGAAGCTGAATCATCAGTTCTCCAACGTTGGCTGCGAAGAGACTCCTGTATGTGAAAGATGCGGTGAGAAAGGCAAACCGTCCGGTCATAAGATTGCAGCATTCAATGTTGTAACAGAGGCAACCTGTGTGAACGATGGTGAACAGACAGGCAAGTGCTCTGTATGCGGAAAGCAGATCAGTGAAGCGATCAAAGCTACCGGTATTCATACTGCTGAGTTTAAAGTTACGAAAGAGCCTACATGCGTAGATAGCGGGGTACAGGAAGGAACATGCGCCGTCTGCGAACAGCTGATTACGGAAGAAGTCGCCGCAACCGGCAATCATACGTATGAAAAGGCAACAACCGCAGAGCCTACATGTACGAAAGAGGGTACAGAAGAAATGACCTGCAAGGTATGCGGTGACAAGGTTACACAGAAGCTTGCAAAGCTGGATCATAAGGATGATGAGAAATGGGTAACTGAGAAAGAAGCTACTGAGAAACGCGATGGTTTAAGAGCTACTCACTGTACAATGTGCGGCAAGGTGATGCGTGAAGAAGTTGTTTCATTAACCAAGGAACAGAAGAATGCCATCGGCAGTGCCAAGTCCTACATCAGTTTCCTGGCTTTCTCCAGAAAGGGATTGATCGAACAGCTCGAATATGAAGGATACAGTCATGATGCGTCCGTATTTGCTGTAGACTATCTGAATATTGACTGGAATGAACAGGCAAAGAAGTGTGCCAGGAATTATCTGGATTTCATGAATTTCTCCAGAAGCGGACTCATTGATCAGCTGGAGTATGAAGGTTTCACATATGATCAGGCTGTCTATGGTGTAACTGCCAACGGTTATTAATCAATTACTGAAATGAACTCATGATACAGCAATGTATTGTGAGTTTTTCATATATGAAAAGCAGGACCTTCAATGAGAAGATCCTGCTCAATTACCAGAATTAACCGATTCTTTTTACGATTTCACGATTGGCATGATACAGCCAGATACTCAGTACTGCGATGAGCAGAAGCTGCAGAGCATAGTGCCAGGGAAGAGAGCTGAGTCTCAGGATACCGCAGATCATCAGTACCGGATACTGCCATAAGTAGATTTCATAGGAGTACCTGGAGATCATTTTGGCGATGATGTTATCCATGTATCTGCCGGTATGATTCTTTCGGATACTGACGATTTCAATCATGCGGCAGGCTATCAGTGTGGCAAGAGCCATACCGATATAGTAGACCCACATGGATGTACCTGAAGCAAACTTATACAGCAGACAGTAGATCAGAATATATACAGTTAATGCAATACCGGCAGTCTTTGGCTGTGTGAGATGCTGGGCAAAGGGATGCAGACGCTCACCATGCAGGAGTCCGGTCATTACACCGGCAAACAGGGCGAAGATACGTGTAGCTGTGTGATAGTAGACAACAGTAATGCCATCACTTCCTGTAATCATCGCCCAGATCGGCATGATCAGGAAGGAGGCAGCGGTCAGGGCAAGACAGATAAGCATGCCTGTACCTTTCTGTTTCCGGCTGCGCAGAATCTCATATCCCTTTAACAGCCAGGGCCAGATCAGTTCAAACTGAATCAGTACGGCGATATACCAGAGATGGGTGAATGGAGAACTCTTGGAAAGCTGTGCGAAGTAGTCTGCATTCATTTTGATCTGCCAGAGATTGTTGTAGCCTAACAGTACGGAAGCGACTTCACCCTGGGTATTTGCCATCTTGGAAGTATCCACCATGGTCATGACACCGATCGTAGTAAACAGAACAATGATCAGTTCCGGATAGATACGGACAATGCGTTTCTTATAGTAAGCAAGAATATCAAACTTCTTTTCACGCAGTGAACTGATGCCGGAATATGCCGCCAGGTAGCCGCTGATCACAAAGAACAGCAGTACACCGAAGAAACCTCCGGGCAGCTTTGCCGGGAAGGTGTGATACAGCAGAACACCGATCAGAGCCAGTGTTCTAAGACCATCCAGACCAATGACTCTTCTGGCAGGTGCCTTGGTTTTACGTTTTACAGTCGTTGTATTTACCATATGCGCACCTCTTAAGGAACCAGCTGCTTACGCTTTTCACGTTCAAGCAGGATGACATAGCGATTGATATAGGAACGGATCAGTTCAGCATAGGCATAGGAGCCTTCATCGTTAGGATGCAGATGATCATCAAGAATCCATTCATACTGATGCTGAAGGGCAGGTGTTTCCCAGTCAATGTAGAAGGCATTGGCATGCCTGCCGGCAACTCTTCTCATGATCTGGTTGGAATCGTTGGTAACACCATACGTGGAAATGAAGAATACGGGTCTGCCATCGGAATGTTCGATCAGAGCTTCATAGTCTTCATCAAAGGTCTGACAGTTTGTACCAAGAGAGAAAACCGTGACATTGCCAAGCTTTCCTTCTTCTTCCAGTTCAACCAGAGCATTGATGCCTTCATAGATGGTACGGCCGAAGACTGCATCCATGTAGCCGTTGGGGAAGACATCATACAGAGCATCGAGTGCCGCCAGGGTTACGGAATCACCAATGACTGTAACCTGCATTTCGTTTGCATCTTCGTAAGCAGATAAAGGCTTGGGGATGTTCTCCAGCTGACTGAGTTCTTCCTTGCGCTGATTGGCAATCGTCTGCTGCAGTTCCAGTTTAGCTTTGATTTCATCCATAGCTTTCTTTGCCTTGGCAGGGGCAGTAAAGAAGCCATAGACGCCATACAGTCCTGTCAATAACATGACGACGGACATGGCGATATTCATATATCTCAGAATTTTCTTATACATATGTGTACATTATATAGGTAATTTGCAAAAGCAGTTGCTTAATCTCATTTTTATGAAAAATTACGATGACCGTCTATTGACTGTGAGGGTTAGTTATACTAAACTAACCAATGTAATTAGTTGTAGCTAACTATTTGAAGGAGGGCACTGAATGAATCTCAATGAAGCAGTTACAGGCAGGGAATACATCGTTGGAAATATCGTTGCGGATGATGAAGAAATGACATCCTTTCTGTTTTCACTTGGCTGCTACAGCGGCGAGCCGGTGACTGTAGTTGCCAGAAAGAAGAATCATTGTGTGATCTGCATCAAGGATGCCCGCTACAGTATCGACGAAGATCTTGCGGCAGCCATTCGCATCCAGGAAGAGAGTCATCAGCGATGACTTATTCTTTTGGATGAAAGTTAGACATAACTAACAGTGAAACTATGAAAGAAGGTAAGTATGAGAATTGCATTAACCGGTAATCCCAACAGCGGAAAAACCACACTGTACAATGCTATGACAGGACGAAGTGAAAAGATCGGCAACTGGGCCGGTGTTACAGTCGACCGCAAGGAGAGTGCAGTCAGAAAGATCTATCAGAATGAATCTGATCCGATCATTGCCGTAGATCTTCCTGGTGCGTATTCAATGTCACCATTTACATCAGAGGAAAGCATCACAAGTGATTATGTACGCAATGAACATCCTGATGTCATTATCAACATTGTGGATGCAACAAACCTCAGCCGATCTCTGTTCTTTACAACACAGCTGCTGCAGCTGGGTATTCCGGTTGTTGTAGCGCTGAACAAGAGCGATGTAAATGAAAAGAAGGAAACCAGAATTGACACACAGCTTCTTGAAAAATTACTGCACTGTCCGATAGTACCTACTGCTGCAGTAGAAGGCAAAGGTCTCAAGGAAGTGATTGCGGCGGCTGTACAGCAGAAAGGCAAAGGACAGCAGCCTGTATATCAGGAAGATGCATATGATCATGAAGATCGTAAGGCCTGTGAAACAGCTGACCGTATGCGTTACAGCAAGGTCAATGAGATTGTAAAGAAAGTGGAAGTACGCAAAGTACTGACAAAGGAATATGGTATTGGCGACCGTATTGATGCGATTCTGACACATCCCGTGCTTGGTCTGCTGATCTTTGCCGTAGTGATGTTCCTGGTCTTTGAAATCTCACAGTCGGAAGGTCCGATCGGTGTTGGCAAGATGCTGGAAGGTCTGTTTACAGGCTGGATTGAAGCAGGACAGGAATGGATTGCCTCCATGCTTGAAAATGCTTCACCGTTCATGCAGGCATTGATTGTGGATGGTATTGTCGGCGGTGTAGCTGCAGTTGTAGGCTTTCTGCCGTTAGTCATGGTCATGTACTTCCTGATCGCATTGCTGGAAGACTGCGGCTATATGTCACGTGCAACGGTCGTTCTCGATCCGATCTTCCGTAAAGTCGGCTTATCCGGCAAGTCCGTCATTCCCTTTATCATCGGTACCGGCTGTGCGATTCCCGGGGTCATGGCCTGCCGTACGATTCGCAATGAGCGTGAACGCAGAGCAGCGGCGATGCTGACACCTTTCATGCCGTGCGGTGCCAAGCTTCCTGTCATTGCGCTGTTCTCAGGTGCGTTCTTTGCGGACGCAAGCTGGGTAGGCACACTGATGTACTTTGTCGGCATCGGTCTGATTCTCCTAGGCGCATTGCTGGTCAAGGCGATTACAGGTGCTAAGTATAAGAAGAACTACTTCATCATCGAAATGCCTGAATATAAGGTTCCTTCGCTGAAGTTTGCCATTGAATCCATGCTGCAAAGAGGCAAAGCATATATCGTTAAAGCAGGTACAGTGATTCTCGTATGCAATACTGCTGTGCAGATCATGCAGACATTTACATGGAATCTGCAGGTTGCGGAAACTGCATCCGAATCCATTCTTGCCTCCATCGCATCTCCGATCGGTGTACTGCTGATTCCGGTTGTAGGTGTTGCTTCCTGGCAGCTGGCAGCTGCGGCAGTAACAGGTCTGATTGCAAAGGAAAACGTTGTCGGCACTCTGGCTGTATGCTTCGTCGGTCTTTCCAATCTCATTGATGTTGAAGAACTTGCTATGATTGAAGGGGCCGGCGGGGAAGTGGCAGGTGTGCTTGCCATTACCAAGGTCGCAGCACTTGCCTATCTGATGTTCAATCTCTTCACACCTCCCTGCTTTGCGGCTTTAGGTGCGATGAACTCTGAAATCAATGATCGCCGCTGGTTCTGGGGCGGTGTCGGTCTGCAGTTTGGTACAGGCTTATCCGTTGGTATTCTTGTATACCAGATCGGTACTCTCTTCACAACCGGTCATATCGGTGCAGGCTTTGTGCCCGGCATGGCGATGATTGCTGTCTTCGCTGCAATCCTGATCATGCTGGTAAAGCGCGGATCTGCACAGGCAAATGAAGCATGAACATGTATGATCTGATTGCCGGTGCGGGTGTATGCTGTGTCCTTCTGCCTGCAATCGGGTATATTAGAAAGAGCAGAAAGAAGGGAATACACTGCATCGGCTGTCCATATGCCGAAAGGTGCAGGAAGAAGTGCGGAGGATGAAGAAATGAATGATATTCTGCTGGTAATTGTAATTGCAGTACTGCTGATTCCTGCTTTCTATGGCAGTCTTGCCCATTTCAAGGGTGAAGGAGACTGCTGCGGTGGCGGTTCTGTAAAGGTCCCGAAGAAAAAGCTGAAAAACAGAATTGTAGAATCGTATACCGTAAAGATTGAAGGCATGCACTGCGATCATTGTGCCGCAAAGGTAGCCAGTGCCATCAATGGCATTGAACATGCCTCCGCAATGGTCAGACGTGCAAAAGGAACAGCATCTGTGCGTTGTGATGAACATGTTGAAAAACAGCTCATCAGGAAACAGATCGAACAGGCAGGATATCGTGTGATTTCCATTACAGACTGAGCAGGAGTGGTGACACTTCTGCTTTTTCTCTATCTCTTGGAATGATGAATGTGTAAAATAAACGCAATGGAGGTTTTACTATGACTGACAAGAAAGAACTCATTGAAAAGTTTGAGGCGTGGGAAGAAAAGCTCTATGCCTATCAGTTTGCCCTGAATATCATCGGCATCGACTCTGTCGCTGCACCGCCGATCAAGGGTATGGCATTAAGAAACAAGCGTACAGCATATCTGGCCGGTGAACGTTTTGCAGTGCAGAATGATCCGGATAATTATGAAGTGATGACACAGCTGCTGAAGGAAGAGGATCTTGATCCTGTTCTCAGAAGAAGAGTACAGATGCATCATAAGCAGGCTTCACAGCTGCATAATGTACCGAGAAAACAGTTTGAAGAATACAACCGCATTCTTGCCGAAAGTGAACAGGCATGGCTGAAGTACAAGCCCCTCAATGACTGGCAGAGCTATGCACCGTATCTGGAAAAACTGGTGGATGCTTTCAAGGCCCTGTATGAATGCAGAAATGATGAAAGAGATCTGTATGATCAGATGCTCGATGATAATCAGGAAGGATGGGATCATGTAAAATATGATGCCTTCTTCAATGCCGTAAAGGAAAGACTGGTACCGCTGATTGCGAAAGTCAAGGAAGCAGAACAGATCGATGATTCCTGCATCAAGGGTGAGTTTGATGTGGATGCACAGCGAAAGTACATGCGTTCCATTCTTGAATATGTCGGCTTTACAAGCGACTGGGGAAAGATCAGTGAATCCGAACATCCGCTGACTTCCGGTGTTTCGGCAGGGGATATCCGCTTTACAACCAAGTACAGACCTTACAATGGTGTACAGGCTGTTATCTCTTCCATCCATGAATCCGGTCATGCCTGGTGCTCTCATAATGTTGATCCTGCTTATGACGGTACAATCCTGACACATTTCAGTGCCGGTCTGCAGGAATCTCAGTCCCGCTTATGCGAAAACCATCTGGGTAAATCCCGTTCCTTCTGGAAGTACAACTATCCCGGACTTCAGCAGGCTTTCCCCGAACAGATGGGCAATGTTGACTTTGAAACATTCTACAGAGCATTATGCAAGGCAGAACCTTCCATGGTCCGTACCGAAGCAGATGAACTGACATATCCGCTGCATATTGTAATTCGCTATGAGATCGAAAAGATGCTCTTTGACGGCTCCGTCAAGGTATCTGAACTCAATACAGTATGGAACAGAATGTACAGGGAATATCTGGGTGTGGATGTAACTGATGATACACATGGCATCCTGCAGGATATGCACTGGCCTTATGCTTACTTCGGCTACTTCCCGACATATGCACTTGGCTCTGCCTTTGCGGCCCAGTTCTATCATGCGATGACAAAGGAAATCAATCCGGACGAACTGATGGAAACTAACAGATATCCGGAAATCATGGCATGGCTTGGCAGGAACATTCATCATTATGGTGCAATGCAGACAGCGGATGAAATTGTAAAGCTGTGCACAGGTGAAGAGTTCGATGTAAACTATTATCTGGACTATCTGGAAGAGAAGTATACTGCTCTCTACCATCTGAAATAATAAAAGGAGATTACAATGACACTGAAGTTCAACGAAATGGTGTACACACGTCCTGACCTTGAGGAAATCAAGGCACAGTACGTCAAGTGCACGGAAGACCTCAGAAATGCAAAGACATTTGCTGAGGCAGAAGCTGCATTCCTTGCCGAAGACAAGGTAGAACGCAGCTGCATGACAGTATCCACACTGGCTACCATCCGCAGAGACATCGATACAAACGATGAATTCTATGGCGCTGAGGCAAAGTTCTGTGAAGCTGCCGGACCGCAGCTGCAGGAATATACACAGGCCTTCATGATGGCCATGCTTGCTTCCCCGTTCCGTAAGGAATTCGAAGAAAAGTACGGTTCTCTGATGTTTGTCAATGCTGAGATCGGTCTTAAGGCTTTCAAGCCGGAAATGATTCCGGATATGCAGAAGGAAAATGAACTGGCTTCTGCATATGAAGATCTGCTGGCTTCCGCTAAGATCGAATTTGAAGGAAATACATATACACTGTCCCAGATGACACCTTTCAAGAATGATCATGATGATGCAAGAAGACTTGCCGCATGGAAGGCAGAAGGTGCGTGGTACAAGTCTGTACAGCCGGAAATGGACCGCATCTATGATGAACTGGTTGCTTTAAGAGATGGTATGGGCAAGAAGCTTGGCTATGAAGGCTATACAACTCTTGGCTATTATCGTATGGAAAGAAACTGCTACACAAAGGAAGACATCGAAAAGTTCCATACAGCAGTTCAGAAGTATGTCGTACCGGTAGCAGAAGAAGTATACAAGAGACAGGCAAAGCGTCTTGGCAAGGAATATCCGCTGTCCTTTGCGGATGCAGCTCTGGCATTCCGTTCCGGCAATCCGAAGCCTCAGGGAACAGCAGACGATGTAGTCAATGCTGCAAGCAAGTTCTACGATGAACTGTCTCCTGAAACATC
>JAZUHS010000204.1:0-11007 GCA_045641845.1 Bulleidia sp. | reverse complement strand
TGCATTTATCCTTTGCGCTTACTGCAATCGTGGATGTACCGATATCAATTCCTACATTCCCGATTCCTGTCTTTCTTACCGTTTCTTCTTTGACTACAACGTAAAGATAGTAATGCCAGCCATCCGCAAACATCTTTCTTTTGATTCCGCAGTAGGATATGGGATTCAGAAGAAGTTCCTGCTGATATTCATTCAGCTGATTCAGGTGGAATACCTGATGGCACCACATGAATGTATTACTTGCCGGATCATAGCGTATTCCTGCTTTATTCGTTTTACATTCAACAGAAACAAACTGTTCCTGTCTTTTGCGATGCAGGTTCTTTCCATTATGAAAAAGACATTTCTCTATTCCCTTATAAATCCTTGTACATTCCTTCTGTACTGCATGGGAATCGATATTGTCCCTGTATTGTTTCTGCATCTTTTTAAATCGTGACTGCAGTTTATATTCATCCAGGAAGTACATCTGCCGGATCTCTTTCAGTCGTTTGTTTCTTACAGCTGTCGGATTCTGTTTCAGCAGTTCTTTGTATTCCCTGTTCTTCTGCAGTTCGTTCATCTGACCGATACAGAATGTGACAATCTGATTATGTATATGATGCATGATACGAAACCGTTTATCGAGCAATCTATGATGATCACTGATCGGTATTGTCACAATCTTACTCATTACTCACACCTCGTCTTCTGTGTATTTGCATATCCTTCAATCATTGATGGACTTACATGATCCGTAAATAACAAAAGGACAAAGATAACCTACTCGTGCATCTTTCCGGTATCCCGTCCTTTGATATGCACACATTATACCACAGAATGGTGCAGATATGCAGTGTATGTGCAACTATAATACGTCTTATAAACTGCTTTTGTAGATGAATATCCTATATTCAGGCAACATATCCTTTTTTTGCTACTCGTGATGGCATTCTAACGCAAAGATATCAATACAGGACAGATAACAAAGACCTTTCGCTCTCATCCCACGATTGAAATCGTGGGCTTTCTCGCTTGTTTATTTTTGTAAGTGAATTTCCTTATTAATACATAATTATTAACTATTGCAGAGACTTCACAAAATTCAAAGTTTTACTGAAAACCTCTTCGGTAGATAAATCCATCCAGTTCTTATTCGAACGTTTCACAGATTGGAGAAATCTTTCATTTGTTAACACAGAAGTCATTCTCGTGACGATCCCTTCAGCACTTGTGATAGACATTGCAGCATCTTCGTAAATATACCTTTTGATACATCCGCTGAGTTTCTCGCGGTCAACTCGCTCTGCAAGATAACAGATATCGAATATATCTTTATATCTTGTAGATCTCGACCCGAATCGCAGAAAAGACTTTAATTTTTCTGTTATGATCTGCTCACAGGAATTCATTAACAGACTTACTCCATCTTCCTGAAAGCAAATGTCAAAGCAGAATTCTTCCTGTTCAATATCCATATCTTTATGCACACCGATGTCAATTTTACTGTCCAGTTCATATCCGGAAGCATCTGCAATCCTGACGAAAACTCTTTTACCTTGATAATCCTGATGTTTCAATTCAATCATCGGTCCTGTTAATTCAAGAATAATTCCCGATTCCAGATATAAATGCTCAACAAACAAGCGTATTGCCTGTTCTGTCAGCGGAAACTTCAAGAAATCCAGATCGATATCCTGTGTAGCACGTCTTGCGTCACCGGAGATGTTCCTCATCACTACACCCCCTTTGATTGTCACGTTTCTGTTCAATGTGCTATTGGCAATTCCATTGAGAATAATATCCTGACATACACGAGCTTCCGCATTTGCTTCGCTATATCCCTCCGATTTTAATTTTGTTACTTCTTCCAAAATGGTAATCACAGCACCTCCAGTTCGATTGCTTTCATCACTGAATCCCGATTTCTTAATCCTGCAGCACATTCTTCTACATGAAAGAAATCAAGTTCTCCTGCAATCCTTCGATAGTTATTTATGATTTCTTTGTATAAGTCGTACGGCATTCTGTTTTTCTGTCGAATCAGATCTACAAGAAGGCGTTCTCGACTATAAATAGCTATTTGAGTGCCATGGTATATCATGTGCGTTCTGCCTGATTCAAAAAGACTATCCTTAACAAAATACTGACGGACGGAAGAATCCTTAATGCGACTATCCGTGCGTATTGTTGCCAAATGAAAACGGTCCGGAATGACATCTGTTAATCCATAGTAGTAATATGCACTTTCTCCGGTAAATACTGCCCTTGGATATTTAGCAGCAACCAAAGCGACATCAGAGCAGTTTTTTTCATCTGTGTAGATTCCTTTTTCCTTTTGAAAGAGCCTTCCTTTCTGAATCTCTTTTCTCATTCGATAATCAGTACCATAGCGCTCTATACATTCTTTATAGTTCATAATCATAAAAATCCACGCCTCTTCAAGTATTAATACACTCTACATATTTATGTGTGTATTCTCACTTTAAATCTTAGCTGCACAAATCAGCTAATTCAAGTATTTATACATACTGCAACTCTATGTGTGTATTTTTACTTATATATCTCTCGAAATAAAACCGGACCATATATTTGATCCGGTATCATGCATTTACTTTGTCCGATTCCACTCGTCATAAGTAACGGAGATTGGTACATCCGTTTCCTCATGGAATTCGTTATACTGGTGACCATCCCACAGAAGATCAAACTCACGGCAGTAGGATGTATACTGTCCCTGACCATAAGAATAGAAGTTACGGGGATCATCTTTCGACATGCCGCCGATAAAGCCATAGACATAGCTGTGCACCAGAGCCACACCGCAGCCATCACTGTAGCGCACAATATATGTTCTGTGCATGGCAGGGTAACTGCAGATTCTGACATGCAGATTGGAATACTTCAGTTCCTTGCTGTGCCAGAGTTCGATGCTCTCATCAAAAGAAATATACTCAACATCATCTACCTTCATCGCATGGACAAACGGTACCAGTGTTTTTTCTTCGTTCACAAGAACCTTTGTCTCGTATTTCTTCCTGGTAATCAGTTCACGCTGTTTTACCTTAGCGTAGTCCAGAGCACGCCACCAGTCAGCACCGGACTGAAGCAGAATATCGATTTCCTTAATGCCTCCATGTTCCCCGGCCTTTTCTTCCGCAAGAACAAAGAACTCAGCTGTGGACAGAGTATGATCTGTACTGATCAGTGTATTGCTTTCCGCCACATACTCTTCTGTCTCGTAGTCGGCAGGCAGAAGATTCAATGACAATTTGAACAGTATTACCAGCATCCGGAAAGGATCTGTATCCGGAAGACCGTCCTTGAACTGCTTTGCGACATAGATTGTATAGTCCGGATTCCAGTCAATTCTGCCATTGCTGCAGGCTTCCAGAAACGATGCAAAGGTATCATCGGTATCCTTCGGATTGATCTTGCGGAAGCGTTCCTTGAGTGTTTCCTCACTGCATTCCTCTACAGCATTCAGGTAACTCTGGGCAATCGTTTCTCTGCCGCTGATGATCTTGGATGCGCGCGTTCGCCAGTAATCCTTATCACCACGTTTACCTGTGAACAGAAGTGCAAAGACCTGATACTGATGCATGTGCGTAAGGTCTTTGATGAAGTGTCGATAGAAGTATGAAAGATCGTACTTTTCCATAGATAATCACCCCTTTTCCGAACATGTTCAGAATAACAAATAATGCTTATCCTGTGTTGCGATTAATCTGCATTATTTCCGCCACATAGCTGCAACATTGCAAAAGTTCTGCCATTTTTTCAGCGTCCTTACATATTTACAATATAGGTGTAAAGGGAGGATCCTACGATGAGTTTTCTGAACGTACTGGGAACCATGTTCCGCAGCGCACTTCGTACGAACACACCCGCTGTTCTGACTCTGATGCTTATCTTCTGGGTTGGCATCATCCTGTGCACCTTTGTCAGAAGCCTGAGATTTGCATATGGCACAGCTTACAGTGTGAACGTCCCGCCGGGCACTACGTCCGCTTTCACGATGCTTCGAGCTCGTGACTGCTTTGCTTACGCAAGACGCATGACCAGGGCTGTTTCCTTCTGGTCCTTAGTACTGATGTTACTGATTTCAGTATTCCTCATGATCATTTAACTACTGCGGAGCAGCGATATGCTGCTCTTTCTTTTCGTGAAACTATTATCAAACAGTATTGACTCGGAAGTTCCTTCCGACTTTAGAATGAAGACATTGGAGGGAAATTCAATGAAAAAGTTTATTACTTTTGTACTGACAGCCGCAATGCTGGCAGGATGCTCCGCACCTGCTTCCAGTGCTCCTGCAGCTGGCAAGTACACAGCCGGAACTTATTCTGCTACAGAACAGGGCTTCGGCGGTGACGTTACAGTCACAATCACAACTGATGCAGCTTCCATTACTAACGTAGAAATCGTTGGCGACGGCGAAACACCTACAGTTGGCGGTGCTGCTCTGGAAACACTCGTAGAACAGATCAAGACTGCTCAGAGTGCTGAAATCGATGGTGTATCCGGTGCTACAGTTACATCTACAGCTGTTAAGAACGCTGCTGCTAAGGCAATTGCTCAGGCTGAAGGTTCTGAAATGGCTGCAGCTGAACTGAATATGACAGATGGTACATATACAGCTAAGGCTACATCCTATGATGAAGAAAATGGTCTGTACTGCCCTGGCGAACTGACAATGACAGTTGAAGTTAAGGACAACAAGGTTGCTTCCGTAACTGTAGATCCTTATACAGATACAGACATCATCGGCGGTATGGCATTCCCCATTCTGGCTGAAAGAGTTGTTGAAACACAGTCTCTGGCAATCGATATGGTTTCCGGTGCTACAGTATCTTCCGGCGCATTCATGGCTGCTCTGAAGGACTGCCTGACACAGGCCGGCGGTGCTGATGCTGTTGAAGCAATGGCTGCTGTTGAAGTTGCTAAGGAAGCAGCTGAAACTGTTGAAATTGAAACAGAAGTTCTCGTTATCGGTGCCGGTATGGCTGGTCTGTCCGCAGCTCTGTCTGCTGCACAGGAAGGCGCAAAGGTTACTCTGGTAGAAAAGAACCTGGTTTACTCTTCTTCCACAACAAGATCCGTTGGTTACATCATCGGCGGCGGTACAGATGTACAGGCTGAACACGGTATCGAAGATACAGCTGAAAAGTTCGCTGAAGATCTGGTATCCCTGTATTCCGGTGAAGCTGAACTGGATGTTGAACTGCTGAGAAGCATGGCTGCTAATTCCAAGGAAACTCTGGAATGGGTTGAACATGATGGCGGTGTTCACTTCGACGATGTAATCCGTAAGTCCGCTAAGGGCGAACGTGCTACTCCCAGAATCCACACAACACCTTCCGGTGGTTATGTAACATCCTGCATGGTTAACGCTGCTGTTAATGCAGGTGTTGAAATGCTGATGGGTACTCCTGCTGTATCTCTGATCCAGGCTGAAGATGGTTCCATCACAGGTGCTAAGTGCACAAACGGTAAGGGTGATGACATCACAATCAATTCCAACGCAACAATCGTCTGCGCAGGTTCCTACACAGACAATATGGAACTGTTCCATGAACTGAATCCTCGTATCGACAATATCGGTTACGCTTGCGGCTCCGGTGTTGGTGATGCTTACAACTGGTTCAAGGAAGTTGGTGCTGATATCGTTAACGTTCCTTACACACAGTTCATGTACTATGCATATGGTTCCACATTCACAGCTATGCCTGAAGTTATTCCTAACTCTCCTGATACTCCTGAATACAGCGTTCTGCTGGTTGCAGGTAACTCCGAACGTGTAACAGCTGAAGATAACTTCTGCTTCGAATTCACTAAGGAAAACTGGAACCTGGGCTACAACGAAGGCTACTGCATCGTTGACCAGGAATTCATGGATACATATCCTGTATTCTGCGAACAGGTTATGAACAGTGTTGTTCCTAACACAGACAAGCAGTTCGGCTACTCCGGTGAAACTGCTGCTGATCTGGCTGCTGCAGTTGGTCTGGATGCTGACAAGCTGACAGCTACTGTTGATCGTTACAACGAACTGTGCGAAAAGGGTACAGATGATGACTTCGATAAGGATCCTCAGTATCTGAACAAGCTCGAAGGTACTCTGTACATCGTTCGTCTGCCTATGATCACAACAGACGGTTACACAGGTGCTCGTATTAACATGGACGCTCAGGTTGTTGATACAACTGGTACTCCCATCAAGGGTCTGTACGCTGCAGGTTCCTGCGCTGACGGTCACGTTACATCTGTTAACTACTATGGCTGCGGTACTTCCCTGCTGACATGTGCTACATTCGGCAGACGTGCAGGTGCTCACGCTGCTCATCTGGCTGACTGATCACTGAACAGTCTGAAGACATCTTCTTAACCGGAGATGTCTTTTTTTATGCCCACTCTTCGGACATTACAGATATAATGAGGGCAGGAGAACATCATGTCAGACAATTCCTACATCTATTCCACAAAAGATATATCCAGATACTATGATCTGACAGCCAAAGGTCTTGCCTACTATGAAGAGCAGAATCTGATTTCACCGATGCGTACAGGTACTGCAGGCTATCGTGTATATACCCTGGATGACTGCTACAGTCTCTACCACAGTAAGCTTTATGCCAATGCCGGATTAAGTCTGAAGCAGACTGCAGAGCTTCTGCGCTGTGATGATGAAGATATGATTCTGGATACACTGGAAAAACAGATTGCTCTGGAACAGAAGAAGCTGAAACAGCAGGAAGTGATCCTCGATCATCTTTCTAAAATCAGAATCTTAGTCGAAGATTACCGTACCAATGGTCAAAGCTTCCGTATTGTTGACCGTCCGGAACTGTATCGTCTTTATGTGCGCAATTATGATGAGGAACATGTTTCTTCCAAGGAACAGTCGCATGACTTTGCCCAATGGAACCAGGTCATACCGGCAGATACTGCTTCTCTTCGCTACAGTATGGATAGTGTGCTGTCTGACTGCGAAGATATGGATGTCAACATCGGCAATGTTGTCCGTCGTGAGATCTTTGATCTCTTTGAATTCAGAGAGACGGATCGTGTGGAGTTTCTTCCTTCCTGTACATGTATTGAAACCGTCTTATGCGGAAGCAGTGAGGAAATCAATCACAGAGGCTGGCTGACATCTACATTGAACTATATACAGGAAAATGGCTATCGTCTGTGCGGGGATGTGATTACAGCAATGGTTCTGGTTACCGGCAGTAAGGATCATCGTAACAGATACGAACTGGCATGGTTTCCTGTCGAAAAAATCTAATCAACTGAAAAAGGATGATCTTCTCACAGGTCATCCTTTCATTATGCGTATAGATATTTATGCTTAGTCTACAGAAGATACGTGCGGCTTTACATCATCCGGAATCAGACACTTGTAAGTATCACCTGCAAGCTTTTCATCGAATTCCTTCTTAGCCTTGACGATTTCTTCAGGATGTTCGTTCAGGTATGCGGCCGCATCTGCGAGAACTTCACCTGCCAGCATTTCGCCCTTCCATGCGATTGTGCTCTTACCCTGAGCAACCCACTGCCAGGAGTGACCGCCGGCACCGTAGGAATAGCATGCTGTGTTGATCTGTGCTGTCGGAACAACCCAGGAGATATCACCAACGTCTGTAGAACCCATGCGAGGTTCTTCACTGTGGATCGTATCCGCAATGACAGTAGAGATGGGATTGAGTTCCATGTCCTTCAGTACTTCTGCTCTGTTGGAGATACCGTTGGATACAGAGTTACGCATCAAAGCAGGATCAAAGGAATCCTTGAACTTCTGTGCGTATGCCTTTTCTTCTTCCGTATAGTCAGGCTTGAAGCACTTCTTCAAAGACTGCTTCAGTACATTCTCCAGTGTTTCATTGAGGATTGTATTGGAAAGACCTTCATCAAAGATGACATCTACAGTTGTACCTGTCATCATTGCTGCACCCTTGGCACATGCAATGACTCTTTCATTCAGAGCAACACACTTGGGGTTAGTTGTAGAACGCACAAAGTACTTCAGTGTAGCTTCGGAAGGAACGACATTCGGAGCCTTGCCGCCGGCATTTGTATATGCATAGTGTACTCTGTCTGTGCTTTCCATATGTTCACGCAGATAGTTGACACCAACGTTCATCAGTTCGCATGCATCCAGTGCACTTCTGCCATTCTGCGGAGCACCGGCAGCGTGAGAAGAAATACCGTGGAACTTGAAGAAGATGGAAATGCAGGACTGGGAAGAGCCTGTGGATACCTGATTCTGTACACCGGGATGCCATGTTAAAGCAACATCGGTGTCATCCATATAGTGTTCTCTGGCAAGATATGCCTTGCCGGAACCGGATTCTTCGGCAGGACATCCGAAGATCTTGACTGTACCTTCTCTGCCTGTCTTTTCGAGATATTCCTTGTACAGAACAGCGGCACGGATTGCACCTACACCTAACAGGTGATGACCGCAGCCATGGCCTGTATCGTCTGCTGTTGTAATCGGATCATGTGCACATACATCTGCCTTCTGGTTCATGGAGAATAATGCATCATATTCACCCAGGAAGCTGATCACAGGTTTGCCATGTCCTGCTGTACCTACGTAAGCAGTGGGCATATCGGCAATTCCCTTTTCTACCTTGAATCCCTTTTCTTCCAGGAAGCTGCACATTGCATCGCAGGACTTGTATTCCAGAAAGCCTGTTTCTGCATAACCCCAGATTTCATCACTGAGTTTCTTGTATTCGTCTACCATCATGATTACCTCATCTTTCTTAGATATTACGCATGATTATACCCACTGCATTCAAGAGATACCACTGATTTGATATCATGCTTTCTGCGCATATGAAAACCCATACAGCAATATACTGCATGGGTTTCTTCAGTTATCAGCCAACGTAGTATCTGTACAGGAATGTTACTACATGTCCTCTTGTACACGTATCATTCGGCATGAACTTGCCGTTCTTACCTGTTGTTACGCCTGTCTCATTTGCCCATAATACGGGTTCATAATAGAACTTAGTAGTAACAAGGTCACTGAACGGATTATTTGCGGATGACGGTGCAGGTTTTCCTACAGATCTCCACAGGAATGTCACTGCTTCACCTCTTGTACATGTTGCATCAGGCATGAACTTACCGTCCTTACCTGTAGTAATACCGTTCTCAGCAGCCCAGAGTACTGCCTTATAGTAGTACTTTGATGTATCCAGATCACTGAACGGATTCTTCGTCGTCTTAGGTTCAGGAGAACCTGCAGCTCTCCACAGGAAAGTTACGACATGTCCTCTTGTGCAGTTATCATCCGGCATGAACTTGCCGTTCTTGCCTGTTGTAATGCCATTCTCTGCTGCCCAGAGTACGGCATCGTAGTAATACTTGCCTTTGACAATATCAGAGAACTGAGCAGAGGAAACTTCTTCAATCTTCTTTGCATAGCCCATGTTGATATAACCGCGGATGCCGTTATATTCCACATGACCCCAGCCATCATCACCGCCGGCCACTTCTGCTTTTGTAATCTTGAAAGTCGCACCAGCAGGAATGGAACCGATGATACTGTAGCCTGTGCCGTGACCTGCTCTGATGTTCAGAGTACTCGGTACATCCATCGTTGTATATGTACCGCTGTACTTTTCGGAACATGCGCAGGAGGGAGTCACTGTACCACCGGAAGCATAACGTTCATAGATATTCAGAGCATTGTTTACACGTCCCTGAATTCTCTCGGCATTATCGGCAGAGCCTTCATAGATGTTATGGAATGTGACTGTTGCCTCTGTAACATCATCAGCATTGGTCATTTCATTCTTCAGATATGCACTCATTTCCTTCATCATGAAGTTCAGCTGCATATCCAGATTGCCGATACTGGAACAGCCATACTCTTTCCAGAAGTCATACAGCGCAGCCTTTCTTGTATAGAATGTCCACTGCGCCAGACCATAGCCGTAGGTATAGTATGTGCCTGTACTGTCTGTATATTTGTAGACACCGATCTCTTCAGAAGAAATGAACTCTTCTCTTGTGATTGTGCCGTTATTGACCTGCTTGGTGAACTCAGCATCTGAAAGCCCGCTGTTTATATTTGCACCATTCTCCAGATTGGTGGGTTCATATCCGCTTTCAGCCAGCAGATTGCCCATGATACCGGCTGTACCGGCATCGGAGAAACCTTTGCTCTTAAAGAAATCCCAGATGATATCTTCGTTTGTATCCGCCAGCAGAGATACTCCGCTCAAACCGCCCTTCATCATTTCCGGTGTCGGATTCAGCATATATGCAGTTCTGCCATTGTAGCGTACCTTGGTATATTCTTCTGTTTCCTGTACAGGTTCTTCAGTTTCTTCCGCCATCACTGATACTGCTTCCATCGGAAGCATTGTCAGTGCAAGCAGACCTGCCAGCATTCCTTTCATCAGTTTTCTGATCATCATTGTTATCCTTTCTGTCTGCGATGCAGACATCGATTCATCTACGTTGCATATTCTACCACATGAAAACTCGAGGAACATGTGATCCCCGAGTGATATTCATTATTTAAATGATTTCGTAAACTTCATGAAGATCAGAAATCACATGATCAATTGTGTATCCCTCCGGCACCGGTTTATGTCCCGGATTGTACCAGCAAGTACGGATACCGGCATTGATACCGCCGCGGATATCACTTGTTAAAGAGTCACCGACAATCATCACCTGTGAAAGATCTGTAATGCCTATCTCTTGGAATACCTGCTCGAAGAAACCGACATTCGGCTTTTCTACGCCAAGTACTTCAGATAAGTAGATACCATCCATCAGTTCACCTAAACCGGATTTACTGAGTTTCTTGGTCTGGGCAATCTTCGTACCGTTGGATACAACATACTGCTTCACCTTGCCTCGCAGAGATGCAATGATCGTATAGCTGTCATCACAGAAGACAACCGTTTCTCCCAGAGTATTCTGGTATCTGTCATTGAATGTTTCCGCAAGTGACGGATCGATTCCTATTTCACTGAAGAACAAGTCGGAGGCCAAGCG
>JAZUHS010000203.1:0-14994 GCA_045641845.1 Bulleidia sp. | reverse complement strand
CATCAGATGCACTTTGTCAGTGACATGACCGGTTATCTTCTGCAGACAATCGAAGAGGACGGTACTTACTGCAATCATGTGCGTATCCGTGCCCGTGTGGAAGGAAACAATGATTTGATTGAGGAAATGAAATGAAACTCTATGACAGACTGATAGCCTATGCTTCTTCCGATGCATTGGGTATGCATATGCCGGGACACAAGCGCAATACGCAGCTGTGCACAATGGATAATCCCTTCGCCTTTGACATCACCGAGATCGATGGCTTTGATAATCTCCATCATCCTGAAGATGTATTAAAGGAAAGCCAGCAGCTGGCGGCAGAGGTATACCATACCAGGGATACACGCTATCTCATCAACGGTTCTACAGCCGGCATTCTGGCAGGGATTTCTGCCTGCACAAAGCCCGGTGATCGCATCCTTGTTGCCAGAAACTGTCATAAGTCTGTCTATCATGCCCTGATCATGCAGCAGCTGATCCCTGTCTATCTGCATCCTTTGATTGATACAGAAACAGGCATTGCCGGCAGGATTGATCCGGAAGAAGTAAAAAGAATTCTGAATGAAGATACAGAACATACAATCCGTCTATGCGTAATCACTTCACCGACATATGAAGGCATTCTCAGCGATATCAAAACAATCGCTGATCTCTGCCACATGCATGACATTGTGCTGATGGTCGATGAAGCTCATGGTGCTCATCTCAATACCGATCCCATGCATACTTCTCCGTTTCAGGACAGTGCTTTAATGCATGGCGCTGACCTTGTCATTCAGAGTGTGCATAAGACACTTCCTTCCTTGACACAGACAGCACTGCTGCATCGTAACAGTGATCGTGTTTCTTCTGAACTGATTACCTTCTATCTGGATATCTATCAGACCAGCAGTCCGTCTTATGTCCTGATGGCTTCCATTGATCAGTGCATGCACTTAATGGCTTCTGATGAATGGCAGAAGATCCTGCAGAACTGGCAGGATGGCATTTCCGCTTTTCATGAAGCAGTGAAGAATCTCAAGGTCCTGCAGGTATATCATCCTTCCGATGAAATCTATGATCAAAGCAAGCTTGTCATCACAACCATCCGTACATCACACAGCGGCAGTGATCTGATGGCAAAGCTTCGCGATGAATATCATATTGAACTGGAAATGGCTTCCGCCTGCTATGTCATCGCCATGACCGGAGCAGGAGATACAGAAGAGAATCTGCTTCGCTTCGCCCATGCCTTATGTGCCATAGATGCAGAATGGGCAGAAGAGATAATCCCTGCAAAGAGAAACGGCATTCCTGTCATTGTGCAGGAAGAACAGTGCCTGATCCCGTCAGAAGCTTTTGCCTGTACACGCAGTAATACATATGAAGAAAAGACACTGGATGCCTCTTTGCTCAATGCAGTAAGCCTTGATTTCCTCTATGTCTATCCGCCGGGTGTACCCTTTGTGGTACCGGGCGAAAAGATTACGGAGGCTGTATTGAGACAGGTGAAATCATTTGAAGAGAGCGGATGTACAGTCATCGGCTATCATAATGAAGAGAAAAAGAGCATTCGTATCATACAAATATAGAAAGATGATCACTTTTTTGCCGAAACTGTAAAGACAATGCTTTCCATTGTGATATGGTGTCGAGTATAATGTAGTGGTTTAATGAAAACATATATTAGATAAAAAAGGAGTTATATTATGGCAATTGAAGCTGGCGATTTCAAGACAGGCTTAACCGTCATGGTTGATGGTGATCCCTGGGTAGTCCTCGAATTCATGCATGTAAAGCCTGGTAAGGGTGCTGCGATTCTGAAGACTAAGATGAAGAATCTGAAGACAGGTTCCACACAGGAAAGAAATTTCAACGCTAACACAAAGTTCGAACAGGCTATGATCGAAAAGAAGACAGCATTGTTCTCCTATGAATCCGATGGTATCTACTACTTCATGGATGAAGAAACATATGAGTCTTATGAACTGCCGGTTGAACAGGTTGGTGACAACAAGTATTACATCCTCGAAGGTACACAGGCTATGCTGATGTTCTTCGATGGTGCTGTATTATCCGTATCTGTTCCGGATCGTGTAAATCTGACAGTTACAGAAACAACACCTGCAATCAAGGGCGCACCTTCCACACAGACAAAGGATGCTGTTACAGAAACAGGTCTGACAATCAGAGTTCCTCAGTTCATCGAACAGGGCGAACTGGTCATTGTCTCCACAATCGACGGAAAGTACGTAGGAAGAGCTTAATTCTAAGCTCTTTTTTTCACTATGAACAAAGTCGCATTGATTACCGGTGCAGCCCGCGGAATCGGGCGTGCCATTGCTTTAGAACTGGCTAAGAGCGGCTATGATATCGTCATCAATTATCTGACTTCCCACGATCAGGCTATGGAACTGGTGCAGATGATTCAGGATACTTATAGTGTCCGCTGCATGGCTGTACGTGCCGATGTTGCTGTGGAGGCAGAAGTCGATGCGATGGTGTCCGAGATTGAAGAAAAGATGGGCGGCGTGGATATCCTGATCAACAACGCTGCCGTTGATCTTTCCAACCTCTTCCATCTCAAGACTGCCGAGGAATTCAGAAGAACACTGGATGTGAATGTTGTCGGTGCCTACAATTGTGCAAGACGTGTCTATAAGCATATGCTCACGCAGGAATACGGACGCATCATCAACATCTCTTCCACCAACGGTATGAATACCTACTATCCCATGAGCATCGATTATGATGTTTCCAAAGCAGCATTGAATGCATTAACACATGATCTGGCTTTCCAGTATTCCCCCTACGTTCATGTCAATGCCGTCGCTCCCGGCTTTATCGGTACCGAGAGTGAACTGGATGGCTATGATGAGGAATTTCTGAAGAGTGAAACTGAGAAGATCATGGTTGAACGCTTCGGCAAACCTGAGGAAGTTGCATATCTTGTACGCTTCCTTGTATCCTCTGAAGCTGACTATATCAACAACTCCATCATCCGTATCGATGGCGGTCAGAAAGGCAGTATCTAAACAGTAGAAAATCCCGGCTCCTGCATAAGGAACCGGGATATTTTCGTTAATTTATTTCTTCAGAATCTTAGACAGTGCCAAGAGAATACTGAGCTTGCCGTATTCCAGGGAAAGACCTCCCTGCATATAGAGTGTATAGGGAGGTACAACCGGTGCATCGGCACTCAGTTCAATCGTAGAACCCTGAGTGAAAGCACCGCAGGCCATGACTTCATCGAAGGGATAGCCGGGCATCGGTGCAGGCAGGACATGCACGAAGGAATCGATCGGAGAGGATTCCTGAATACCCTGAGTGAAGCGTACCAGATTGTCTTCACTGCCGAGTTCCACTGTCTGGATGATATCTGTACGATGATCGCAGTATCGCGGAGAAACATTGTCAAAGCCAAGCTTTTCCAGAATGTAGGCAGAGAATACTGCTGTTTTCAGTGCATTCTTGACGGCATTAGGAGCCATGAACAGACCCTTGAAGAAAGCATTGTTCATGTTGAAGTTGGCACCAAGATCCTTGCCGATTCCTGGCGCTGTCAGACGTTCTGCAACCATTCCGATAAGATCTTCATTGCCGGCAATATAGCCGCCTGTAGGCACTACACCGCCGCCCAGGTTCTTCATTAAGGAACCGACTACGATATCCGCACCGACATGACCGGGTTCTCTTTCTTCAACCAGTTCACCATAGCAGTTATCTACCATGATGATGACTTCTTCATTGACTTCTCTGATCTTTCTGATGACATGTTCAATCTTTTCCAGTCTTAAGGAAGAACGGGAAGAATAGCCGCGGGATCTCTGGATCTCAACAAGCTTTACATTCTTTTCCTTTAATCTGTTTACAATCGCTTCTTCATCGAACTCATTGTCAATCAGATCAATCTGTTCAAAGGCAACACCATGTGCCTTTAAGGACTGGCTGCTGTTTCCGCAAAGACCGATCATTTCCTGTAAAGAGTCATACGGTGTACCGGTAATGGAAATCATTGTATCGCCATGCTTGAGAAGCGCGGAGAAAGCCAGGTACAGCGCATTTGTACCGGACATGATCTGCGGTCTGACCAGGGAATCTTCACATCCAAGTACTGTCGCAAAGATCTTCTCCAGCTTATCGCGACCGGCATCGTAGTTGCCATAGCCGTTGATGTCCGCAAAGTCGGAATAGCTGACCTGATTCTCAATGAAGGCAGAGAGAATTCTGTCGGAATTACGGAAAGCTGTACGGTCAATCTGTTCATAGATTTCCTTCAGGACAATGTCGGATTCTTCTGCCATTGCCAGCAGTTCTGTATTAATCTGATCTAAAATCATATATTTACCTCAATACTCACCGAGTTATTATAGCGCTAATTCAAATATAAGCTAACACTTTCAAAGCTGATCCAGGTCATAGGCCATGCACAGAGATGTCTCTTCCAGACCAATGTACGGACCCCAGTTCTCTGTCTTTACAAAGCGCAGACCATAATAGATATGATGCGCTTCCACCAGCGGCATGCCGCTTTCCAGAATCATCTGATGATAGCCCAGTTCCTTTGCCCACTGCATCAGTGCAATGACGATCTTTCTGCCGATGCCATGATTGCGCATATCCGCACGTACATATACCCTTTTCAGTTCGATCTTTTCTTCATCAAGAGCTCTGATGGCTCCCGAACCTATGCAGGTATCTCCATCATAAGCCAGGATAACATGTCTGATATGATCAATCTGATTGTATTTCGCATACTTGTCCTTCTGCAGCTCTACGCCCATGCGCAGATCCAGTTCCTGATTCAGGATACGGCAGTTTTCGGCAAAGACAGGATCACTGCCTGTACTTCTTTTATATCTGATTTCGTTCATCATGCTCACCTCGGTCTATAACGTATCATATTCTGAAAACAAAATGAAACAAAGCAACTGTCATACGGATATTTTCACGTATCGAGAGACATTCATTCACCTGCTGAATCAGAATACGAAGTATGATAATACCCAAAGGAGATTCGATTATGAACGTTACTTATACTTACGATCATTACTTCAAGTATGGCGAAATCACCGAACGTGTTCAGAAGTATGCTTCTGAATTCCCGGAATATACTCGTCTGAACTCACTGAACAAGACACCCGAAGGAAGAGACATCTGGATGCTGGAAATCACAGATCTGTCTACAGGTGCATTTGAAGACAAGCCCGGCTTTGCCGTTACTGCAAACATTCATGCGGGTGAAGTTCTCGGCAATGCTTCTGCAATGTACTTCCTCGATACAATCTTCACTAACATCAAGGAACCTGAAATCGCTGAGCTGCTCAAGCACAATACAGTCTATGTAGTACCTCGTATTACACCTGATGGTTCCGAACTGTATCTGACAACACCTACACAGCTGCGCTCCGTTCCCCGCAACTATCCGGCTGAACAGCCTCTGCCCGGTCTGCAGGCTGCCGATATCGATGGGGATGGTGTTATCCGTCAGATGCGTGTCAAGGATGATAACGGCTGCTTCAAGGTATCTGCCAAGGATCCCCGTATCATGGTCAGAAGGCTGCCTGATGATATTGAAGGCGACTTCTATAACGTTTATACAGAAGGTCTGCTCAATGAAGCTGAACCGGATGAGGAAATCAAGTCCGCTCGTTCTCCCTTCAGCAACGACCTGAACAGAAATTTCCCCTTCGCATGGGCGCCTGAACATCGTCAGGCCGGTGCCGGTGATTATGCCTTAAGCAACATCGAAGCTCGTACAATGGCTGAATTCGTCAATGCACATAAGAACCTCTGCACAATCCTGCACTTCCATACAGCCGGCGGTCAGTATCTGTATCCTCCGGGATATACTTCCGGCAAGAATGTACATGCGGAAGATATGACTCGCTATAAGGAAATCGGCAAGATGGCTGAAGAAGAAACAGGCTATGTATGCTGGAATGTCCGTGATGACTACATGGGCAACCGTCCCGGTGAAATCCTGGGTCTGTTCGATGATTTCTGCCACTTCGCTATGGGTCTGATCAACTACACATGCGAATGCTGGGATCTCGATGTCAAGGCAGGTCTGCCCCGCATCTATCCCAACCGTGCAAGAACAGAAGAAGAGTCCGAAGAACAGCTTGTTGCTCGTCTGAAGTGGAACGATGAACAGAATGACGGCGATGGCTACAAGGTATGGACAAAGTTCAACCATCCGCAGCTGGGTGAAGTTGAAATCGGCGGCTTCGACTACAAGACAGTCATCCAGAATGCACCGGTTAAGTTCCTGCCCACAGAAGTAGAAAAGCATACACGCTTCCTGCTTCGTGAAATGAAGACTCTGCCCAGACTCTCCTGGAAGAATACAACTGTTACAAAGACAGGCGAAAACCAGTACAAGATTGAAACAACAATCTCCAACGGTGCTTACCTGCCTACATATGTTACAAAGGAAGCCGTTTCCATCGGCCGTGCACAGGGCGTTACAGTTACCATTGAAGGTGCTGACGTTGTCATGGGCAAGGCAAAGGAAGATATCGGTCACCTCAACGGCTATTGGGGCAACTTCTCCTGGGGCTGGGGCATGGGAGGTACAACAAACAACCACGCTCCTGCATCCAAGAAGATGACATGGGTAGTCAGTGCACCCGAAGGTACAGAAGTCACTGTTACAGGCGGATGCCCGAGAGCCGGCAAGGCTGTTAACAAGATTGTTCTGAAGTAATTCATCAATCCAAGGGGAGCGTACAGTTCCCCTTTTTCATATGCGCATATGAAAAGGATGATTCCCTTTCTGTATCTTCAGAAGAGAATCATCCTTTGTTTCGTTATCTTTCGTGTCTTGTGTATTCCGGTAACAGCTGCGGGGATACCTTTCCTGTATCAAGACCTGCATCCTTCAATGCTGCATCATATGCTGCAACATGATCCAGGTTCATTGTACCAAGAACCGTTTCCTTTGCCTTTTCAGCAGCCTTCTTGCCGGCATTGCGGCCAAAGACAATGATATCCAGCAGTGAGTTGCCCATCAGACGATTGCGTCCATGGATACCGCCGACTGCTTCACCTGCAACAAGCAGATTGGGAATGGTCATACTGAAGCCATCGCCATCGATTTCGATACCGCCGTTCTGATAGTGCAGAGTCGGATAGATCGGAATCGGAACCTTGCGCATATCGATGCCGTAGTTCAGATACATCTTCAGCATACCCGGAATCTTCTTTTCGATCGTGCCTTCACCACCCAGAATTTCAATCATCGGTGTATCCAGCCATACGCCCTTTGCACCGCCGGGAATATCAATACCTCTGCCTTCACGGCATTCACGGATAACACCGGAAGCATTGACGTCACGTGTTTCCAGAGGATGGATATATGCTTCACCTTCGGCATTGACCAGCTGGGCACCGACGGAACGTACCTTTTCGGTAACCAGTGCACCCAGGATCTGGGAAGGATAAATTGCACCTGTGGGATGATACTGGATGGAATCCTGATACAGCAGCGGTGCTCCGGCTCTGTAACCGAGAATCAGACCATCGGCAGTTGCGCCATAGTGGTTGGATGTCGGGAAGCCCTGATAGTGCATTCTGCCGGCACCGCCTGTTGCGATGACAACTGTCTTTGCACGGGCAACCAGATAATCACCTGTTTCCATATTCAGCAGAACTGCACCTGCGACCTGACCTTTGTCATCCTTGATCAGTTCTACAGCAGAAGTAAATTCCACAACCGGAATACCCAGGTTGATGACTTCATCACGTACTGTACGCATGATTTCACGGCCTGTGTAGTCCTTGGCTGCGTGCATTCTCTTGCGGGAAGTACCGCCGCCATGTGTGGTAATCATGGTACCGTCTGTTTCCTTATCGAATTCCACGCCAAGTTCATTGAGCCACTTGATGGCATCGGGACCATCCATAACCAGCTTCTTTACCAGTTCGGGCTTAGCAGCGAAATGACCGCCGCCGAAGCAGTCAAGGTAGTGCTGTACAGGTGAGTCATTCGCTTTATCCGCAGCCTGAATACCGCCTTCTGCCATCATTGTATTGGCATCACCGATACGCAGCTTGGTAACCATCATGACATTGGCACCGGCATTGTGTGCTTCAATGGCACAGGAAGAACCCGCACCGCCACCGCCGATAACAAGTACATCAACATCATAATCAATCTTGTTCAGATCAATCTTTTCATTTACCAGACGGCTTGTGCTGTGCAGCATTTCCGCCAGTTCCAGAGGTGCCTTCTGTCCTTTATTGGGACCTACCTGAATTTCAGCGAAGGCATCGGGATTATAGTCAGGATGAAATTCCTTCAGCAGAGCATCCTTTTCTTCTGCACTCAGACGGCGAGGCTCAGAAGACATACGTCTTTCACGGGAAGCTTCAACCTTTCTTACAGATTCCATCATATATTCGGGATAAGGTGTATACATGAAGTGCTCTCCTTACTTTTCAATATCTCTCTTGTTATAGAGTTCCTGCATTTCACTGATCGGCTTCTGCATGATCTGCTCAATCAGTTCATCATAAGCACCGGCATTGACTTCAGCTACTCGTTCAGCCAGATGCTGTGCCTTAGGCGCAATATACTTGCCGGTCAGTCTTCTTGCCAGCTGACCTACCATCGGATGAGAAATACCTGCCGGGCATCTGACGGAGCAGCAGCCGCAGGCAACACAGTCGAAGGATTCTTCCGCACACTTCTCAAAGTCACCACGCTGGGCATAGGCAATATACTGCATGACGTTCAGATTCTGCGTGCAGGCTTTGGTGCAGGCACCGCAGCCGATACAGCTGTAGATTTCCGGATACAGCTCCATCATCACCTTCTGGGAAACCTTCAGATCTTCCAGTTTGTACGTTCTCTTATCTGTCGGGAAGAAGGGAATGCTTGCGACATACATGCCTTCCTCTACCTGTGTCTGGCAGGCAAGACATGTCTTCAGTTCATTCTTTCCCTTGATTCTGTAGATTGTTGCACAGGCACCGCAGAAACCATGACGGCATCCGCAGCCTCGCTTCAGTGTATAGCCTGCATATTCCATCGCTGTCATGATGGTCAGTTCTGCAGGAACGGTATACTTCTTGCCGAAGAAATATACATTTACCATATTCTCCATGCCTTTTCTCCTTCCTCAGTATTCCGCCGGCAGCTCATCGAGCTGATCGAAACGGAAGACAGGTCCGTCTTTGCATACATACTTCGTGCCTACATTGCATCTGCCGCACTTGCCGATACCGCACTTCATGCGCAGTTCGAGGGTTGTATAGATCTGTTCATCATTGAAGCCGATCTCCTTTAAGCCGGCCAGAACAAACTTAATCATAATCGGAGGACCGCAGAGAACAGCGGTCTTATTGCTGTCAAAGCCAAGTTCCTTCACGTAATTAGGAACAAAGCCGACATGACCCTCCCAGCCTTCCTGTTGGCGGTCAATGGTCAGATGCACTCTGCAGTTTTCCGCATGCATCCACTTTTCCTGAATCTCCTTCAGCTGCACCAGATCATCCTTGGAGCGGGAGCCGTAGACAATATCAATGGCACCGTAATCCTCACGATGATCCAGACAGTAGTTGATGACGGAACGAACCGGAGCGATACCGATACCGCCGCCGATAAACAAGAGATCCCTGCCCTTGAGTTCCTTTTCAACCGGGAAGTGATTGCCATACGGACCGCGGACCATGATCTCATCACCGACTTCCATCGTATGCAGGTAATCGGTTAATGTACCGCATCTTTTGATGCTGAATTCATGATATTCCGTACATGTCGGAGAAGAAGTAATGGAGAACATCGCTTCACCGACACCGGGAACACAGAGCATTGCACACTGACCAGGCATGCTGTCAAACAGACGTCCGCCTTGAGGTGCAGTCACGCGGAAGGTTTTGACATCCGGCGTTTCCTGACGGATATCCGTAATAATGCCGATCAACGGAATCAGCGCATCTGCGGTGTAGTTGTTGCCGCATACACATTCACTCATTCTGCTTTTCCTCCTTTCGCAAAGGCTCTGATGACCTTGACGATATTCAGAGACTGCGGACATTTGTCCAGACAGCGGCCGCATCCTGTGCAGGAATACATGCCGTCATTATTGGCAGGGAAGTAGACCAGTTTATGCATGAAACGCTGTCTGAATCTCTGCATCTGGCTGGTACGGTTATTGCCATGGGCCATCATCGTAAAGTCGGAATACATGCAGGAATCCCAGCAGCGATAACGCATGACACCATGACCAGTATCATAGTCCTTGATGTCATAGCACTGACAGGTCGGACATACAAACGTACATGTACCGCATCCTAAGCAGGGCTTGTACAGTTCTTCCCATAAGGGACTATTGAACTTTTCTTCGAGCACATCACTGCCCCATCCTTCCAGGGAAAGATGGCTGTAGGGAAGCATTTCAACTATGGAACGGATCTTTGCCTGTTCTGTCTGAACAGCAGTTTCATCCGTCTCATTAAACAGCGCAGATACCGCTGCTGTCAGCTGTTCCCCTTTTGCAGTCAATGCCTTCCAGCAGTATTCATCACCGACTGCCCATACAGCAACATCGGCTTTGGGATCGGCGCAGTCAATGCCGAAGACCTTGCAGAAGCAGGTTTCCTCAGGTTCACTGCAGGCCATTGCGACAATGGTGCCATGAGCTCTTCGAGCAGCGTAGAAGCTGTCCTGAGGCTGCTGATCAAGGAAGACCTTGTCCAGTACTTCAAGACCTCTTAAATCACATGCCTTCATACCGAAGACGACGAAGTCTCTGTCCTTAAGAGCAGCAGCTTCGATCTTCATCTTTCTGTCTTTTCTTGTAACTGTATAGAGTGTTTCACTCTGCGGGAAGAAGACATCCTTGCCGCTCTTGACTGTCTTCAGTACAGTCAGATCGACTTCAGCATCTTCATTGTAAAGACCGTAATTCACCTGTCCGGCAGTATTCACCGGCACAAACAGATCACAGCGGCTGCTGATCAGAGAGAACAGTTCACCAAGCTGATTCTTAGCAATCTTAAGCATGTTATTCTCCCCTTCCTACCGCATCCTTAGGCTCTACGTCCTCGAATGTATAGCTGGTCAGAGGACTGCGTTCCACAACCTCTGCCCCGGCTTGATATTCACCATAGTAAGTATCAATATCCTTGATGAACTTACGGTTGAACAGATGCAGCGGAATCGACTGCGGACATACACGGCTGCATTCACCGCAGTCGGTGCATCTGCCGGCAACGTGGAAGGCACGGATGATGTGGAACATCTTCTCTTCAAAGGAATCCACATTGGCTTTCTGCGCACTGTCAAACTTATTGGAATCAAAGATGCACTTGCGGCATGTACATGCCGGACATACATTTCTGCAGGCATTGCAGCGGATGCACTTGCTTAATTCCTTCTGGAAATAGGCAAACTTCTCTTCCGGTGTCATCGCTTCGATCTTTTCAACCAGAGCGAAACGTTCGCCCTCCTTTGTATCGACGGATTCACCGATGATTTCATCATAGATCTTATGTTCCTTGCCCTTGCATACATGGCATCTTTCCAGCATGCTCTCACGATAGGAAACCGTCTTTTCACCATAGATAGTTGTACATGTCAGCGTGTCACAGGCATCACTCATCTCCATGCCGGAAATGCTCTGAATACCCTTAACACCCTGCTTTTTGATCTTTTCAATATCCAGCTTGCCTTTGCAGCCGACACCGATGATATATGCCTTTTCACGGACAATACGATGTTCGCTGAGCAGCTGGTTGCAGCTGTATGTATCGCAGGGCTTCAGGAAGACCAGTGTCTTTCCTTCCAGCTTACCTGCTTCAATCATCATCTTGCTTAAGTTGGCTCCGCAGAAGCCGTTGTATACGAATTCACTGAAGTCTTCTTCCTTCGTGAAGTATGCCGGTTCAGGATTATAGGAAAGATCTCCCTTCTTCCATCCCAGCACACGGGCAACTGTACCATCCGCAAGAAGTGCCTTAGCACGAGTCATCAGTTCCTGCATCTTAAGTCCCCCAGTCTCACGTTTTCACCAAGTTCGGTGATCTTCTTTACAAATTCATTCATCGTCGCAGAGAACTTCGCACCCTCTGCTGCGGATACCCATTCCACACGTGTACGTCCGTTTTCAATGCCGATGAATTCGAGCATGGAGAACAGCATGGCCATACGGCGTCTGGCATAGAAGTTGCCGGTACTGTAATGACAGTCACCGGGATGACAGCCGCACATGATGACACCGTCCGCACCCTTTTCAAAAGCACGCAGGATGAACATCGGATTGACACGGCAGGAACAGGGAACACGGATGATCTTGACATCAGCAGGGTATGTCATACGGCCGCTGCCGGCAAGGTCCGCCCCTGCATAGGAACACCAGTTGCAGCAGAACGCTACAATCTTAGGTCTGAATTCATTGTTTTCTAACGGCATATTGCATCTACCTCCGCAAGAATCTGACGATTGGAGAAACCATTGAGGTCCATCGCACCGGAAGGACATGTAACCGTACATGCACCGCAGCCTTGACATAATGCTGTATTAACAACAGCAACACGACGGGTTTCACGGATACCATGATCGTTTACCAGCTTCTCTTCATAGCTGATTGCACCATAAGGACATACATTTGCACACTGAGAGCAGCCATTGCACATCAGTTCATCACTGTGTGCTGTGCAGGGATTTGTCAGCAGCTTGTTCTTGGCGAGAAGTCCGATTGCCTTGACTGCAGCTGCACCGGCCTGAGATACCGTTTCCGGAATATCCTTAGGACCCTGACATACACCGGACAGGAAGATACCGGCTGTCGGAGATTCAACAGGACGAAGCTTTGCATGTGCTTCTGTCAGGAAGTCGTTGGTATCAATGCTTGCTGTAAGCATTGTTGCAATCTTACGGGCATCCTTGCTCGGTTCAATCGCAGCCGCCAGCACAACCATGTCCGCTTCCTTGAGAATCTGCTTGTTTTCCAGAAGATCTACACCTCTGACCAGCAGCTTTCCATCCGGCTGCGGCAGTACCTTGCCGACCTGACCCTTGATGTAGTTGACGCCATAGTCTTCAACAGCTCTTCTGTAGAACTCATCGAAGTTCTTGCCGGGTGTACGTACATCAATATAGAAGACAGTGACATTCACATCCGGATATTTATCTCTGATCAGCATTGCATGCTTGGCTGTATACATGCAGCAGACCTTGGAACAGTAGCTCTTGCCGCGATCATCCGAGCAGCGGGAGCCGACGCATTGCACGAAGACGATTTCCTTCGGCGCCTTGCCATCAGACAGACGTTCCAGATGACCGCCGGTAGGACCGGCTGCGTTCATGATACGTTCCAGTTCCAGAGATGTGATGACATCCTTGCTTTGTGAATATGCATATTCATCGTACTTGTCCAGAGAGATCATATCGAAGCCGGTCGCAACAACAATCGCACCGTACTTTTCCGTAATGATTTCATCCTGCTGGTCATATTCAATCGCACCGGCCTGACATACCATTGCACAAAGACCGCACTTGCCGGTCTTGAACTTAATGCATGCTTCTCTGTCAATGACAGGTACATTGGGAATGGCCTGGGCAAAAGGTGTATAGATTGCACTTCTGTTATTCAGACCGCGGTTGAATTCACTGGGTGTCTTGCGGGAAGGACACTTGCTCTGGCATACACCGCAGCCTGTGCACTTGGACATATTGACACTTCTTGCCTTCTTGCGGATATCAACAGTGAAGTTGCCGACAAATCCGGTTACCTTTTCCACTTCACTGTAGGTGTGAATGGTGATGTTCTCATGGGCATTGGCTTCCACCATCTTCGGTGTCAGAATGCAGGCAGAGCAGTCCAGCGTCGGGAAGGTCTTATCCAGCTGTGACATACGGCCGCCGATACTGGGTGTCTTTTCTACGATATCTACCTTGTATCCTGCTTCCGCGATATCCAGAGCTGTCTGGATACCGGCAATACCGCCGCCGATGACCAGTGCTCTTTTTGTAACAAGGCTTTCGCCCGGCTTCAGCGGAGTATTGAGGTTTACCTTGGCAACGGCTGCACGCATCAGAATGACAGCCTTCTTGGTAGCTTCCATCATATCCTTATGGATCCAGGAACAGTGTTCACGGATGTTGGCGATTTCCACCATATAAGGATTCAATCCTGCTCTTTCACAGGCATTGCGGAATGTTGTTTCATGCATACGGGGAGAACAGGAACATACAACAACACCTGTTAATCCCTTTTCTCCGATGGCAGTCTGGATCTTCAGCTGACCTGCTTCAGAACACATGTACTGATAGTCTTCGGCATGCACAACACCAGGTTCCATCTTTGCCATTTCCACGACCTTGGCAACATCTACAGTCGCTGCGATGTTGGAACCGCAATGGCATACAAATACACCAATCTTCTGCATTCCTCTTACCTCCTGTACTTTCTGAACGCACTCACCAGAAGCTGCTGCGGAAGATCATCATCCAGCAGTTCCGGGATTTCCTCAGGGTTCAGATAACTGCCGCCGCGGCTTCTGACTACCAGCTGACGGGCAGCTTCAATCAGTACACCGGGCTTGACATTGCGCGGGCATCTTTCCACACAGGCAAAGCAGGAAAGACACTTCCATAAAGATTTTGAATTCACCAGAGCTTCGATATTCTCACTCTGTACATAAGAAACAAACTGATGCGGCTTGATATCCATCTCATCAAAGGAAGGACAGGACGCAGAGCACTTGCCGCACTTCATGCACTTCAGCGGATTCACACCGCTGATTTCCTTAATCAGTTCTGCGGATGTAAAAGGACCACTGTTCATTCTGCCACCTCTTCCCTGACACCAAGAGCTTCCGCCAGAAGCTCGGTGAAATATACAATCGGCATGTCTGTGCTCTTCATCAGGTTATAGCGGCATAAAGGACATGCTGTAACCAGCATCTCTGCCCCGAAACCTTCTGCACTCTTGGCAATATTACTGCACATATTCTGTGACACTTCCTTTTCCTTGAGGGAAATGTAACCGCCGCAGCATTCAT
>JAZUHS010000202.1:0-3204 GCA_045641845.1 Bulleidia sp. | reverse complement strand
ATCTCATTGCCATGATTCTTCAGCTTTTCAACAGCTGCGATCAGCGCTTCTTTGCTCTTTTCGTTATGGCATTCAAAGATGGACTTGCCGACAAGATCACGATAGCCTCTGACATCATAGTAATGATGTTTAGCTTCCTTGTTCATGTAGCGGATGATGTGATCAGTGTCCACAAAGACAACACGATACGGCACACTGTCGAGGATATAGGCGAACATTTCTTCTCTGGTCATATGATTTCTCCTGTCTGTAGATGAAATCATTGTACATGACAATCAGGAAGTCAGATCACCTTAACACTGACATGAACCTTCATTTCCTGCTGTGTATAGTGGTCAGCCTGGAAAATACCGCGGTCGATCGCACAATCGCGATAGTCCCTGCCCTTGGCAAATACGATGTACTGGTTATTGACGGGACGGTTGTTGGTCGGATCAAAGCCATGCCATCTGCCCTTGTAGTACACCTCAATCCAGGCATGGGTTTCCCCTTCCCCTGACATCATGCCGGCAACATAGCGGGCAGGATAGCCAAGATGACGCACGACTGCAAGCATGATATGAGAGAAATCCTGACATACTCCCTGCTTCTGGGCAAAGGCCTGGGATGCACTGGTCGCAATACCGGTAGATCCGGGTGTGTAGTAGATTTCGTAGTAGATATTTCTGGAGATCTCCATCATCTGTTCAAAGAAGTAATCACTTTCCGGCAACAGTGAAGCCATTGCTTCATCATAGCCGGTCAAAGCTGTTTCCGCACGATACATCGGATGACATTCTTCATTCTGCAATCTTGCATATTCAACATCCACAATTCCCTTCACGGATACATTGAAATGCGTATGCGGTTCTGCGACCTTGCAGGAGATGACCGTATTGCCGAAGCCGTCTTTGCTTAAGGCAGAGGTAAAAGCAGGAGAAATCTCATACTTTACTTCTTCATTCTTCTGATACAGATTCTCTACCGGAAGACATTTCAGCTGGACCTGATGATCATAGATCGGCTCTGAGAACTTCAGTTCCATAGTGTATTCATAAGCAAGCTTTCTCATAGAAATTACCTGATGCTGAAGCAGTTGGACAATGCTTCAATATAGGCAATATAATCCGCATACTCTGCTTTCTCATTCGCAAACATCTGCTTCACTTCCTGCAGTCCGGGAATATCGTAATTCTCTGCCAGTACGGAAATACGATGCTTCAGCTTATTCAGATCGCGCTGTACGCTGGCATCTGCGATATCAAAGCGGAACTGAATATCCAGCTTCTCTGCATGCTTGCCGCACTTGACGATACTGCGGCATGTCTCCTCCATCGTATCGGATGCGCTGCCCCAGAAGGCATTGATATCATCCAGCACCTTCTGCAGTTCCAGCATCAGTGTACCGGGTTCTTCCTTTTCCAGAATACGCTTGGCAAGATCAATATATGCCAGAGTATCACCGGTGATTTCCTCACGCAGAACAACGGCATTGCTGTAAGCCATGTTGATGGCTGATACCAGAGAATCAGGGTTATTGATGTCATAAACAAAGGAAGTGATGAAGTCATCCGCATCCTTGTAGCAGTCGTAAGGAATGGAAAGACGATTGCAGAAGTTGATATATGCCTTGTCATCTACGTCGATCAGCTGATCAAAGCATTCCATATACATACGAATCGTACCTGTCATACGCTCGGCATAACGGCCCAGCCAGAACAGATGATTCGCCTTTTCTATCGTGATAATACCCATGTGTCCTTGAAACCTCCTCCTTGAGAACTGTTGACAATAAAGGAATCAGGATTACGTGAGAAACGTGTCAGACCTGAAGCCCATACTCTTGTTGTTTCACCGGTTAATACAAATGCACGCAGATCCGCCTTGCGCTCTGCCCACTGTTCATTGTCATGTACTTTCAGATCAATAAAATCAATGACTTCCTGAGCAATGAAGCGACGGGATTCCTCGACAATACGCTTACGCCACATTGCCAGTTCCTCTGTATTCATGCTGCTGCCGAAGACGACGCCATAACCGCCGGCTTCGGATACATCTTTGATAACTAATGTTTCCAGATGATCCAGTACATACTGACGGTCTTCTTCGTAATAAGGAAGATATGTCGGTGCATTCTTCAGAATCGGTTCTTCATGCAGGTAGTATTCCACCATCTTCGGCACGAAGTAATAGATACCCTTATCATCCGCAACGCCATTGCCGGGGCTGTTGACCAGAGCTACATTGCCGGCAAGATATGCATTCATGATCTGCGGTACACCAATCAGTGATTCCGGATTAAATGTCAGCGGATCCAGATATTCATCGGAGATACGACGGTAGATTGCACCTACCTTCACATTCTCACCAAGATGATTCTTGTAATAGACGCAGTTATTCTCCACCGACAGTTCCTGCGGTACCGCTAATGTACAGCCGGTCTTTTCCGCAAAGTAGGAATGCTCGAAGTAAGCTGCGTTATATCTGCCCGGAGTCAGAATGACATTGATACCGCCGGTGTTGACATGATTCATTGTTTCCAGAAGCATCTGTGCATAGTCTCTGTTATCCCGGATTGCATTATCTCGGAATGTCTTCGGTGTAGCCTTGCGCATCATCTCGCGGGCAATCATCGGATAGCTTGCTCCGGAAGGAATACGCAGATTATCTTCCAGAACATACCACGTACCATCCTTAGCCTGTACCAGATCAATGCCGGCAATATGCGCATAGATTCCTTTGGAAGGCACAGCATTGACCAGTTCTGCCAGAAAGCCTGTAGAGTTGAATACAAACTCTTCCGGAATGACACCATCCTTGACAATCTGATAGTCAGAATAGATATCCTTCAGGAAAGCATTCAGGGCATCTACTCTCTGGATCAGACCTCTTTCCAGATAATCGAAGTCTTCCTTTGTAATCACACGCGGGATTGCATCAAAGGGAAAGAGCTGTTCCTTGAATGTATTGTTCTTGTATATGCCGAAACGCACGCCATTTCTGGCCAGAAGCTCATTGATATCACTTTCGTGTTTCAGCAGATCTTTAAATTCCATCGTTCCACCTCCGCCTGCAGCGAGAAAAGAAAACATTCCCTGCAGGAGCTTTTCAGATTCGAAAAGCTGATGCAGAGAATGTGAGTATGTAATGAAGGGGCTTTTCTCCCACATCAGGATTACTGTTCATCCCTCTGTAATGACTATATCTGTAAACGAATTCAAATCC